>CAYWCJ010000102.1:0-13126 GCA_964456595.1 uncultured Gemmatimonas sp. | reverse complement strand
GAAGAATCGAATCTGATCCTTCCGCTGAGCGACTTTGTACTGCGCGAAGCATGCCTCGCGTTCGCACGCTGGCAAGCGCAGGGGACAGCGCAGCAGCTGGAATACATCAGCGTCAATCTCTCCCGTGTGCAGTTTGCCGATCCCGACTTGATCGGGAAGATCACGCGCGTTTTACAGGAGACCGGCGTGCGTCACGACCAGCTGCAGCTGGAGGTCACCGAATCGCAGATCATGCAGAACCGCACGGTGGCGCTGCGACTGCTTGCCGACCTTCGCGCCAGTGGAATTCGGTTGGCGATGGATGATTTCGGCACCGGCTATTCATCGCTCTCGTGTCTGCAGGAATTCCCGCTCGATGTATTGAAGGTCGATCGCGCGTTTGTGTCGAACCTGAGTCGCGGGCGCGACTTCGCCGCGCTGCTGCATGCCATTGTCACGCTCGCAGATAACCTGGGACTCCATGTCATCGCCGAAGGGATCGAAGAGCGGGATCAGTTGGCGATGCTGCAGGCCTTGGGTTGCGGGTACGGGCAGGGCTATCTGCTGGCTCGGCCGATGCCGGAAGCAGATCTTGTGCGATTGCTCGATGCCACCCTTCCGCCCAACGATTGTCATGACTGACTCACGCACGCCGACACCGGTTGCCGCCGCTACAACGTTGGTCGGTCAAGCCATCGCGCGCGCGGGACAGATGGCGACACTCCCCGAAATTGCGCTCGAAGTCATGCGTCTCGCGGAAGATCCGCAAAGCACCGGCGACGATCTTGATCGCCTGCTCTCGCGCGATCCGACACTGTGTGCGCGCGTGCTCCGCGTCGTCAACTCGGCGTTCTACGGCGTGCGGCGCGACGTCTCGTCCGTATCGACGGCGATCGTTGTGTTGGGCTTCGCGGCCGTAAAAAACATTGCGATTGCCGCGAGTCTGGCACGGATGTTTCGCGTCAATGCACTGCCCGGCGGGTTTGAACCGCGCGATCTGTGGGCGCACGCGATCGGCGTTGCAACCGCATCGCGTCAGATTGCTGGCAAGGTTCGTGGTGTCGACCCCAGCGACGCATTCCTCGCCGGGTTGATACACGACATCGGACTGATCGTCGAGATGCAATCCTGTCGTGACCAGTTCGTGGCGCTTCTGGCCGACGTGAACGCGAACCCGGCGCTTCCATTTCGCGAGGCGGAGTTACGGAACATCGGTGCGACGCACGAGGCATTCGGCGAAGCACTTGCCCACGCATGGCGCTTCCCGGTGGCGTTGCAACGAGTGAGCGGGTGGCATCATGCGCCGCTCTCGCTACCTCCGACGGAGCGACAGCTGACGGCCATCGTTCACGTTGCCGACTGCCTCGCCGCACGCGCAAATATCGGTTACTCGCGCACGGTCGAATCGACGGACCCCGATCCCGAAGTGCTCGCCTGGCTCGGACTCACTCCCTCCGACCTCGATGCCTTCGCGGAGGCGCTCCCTGTGCTGGCCAGCGAAGTTGCACCGCTGCTCACACCGACCAGCTGAGCGACGATTGGGCCGACACCACTGGCGTTTGTAGCGTCGGCGTATGTAGAACGCAGGCCGCTGCTGTCACCATCCCGCACGCCCAACGTCCTCGTTCGCGATCGCGTCGTTCGCGGGGGCATCCTGCCTGGCCCTCTCGCTCCACGCGCAGTCCCCCGTGCGCGCGGATCGTACGAATGACTCGCTGACCACAAATGCACGTCTGCAATTCTTCCTGCTCGTGGGCCAGTCGAACATGGCGGGACGTGGCGTCGGTCCAAGACGGGCGTTCGGGGTCGCGGTTGCCCAGCCATGGAAGGGGATGGCGATCGGCCTAGCGCCGGCCGCCGTCGGCGGTTCGAGAGTGACGATCAGCCGAGCACCTCAGCCAGCCGGACACGCAACCCGGGGAGCACGTCCTCACCGTCGAACGCGCCCTGCGCGGTGAGGCTGGACTCGGATCCATCGGCCCGATGCACGCGCCCCGTGCGACGCTCGGGGTCCAGCACCCAAACGAGACGAGACCCGGTCGAGAGCCAGTCGAGCACCTTCTCGCGCACCTCGCCCTGGCGATCGTCGGGCGATAAGACTTCGACCACAAGTTCGGGCGCGAGTTCGGCGAAGCCCCGCAACGCGCGCCCGGCGATCTGGGCGTTGCTGACGTAGGCGACATCCGGCGCTCGCACGGTATCCGGGCCCCGCCGCAGCGTGAAGCCGGTTTCGGCGGTCAGGATCTCACCGGATTTCGTTGCGATGACGTGCTGACCGATCGCGATGAGCAGTCGCGCGGCAACGCGTCCGTGCGGGTAACCCGCGGGCTCCTTCACGATCAGCCGCCCCTTCACCAACTCCGTCCGCTTGTGCGGGATCGGGTTGTGCAGCAGCTGCTCCGCCGTCATCAGTGTCTCGGTCGGCATTGGACTCTTCCGCGTGGAATGTGTCATGCACCCAGCCTGCGCCGCCGCGTCAACGCGCCGTCATCGGCTCGCGGGATTTCGATACCGGCTGCGTTCTCACAGCGTCCGCACGCCGCACGCGGTCGATCGGAGCCACTGCACAATACGCTCGGCGCGGCCGCCGAGTCCAGCGCAGGCGGCCGGTTGGGCGCAGGGCCACGGCGGCCAAGCCGCTGCGTGCGACGCGCATGCTTCTGATGCCACTCGCAACCTTTCGGCGATGGGCTTCGACCCACCATGCGCTACCCTCGGCGCATGTTCGCCCCTTGCGCAGACGGCCTCGCCAAGCTGACCGTATGGCCATGCCACACACGCATACGCAGGCACCTTCGCGGCCGCACCCGGATCGTACCGTGTGGACCGTGTCCGACCTTGAGCGCCTGCCCGACGACGGCAACCGGTACGAGATCCTGCACGGCGAGCTGCTGGTGACCGCGCTCCCGTCCAACGGGCATCAGGGAGTGGCATGGCGTCTCGCGAGACGACCTGGCCCTCATCAACCAGCGTTTGCGCGCCATCGAGCAATGGACCGTCGCGTCCGAGTTTCCGGAGACGCATCGCGGCTCGATGGCGTGGGCGCCCGAAGCAAACCATCCGGCGCTGGTGATCATGGCAGACGAATGGTTCGGCCCACTCTCGCCGAGGCGTCCAGATAGTCCATGAAGGTGCGTGCCTGCGTGCCGCATCGCGTGACGGAAGGCCGACGTCCACGGTTCGCGTGCGACATCGAACGACCGCGTTCACATCGCTTCGCGAAAATACGGGCGATCCGCAAATGACACGCCGACAGAAGTCGCGCGGGTTGGCAACGCAGTCGCCAGCGACATGCCAAGACTCTCCAACATCCGCATCGGTTCGCAATGTCGTGATCGGAATCTCCGATGGACTGCGCGGATACCTGGCCGCACGGAGCGAAGAGGAGCACTACGACAGTGTGCGGAAACGCGAAGAACTGGAGTTGGTATCGCGCGCCTGATCGAGCACCGCGAAGGCGTCAAGAAAGCCAAAGGGCCACCGACGCGATGTCGGCGGCCCTTTCTTCAACGTGTCGCGACTCCCGCGCTGTATCAGCCGCGGATCTTCGTGACCTGCTCGGCCGCGGGACCCTTCTGGCCCTGCACGATGTCGAATTCGACACGCTCGCCCTCGGCCAAGGTGCGGAAACCGCCGCCCTGAATTGCCGAGTGGTGAACGAAGCAATCCTTCGAGCCGTCATCGGGCGTGATGAATCCAAAACCCTTGGCGTCGTTGAACCACTTCACCTTGCCGGTCGTACGCATGGCACTGCTCCTGTTGCTGTGTGTTCGGAGTCCGGCCCTGCCGTACGCACCGAGCACTCGTTGTTCGCGGACATGACCCCCGCGTGGGGCTGCCGGTATCCGTCGATACCGGCCCTGCACGAATGCCCTGATGTACTGCTAAGCAAAAGGGACCCGCGATAAGCCAGGTCCCCGAAGTCGCCCGCTGCTCCCGCATCCACGCGCTTCGCGCGCCCATCTTGAAATTTGTGCTCCAAGACGCTAGCACGGACCTGCAAAACTGTCAACGGTGATTTTTACCTGTCGTGAAACGATCCTGTCGCGCGTGCAATGTGGCGATCCGAACGCCCTGTCGTCTGCCTCGGTGGGCGTGGATACATGCCGATGCGGGGCGGCGAATGCGCCGCGAGCGTCTCATACGGAGAGCGATGTGAACCGGTTGCTGATCACGCTGTGCACCTTCGTGCTTGGAAGCGTGGGGTGGTACATCGGCGAGAGCGTCGGGATGTTCACAGCCTTCGCGCTGTCGATGGTCGGCACCGGTGTGGGGATCTACGCCGGCCGACGCCTCGCGCAGCACTGGGGCGGGTGAGCGCGCGAACGTCGGCACATCGGCGAACGTCGGCACATCGGCGAACGCGCCTCTGATCCGATAAGAGGTGGCGCACTGCTGGACGCCCGTGCGGGCGGTCGCCAGCTTCACCGCCATGCCGTCCTCCACTTCGTCGCGTGCCCTGACCACGACCCTTGACGTTGCGGCCATCGTCGCCATCGGGGAGAGTCCGTCGTGATCGGATCACAGCGACAGGGTGCGATCTACGTAGACGGCGTCGCCGGACGTCGGCCCTGCGTGCCGGTCTCGTCGATCGCGCTCGAAGCGCGCGCACTCGAGGTCATGAGCACCAAAGCGACGGCCTATGTCGTGGGCGGCGCGGGGCGCGAGGACACGATGGCGGCAAACGTGCGCGCCTTTGATCGCTGGCGCATCGTGCCGCGCGTCCTTCGCAATGTGGAGCAGCGCGACTCTCGCACCACCGTGTTCGGATGCGCCATGACGGCCCCCGTGCTGACCGCGCCGATCGGCGTCCTCGAGCTGGTGCATCGCGACGCGGACTTGGCCGTCGCACGCGCCGCCGCACATGAAGGCGTGCCGATGATCTTCTCCAATCAGGCCTCCGTGGCGATGGAGCAGTGCGCGAGCGCGATGGGTGACGCGCCACGCTTCTTTCAACTCTACTGGTCGCGCTCCGACGCACTGGTGGAGAGCTTCGTACGACGCGCAGAAGCCTGTGAATGCCGCGGCATCGTGCTCACACTGGACACGACCATGCTCGGCTGGCGACCGCGCGATCTCGATCTCGCGCATCTGCCGTTCATGCGTGGCATGGGGATCGCGCAATACGTCAGCGATCCGGTCTTTCGTCGCGAACTCGAACTCCCCTTCGACGCACCGGCACCACCTACGCGACTCAGCATGCACACCCTTGGCGTGCTGCGTGAGTTGCTGTCGCGCACGCCGGGATCGCTCGTCGAGAAGCTAAAAACCGGCTGGCCGCGCAATGCGGTACGGCGCTTCGTGGCGACGTACTCGCGGCCATCGTTGCAGTGGTCCGATCTGGCACGGCTGCGCGCGATGACCACGCTGCCAATCGTTCTCAAGGGCATCCTGCATCCGGATGATGCGCGACTCGCGCTCGAACACGGCGTCGACGGCGTGGTTGTCTCCAATCACGGCGGACGTCAGATCGACGGTGAGATTGCCTCGCTTGACGCGCTGCCCGCAGTGATCGATGTCGTGCAACAACGCATACCAGTGCTGCTCGACTCCGGCGTACGAAGCGGGGCAGACGTCTTCAAGGCGCTCGCCCTCGGCGCATCCGCCGTGCTGCTTGGCCGCCCATACGTCTACGGACTCGCGATCGCAGGCGAAGCGGGTGTGCGCGAGGTGCTGGCGAACATCCGTGCAGAGTTCGATCTCACGATGGGATTGGCGGGATGCACATCTGTTCGCGAGATCACGCGTGATTGTGTCGTGCGGGATTCATGAGCTGGCCAGGTCCCGTCCCAAACCCGTCCGCGCACACCATCGTGCGCCGGGCGCTCCACGCCGTTCCCCCTGAGTGATCGTCATGATGCTTCGCCTCTCTCTCGCCACCCTCCTCCTCGCCGCGGGCGTCGCGGCCCCACTCACTGCGCAGGCGCCCGCGAGCTGGCTCAGATACCCGTCGATCTCGCCGGACGGCAGGACGATTGTGTTCACCTACAAGGGCGATCTCTATCGCGTCGCCACGAGCGGTGGCGCAGCGACCGCCATCACGTCCCACGTGGCGCACGACTTCATGCCGGTGTGGAGTCACGACGGAACACAGATCGCGTTCGCCAGCGATCGCTACGGCAACTTCGATGTCTTCGTGGTTGCGGCGGCCGGCGGCGAAGCGCGCCGAGTCACGTTTCATTCGGCGGCGGAGTATCCGTACTCGTTCAGCGTCGACGACAAGTCGATCGTGTTTGGTGGCACGCGCATGGACGCCGCGGCGAACCGCCTGTACCCCACGGGCTCACAGCCCGAGTTGTATCAGGTGGCCGTGGCAGGCGGTCGTCCGCGGCAGCTGCTGACGACGCCGGCCGAAGATGTGTCGTTCAGTCGCGACGGGCAGCTCATGCTGTACCACGATCGCAAGGGCGGCGAGAATGCGTGGCGCAAGCATCAGGTCTCGGCCATTGCGCGCGACATCTGGCTCCATGACCTCAAAACGGGCACCCATCGCCAGCTGACGACCTTTGTCGGCGAGGACCGCACACCCGTCTTCGCGCTCGACGACAGGTCAATCTTCTATCTCAGCGAAGCCAGCGGCACCTTCAATGTCCATCGCATGAATGTCGACGGCACGGGCTCGCAGCAGCTCACGTCGTTCCAGGGAGCGCCCGTTCGCTTCCTCAGTCGCGCGAGAGACAGTCGCCTCGCCTTCTCGCAGGACGGTGACGTGTACACGATGGTGCCCGGCGGTATGCCCTCGAAGGTCGCCGTGACCATTGCATCCGATGCGAGAGCCAACGCCGAACGCGTCGTACCTGTCACCGGTAATGCGCGCGATCTCGCCGTGTCGCCCTCGGGCAAGGAAGTCGCGTTCATCGCGCGCGGCGATGTGTTCGTGACCAGCGTGGACGGCGGCGTCACGAAGCGCATCACCAGCACCCCGGAAACTGAAGTCGGCCTCAGCTTCGCACCCGACGGCAAGGCGCTGTTGTACTCGTCTGAACGTGGCGGCCGATGGGCCATCTACGAAGCACGACGCACACGTGACGCCGAGCCGTACTTTTATGCGGCGACGGTAGTGCGTGAATCGGCGATCATTGCCAACGCGCGCCAGAACTACGATGCGCGCTACTCGCCCGACGGCAAGGAGATTGCCTACCTCGAAGATCGCAACACGCTTCGCATCTTCAACATCGCGTCACGACAGACGCGCACCCTGCTCAACGAGCAGCATCTCTTCTCGAGCAGTACCACGGAGCACTTTGCGTGGAGCCCCGATGGCAACTGGATTCTCTTCGACTACGCGGTTCCCGGCATCGCGCCAGGCGAAGTTGGACTCGTCAGCACCGACGGCAAGGGCGTCGTCACCAACCTGACGCAAAGTGGATTCAATGACCGTGGCGCAAAGTGGATTGCCGGCGGCAAGGGCATGCTCTGGTTCAGCAATCGCGATGGACTCAAGGCCGTCGCGCAAAGCGGCGGTGCGCAACAGGACGCGTACGCCATGTTCTTCACGCAGGACGCGTGGGATCGCTTTCGTCTGAACAAGGACGAGTTCGCGCTGGTGAAGGAAGTCGAGGACGCCGCCCTCAAGGCCCGTACCGATACGACCAAGACGCGCAAGGACTCCGTCAAGGCGGCTGAACCCAGACCCGTTGAACCATCGCTCGACCTGGATGCGGTCAATACGCGCAAGGCACGTCTCACCATTCATTCGTCGTCGATGGGCGATGCGCTGGTGAGCAAGGATGGCGAGTCGCTGTATTATCTCGCGCGTTTCGAACGTGGCATGAACCTCTGGACCACGAACGTGCGCACGCGCGAAACGAAGATGCTGCTCACACTCGACGCCAGCGGCGGCAGCATGGTGTGGGACAAGGATCAGAAGTCGATCTTCCTGCTCGCCGACGGCACCATCGCCAAGATCGATCCGACGACTGCCAAGCGCGACGCGATCGCCATCAGCAGCGAGATGCTCGTGGACGCGCGCGCGGAACGTGCCGCAATGTTCGAACACGTCTGGACGCGCACCCGCGATACGTTCTATTCGGCGGGCTACCACGGCGCCGACTGGAATGCCCTGAAGTCGATGTACGCGAAGTTCCTGCCGCACATCAGCAACAACTACGAGTTCGCGGAAGTGCTGGCCGAGATGCTCGGCGAGTTGAACATCAGCCACAGCGGCGCGACGTTCACCTCGACGACACCGACCGATGATGCGACGGCCTCACTCGGCGCGATCTACGATCAGAGTCACGTCGGCGCTGGCGTGCGCATCGACGAAGTCATCAAGGATGGACCACTCGACAGAGCCGGGCTCAATGTGCGCGCCGGCATGATCATCGAAGCCATCGATGGCGAGGCCATTCCCGCCGATCGTGACCTCGCGTCGTTCCTCAATCGCAAGGCGGGCAAGTCGCTGCTGCTCGCCATCGCGAATGGGGCAAGCCGCAACGAAATCGTGGTCAAGCCCGTCACCATCGCCGACGAGAACCGCCTGCTGTACGCGCGATGGGTCAAGAAGAACCAGGACGAAGTGGAGCGCCTGAGCAACGGACAGCTGGGCTACATCCACGTACCCGGTATGAACGATGGCGCCTATCGCACCACCTTCGAGGAAGTGATGGGGCGTTACGCGACGCGCAAAGGCATCGTCGTGGACACACGCTTCAACAGCGGTGGCGATCTGGTCGCCGACCTCGCCATGTTCCTCAGCGGGACGAAGTTCTTCGACTACACCACCGATACACGGAGCAACGGCTACGAGCCGAACTTCCGCTGGACGAAGCCCAGTGTATCGCTCGCCAACGAGGCGAACTACAGCGACGGACATTGCTACGCGTTCACCTACAAGGCCTTGAAGCTTGGCACGCTGATTGGCATGCCCACGCCCGGCACCTGCACCTTCGCCGGCTGGGAGACGCTGCAGGACGGGCTGCGATGGGGCGTTCCCGGACTCGGCGTGAAAGATGTGACCACCGGCCGGTACCTCGAAAACCAGCAGACCGAGCCCGACGTTCGGGTGTCCAACGAGTTCGGTGTGGTCAACAAAGGAAAGGATCAACAGCTCGAGGCCGCCATCGCCGCGCTGATGAAGGCGATTCGGTAACTCCTGCCGGTAGCCGCTTTACAGTCGCCGCGCTTTTCACCAACCTCCACCAACCCTCTGACCGGAGCGCAGATGAAGGATTCACAGCTCAAGGCCCTGATCAAGAAGACGGCGGCCAAGGCCGCCCAGCCGAAGAAGCAGGTTCGGCCCTCGTTCGACTCGACGCTCGAGGCGACGCGCGGCGGCAAGGAACCGATCGCCGGCACCGAAGCGGAAGAGATTTTCAAGGAGATGAAGCGGCGCGAGTTCTGACGACAGCGGAGAAATGCTGCGGAGCCCTTGAGTGCATTGCAGGGAAATATCGGACACCAGCGTGAGGGATGGCCCCGCCACATTCCGCATTCGCCCTACTTCGGGCGGAGGAGGAGTCCGCGATGCTCAAGGCAGACGCACATGAGGATGCGCGCCTTCTCCTGACCTACGCCGGTTCCACACATGCTCTCCGCCACCGCTGAGCACGCCCTGCGTGCTGTGCTGTTCATCGCCCAGTTCCCCGACCAGACCACGTTCGCGTCGGACACCATCGCGGCTGCCCTGGGCGCGCCGCGCAACTATCTGTCCAAGACGCTGCAGGCACTGGCGCGCGCAGGAGTGCTCAAAAGCAGTCGCGGACCGGGAGGCGGATTTTCACTCGCCATCGCGCCCGAGGTGCTGACCATCGCGCGTGTTATCGCGCCGTTCACCGATCGGCCCAAGGCAAGTCTCTGCCTGCTTCGCAATCGGCCGTGCGACGGCGATTCACCCTGCGGGGCGCACGCCAAGTGGATCGCCATCACCTCGCACTTCGAGCTGGCGATCGACCATACCTCGATCGCCGACCTGCTGGCGGGAGAGGCGCGGCGGGAGATGCCGGTGACCGCACGGGTCAGTTCGCCGATCGTCGCTCGGTTGACCCTGCAACCAGCCAGCTAGCGGAGTCAGTAGCACATCGTGCCGATGCACGCCGTGATCCATCGCGACGTGAAGCCGGAGAACGGCAGCATCGCCATCGGTGGTGCGCTCGCGTAGGTGCTGGGGAGACTGACCTCGTTCCACGCGTTGCCGGGCGCCGTCGAGGCAATCCTGCAGGCGGCGCTACTGGTTGGTCCGCCGGTGTTGATCGGGCGCGGTGTGCTCGAACTCTGGCGCGGCAGCCGCGCCGCGCGTTGGGTGCGTCAGCACGTCGGAGCACCCCTTTCCTCGCAGTTCAGGCGGCTGGCAGGACGCGCTATCGCTCCACGCGACAAAATGCGTGCGCTTCCCGATGCGGCGCCAACCGCGACCCGTCTGGGCCATGCGGCCGACGAAATACTGGCGCGATTGAGTCCGGCGGTGCGCGACGAGCTGCGCGATGTGCCTGCGGCCGCGTCGGCACTGCCACGGGAAGCCGAACGTCTGCGTGCACGCGACGAGCGACTCGTGGCGCAGGGCCGCGTCATTCGCGCCATGCAGCCGTCGGACATCGAAGCCGCGCTTGCACGTAACCACGCCGACCGTGAACGCGTGCAGGCGCGACTTGCCACAACCATCGCCGCACTCGAATCGCTTCGACTGGATCTCCTGCGCCTCGAGGTCGGCGACACGACGGCGGGCGATCTGACCGGTCATCTCAGGGTCGTGCGGAACCTGCAGCATCGAGTCGATGCCGCCGTTGATGTGCAAGAGCTGCTACGCGGGAACGCGACAGAGTTGACTCCCGTGTAACGCACCCGTGCCGACGACGTCATGCCTTTGGCGATCGTCAGTTCGGCGCGCGTCGATAGAATAGGTCAGGCATCCCGGCACCAATGCGAGGCAGTGTCGGGAACACCAGCATGTACAGCTCCGGGGCAATGATGGTGGTGATCGTTCGTAGGGCGGTACCTGCGAGACGTGCACGGCGTCACAGAGTGCTCGCGTCGATACGCGGTTCGGTGTGAGATTGCAGGATGATCAACGAACCGACCGCGACAACCGCTGCGCGTCCCTTTCTGACGGCGGCCTGGCACGACATCGTGATGGTGAGTTGGGCCATCGATGCCGCGCTGCTCCGCCCGTATCTCGCCGCCGGCACGGAACTCGATCTCTGGAAGGGCGACGCGCTCGTGAGTCTCGTTGCGTTCGATTTTCTCGACACGCGCGTGATGGGCATGCGGATTCCGTTCCACGAGCGTTTCCCCGAGGTCAACCTGCGCTTCTACGTGAAGCGAAAGCTCCCCGATGGCACCTGGCGGCGCGGTGTGACCTTCGTGCAGGAGATGGTGCCGCGCCGCGCGATCGCGTGGGTGGCACGCACGTTTTACGGGGAGCCGTACGTCGCGCGGCCGATGCGTCGGGCGGCCGTGCCCGAAGCCCCGCTCACGAACCTCTCCCTCGGCGCCACACGATCGCTCGTCTACGAATGGCAGCGCCACGGCGAGTGGGAACGCATCATCGCGCTGGTCACCGCCGCACCACGACCGATGCGCAACGGCTCCACCGAGGAGTTCATTGCGGAGCACTACTGGGGGTACACGAGACGGCCGCGAAAGGAGACGCTCGAGTATCAGCTCGTGCACCCGCGCTGGAACATCAGCCTTGTCGCCGACTGTCTCATCGAGGCCGATCTCCCGGCGCTCTACGGCGCCGGTTTCGCCGACGCGCTCAACACACCGCCCGTCTCCACCTTTGTAGCCGAAGGTTCGCCGGTCTCCGTATTTCACGGTCAGCCGATTCCGAAATGACGGCCGCGGCGAGCGGGTTCATCACGCTGACGTTCACCATGCTTGTCGGTTGCAGCAACGCGCCACCGCCCCGCCCCGCCGATTCGCTGCGCACTGCCGGGCAAGCCGATGCCGTCCTCCACCCATCGACCGCCGCGAGTGCGTCGTCCGCGCTGCGCATTGCGACGCTGAACGCGACGGACACCACCGAGATCGGTGGCGAGTGGCGCAGTGCACTCGAAGCGAGCAGTTGGACAGCGTTCGCGATTGGTGGTCGCATCGTGCGCCTGCAGGAGACCTCGCGTGACACCAGCACTGCGCCCTTTGTTCGTCAGTTCCACTTTGACGGATACGAGCGGCTGGCACACTATGTCGAAGACCGTTCGCAACTCGCGGCGGAAAGCAACGCATCACCGCGCATGATGCGTGTTCACACCGAAGTGGAGTGGCCGGAGAAGGCACCCGCGAACACACCGGCGAGAGCATCCTCGATCGCAACACGGCAGGTGGATGGCGTCGCCCGTCCGGTGCAACCGTGGGACATCGACAACATCTTACGTCACGCCGATCAGCTGCTGTCGCTCGCGCGTCCGGGCGTTCCTCGCCCCTGAGCCCTTCTCCGCCTGCACGTCCCGCCCTCGCACCAGAGCCAGCATTTACATGACGGACTTCGAACAACTCGGCGCGTTCTACCTCGGCAAGCGGTACGACCTCGCCACGCGCTCGCGCAGCGACGATCTCGTACTCTACGACGCGAAAGATCTCACCACGCACGCCGTCATCATCGGCATGACCGGCAGTGGCAAGACAGGGCTCGGTATCGACCTCATCGAAGAAGCGTTGATCGATCGCATCCCGGTGATCGCCATCGATCCCAAAGGTGATCTTGGCAATCTGGCGTTGCGATTTCCGTCGTTGTCCGCGTCAGACTTCCGACCGTGGGTGGACCCGCAGCAGGCGACCAACGCCGGACTGACGGCGGAGGCGTTCGCCGAGCAGCAGGCGAAGACGTGGCGCGATGGATTGGCCGGATGGGGGCAGGATGGCGCACGCATCCAACGCTTCACGGATGCCGCCGAGATCACGGTCTACACGCCGGGGAGCACGGCGGGCACGCCGATCTCGCTGTTGCGTGCATTCGTGGCGCCACCGGCCGCGTTGCGCGACGACAGTGAAGCGCTGCGTGAACGTGTCGATGCGACCGCGACGAGCGTGTTGGCCCTGCTGGGCATCAACGCCGATCCGATCTCCAGTCGCGAGCACATTCTGTTGGCCAATCTGCTCGCCACGTCATGGAGCGAAGGGAAAGACCTCGATCTCGCCGGGTTGATCGGTGGCATTCAATCGCCGCCGATCAACCCGGCGAGATCGAGGTCTTTCCCTTCGCTCCATGACG
>CAYWCJ010000101.1:0-13143 GCA_964456595.1 uncultured Gemmatimonas sp. | reverse complement strand
GTGATTGGGAGACGTGAGGGAAGTGCGCGAAGCGTTGCGGATGTGGACCGGTTTATCGTTGCAGTTCGTCAGGCGTTTCCCATCGCCTGAACGACGCGTTGCGACTGATCGGTGACCGGCCCTTGCCCAAGGAGACATAGCGCGAAATGCGGGCATCGGTGAAGGCCGGATCGCCCACTACGCGCGCGACGTCGGCCGCACTCATGCCGAAGCTGGTCAACACGGCCGATACCAGCGTCGTACGCACGGCCGCATCGCCGGTCAGTTGCGCCCGCATCATCGCCACTTCCTGCCACGAGACGAACGGGACATTCGCCACGACCGGCCAGAAGTACTCGAAATTGTTGTTCGCGAACCAGTTGCGGGGGTTGGTCGCCGCCGCCGTTCCGGCGACACGCAAGGAATCGCCGGGTAGCCGCTGGGAAATGAGGTCAGCCGAATAGCGCAACGCTCCGGACGAAAAATCCGTCCACATGTCATGCCCGATGAAGTCGCCATTCGGATCCTGGCGGAACGTGGCCTGACGCGCGACATCTGCGGCAACGTAGCCCGCATTGAGGAGCGGGCCGGCAGCCGACGCGTTTCCCGCATCGAAATGCAACATGCCGATCGCGGAGTTGATCAGCTTGTCGTCGCCAGTCGTGATCAGTCCGGCCGTGTTGAAGGGAACCGCGGGCGTCGGCGGCTGCGCACTCAACGCCAGAAAATTCGTGCGCGCTTGCTCGAGCAAGGCAATGCCTTTCGCGCGCACCTGGTCCGGCGTCAACGAAGCACGCGTCCCCGCTTCGACGATCGTGGCGTAGTAACGCGCGAGGTTTCCGTACACCATGCCCTGGACAAAGAGCATGTTGCCACGGAGCAGCGCCTTACCCTTTTGATCTGCAACCGTGTTGGCGCTGAGGGTCACCTGATCGAGCTGATCAAGCACCGTTTGCGCCAGATTGAGTGATTCGTACGCACGATTTCCGACCGCGCGATTGCGCGCGTTCAGTCGATTGGCAAACCCCTGGGTTTGCACTTCCAGCAGCGCACCGAGTCCAGGGGCCGTGGCTTCTGCTGGCGTGAGCATCGCCGCCACCGTCCACATCGCGTAGATCCCCGAGACGCCGGCCTTCGTGGCGCCACGCGCGACGGACGGGAGTGCCGCCGCGGCTTCGATCTGCGCTTCGGTGAAGTCGTTCTTGCTCTGCAGGACTTCGATGTTGCAACCCATCAGCAGGATGCTGCTCAGGCCAAGCGCGGTGCCCACACGCGCAGCGGAAGAACGGAGAGGCCGCATAGTCGTCATTGCTCCGTTCACAGGCCGAGGGTGAAACCAAAGGTGATCGTGCGCGGCGGACCAGACTGCCAGAAGTCGATGCCACGAACCCAGTTGCCGGATTCGTTGAAACCCGTGGTTTCGTTCTCAGGATCGTACCCACCCTTGTAGCGGGTGAAGACGGCCAGATTGCTCGCCGTCAGCTGCAGCTGGAGCGACCGCGTCCGCAGGCGCGAGGTGAGTCGCGATGGCACCGCGTACGACACCACCACGTTGCGAAGTCGCACAAAATCCGCCGCGGACACCCACAGATCCATCTGGGTGTTGCCGCTGTTCAGCTCGGCGGTGGGCAAGTCCCAGCGCGATTTGTGCAGGCGCCAGTTGGAGTTGGAGAGCGCGCGATCGACCCAGGAGAAACGCTTGTGGCCGAACTTGCCGTTGAAGAGGACGCTGACGGTCACGTCTTTGAAGAGCACGAAGTCGTTGACCAGCGACGCCTCGATCTTCGGCAGGGGGCTGCCCAGGTATTGCTCGACCGTCGGACTGGCCGTGGTGAAGCCCCAGAAACTGCTCAGAGGGTATCCCAGCCGGACACGTGGCACTCCCGCAAAGCTGCTGCTGGCTCCGACGCCCGCCACGGAGTTGTCGGTGATGTTGTCGATCAACAGCTTGGTCACTTTGTTGTCGAGCGTGGTGAGTGTGGTCACCGACGTCCACTCAAAGTTGCGCTTGGTAACGTTTTTAGTGGTGAGCCCGATCTCCACGCCGCGATTGTACATCGAGCCGACGTTCAGCAGGTTGAGTGCGAGACCGTTACCGGTAACGGCCGGATTGACCGGCGACGTCAGCAACAAATCGGTGATGGACTTTCGGTAGTAGGACGCTTCCAGCACCACGCGCCCGCGTGCCAGCGACCAGTCGGCCCCGAACTCTGTTTCCACCTGCCGTTCCGGGCGCAGGTCGCCATTGCCCGCTGCGAGCGCGCGAACCACCGCGCCACCGCCGTAGCCACGTGGATCGGCCGCCCAGAGCGGTGTGACCTGATACGGGACGGGCTGCGTCCCGGCTGTTCCGACCGCCGCACGTAAGCGAAGATCGTTGTTGACGACGTAGCTCAGACTCGCCCGCGGATACGTGAACGATTGCGCTTTGAACGCGGACCCACGATCCACGCGCGCACCGGCGCCGAGAAAGAGTTTGTTTCGCCATCCGACCGTTTCATTGACGTAAAGCCCGAGCGTGCGTTGGTCGCCAAAGACGTCGCGTTGGTCGGCGCGGGTGATGTAGTTGTTGGCCCGGTCGTCGGCGGCGGTCGGGATCGACAGATCCTGCAGACGCAACGAATTGTACTGTCGACGGCGCTCCTCAAACTGCAAGCCTGCCGTCGACTTGAGCGTCCAGTCGCTGCCGAACTGCGTCGCGTGATTGAGCGCGAGGTTCGTACTGGTCTGCAACAGGCTGATGTTATCGACGTCCAATCGCCCGTTCGGGTTGATGAACGTGTTCCAGGCAAACGGGAAGATGTTGCGTCCGTCTTCCGAGGTATAGTCGATACCGGCGGAGGCGGTGACATTCAATCCGCTGGTAATGTTGTACGTCGCCGTCGAACCGAGCAGCACGCGCCGGTTCTCGGACTCGCGGCGCACATTCCAAAGCGCATCGTAGTTGACACCGAACGCCTGCGTCGGGAAGACCGTCGGCGCGCGGAAGTCGACGCGCGGATCGGCCATGAACGGCATGGCGATCGATCCGCCGTACCAGTCGAGCGGATTGAGCGGCGACCCCGAGGCCGACAGTTGGTTGCGCTTCGTGCGACTGATGTTGGTCGTCACGTTGATCTGCAACTTGTCGTTCGGGGCGGCATCCAGACCGACCTTGAAATTCTGTGCGCGAAAGCTTGTGCCGCGCATGATGCCGTTTGTCAGAGCGTCACTTCCCGATAATGAATAGGTCAGCCCCTGGCCGCCCCCGGACACACTGAGCGACGAGCGCGTGAACGGCGCGTCGCGAAACGGATCGTCGACCAACCAGTTGCGCGACGGGTTCTGCGAGAACTTGGTGATCTGCGCCGGGGTGTACCGCGCTGACACAAACCGGCCAGGGTTCACCAGATCTGCCCACCTCTGGATGTCCGCGCCGGTCCAGTCGAGTTTGATGTTCTCCGGCCCGCGCGTCAGCGCCTGCGTTCCCATCGCAAAGCTCGCCGTATACGCCGTCTGGCCGGCGCGTCCCGTACGCGTCTTGATGATGATCGCGCCGTTGGAGGCGCGCGATCCATACAGCGCCGCCGCCGCGGCTCCCTTGAGGATCTCGAGCGAGGCGATGTCTTCCGGATTCACGCCCTGAAACGCTTGCGAACCGTCGTTCACACCGAAGCCCGGCACCTGCGTCTGTCCGGTCTGTCCGTTGCGATTACCGTTGTGCACGATCACACCGTCGATGATGACCAACGGCTCCGGTGACCCATTGATCGAGTTGGGTCCGCGAATGCGAAAACGCAGTCCACCTCCCGGCGCGCCGTCGGTACTGAAAACCTCGACGCCCGGCACACGCCCCTGCACGGTCTGATCGAGCGGAGCGTTCGGCCGTTGCGCGAACACCTCCGGCGCGATGACGGCACGCACCGCCCCTTGCTCGCGCGCCGTTGTCTGCGTGGGCAATCCCGTGACGACGACCGCGTCCAGTTGCAGCGACACGCGGGTCAGTGCAAAGTCGGCTGTCACTGGATCAGCAGCCGTGACGGTCACCACCTTGGTCACGCGCTGATAGCCAAGGAACTGTGCCGCGACGGTCACCGGACCGGGTCGCACCCGTTCGATGCGGTAGACGCCGCGCGCGTTGGTCAGCGCGCCCAGCGACGTGCCGACAACGGTCACGCTCACGTTACCGATTGGCTGACCCCCATCGAGATCACGCACCGTGCCGGTAATCACGCCCGTGGTCTGCGCGATGATGGCGGTATGCGGAAGCACGGTGGCAAGCAGGACGCCGATGGCGCCGGCCCAAGGACGGATCGATCGAAACACAGCGCCTCCGGAGAAGCCACCACGCAGACCGAACGCGAGTCGATCAGCACACGGGGCGGCGGGACGACAGAAGGGCGGGACAGACAACAGGTGGGAGCAGCAACGCGAGCACAGACGGGCCCCGACCAGCTGATTGGTCGGACCAGTTCGATCCGCTGGTCCAATCATCCTACCAATTCTAGAATGTGTCAAGTCGACGACGAACGAGATCGGCCGCGGCCTCGCCCGAGGTCACCGCGCCTTCCATCCCAGCCGCCACCACGGCGGTGTGTTCGCCGGCGAAGTAGAGTCGGCCGTGAGGGGCCGAGAGGCTCGCCATCCCCGCTCGCAGTTGACCCGGCGCGTAGTGCGCGTACGACCCGCCGGCGAGCGCGTCGCGCCCCCACGACTGGATGCGCAGCACCTCCAGCTGTTGCGACGATGCGGGCCGTATGCGCTCCATCGTGCGCACGACGGCCTCACCGACGGCGCGGGGACCTCGGGCATCCAGGTCCATGGCGCTGCGACCGTCGATCCACGCCACCAGCGCCACAATCGCATCGCCATCGCGCAAGGCGAACACACGCTCGATCTCCGTGTCCGTCCACATCGATGGCGGGAGCCCATCAGTTTGCCAGAACGGCGTGCGCGGACGCAAATACACCTGTGTAATGGCGGTGTACGGCATCGTCTCGATCCATGCCCGCTGCGCGGCCGGCGGCGGCGGCGACAGTTCCACCTGCCGCAGCGCCGGCATGGGGAGCGTACAGATCACCGCGTCCGCCGTGCGCGTACGGCCGCCCGCGAGCCGCACGGTGATGTCGACCTCCCGCTGTGCAATCGACTCGACGCGCTGTCCGGTTTCGATGGCGCCGCCGAGGACCTGGGCCATCGCTTCGGGGAGCCGCGAGTTCCCGCCATCGATGTGAAACACCTGCGTCCCACCGTTCGAACGCCGGAAGTCTTCACGCAACGCCCAGAGCCACGACGTGGTCGCGATGTCGTTCGTGTTCGCGGCAACGTTCATGAGGCGCAGCGCTTCCGGGCTCGCCCCGGCCGCTCGCAACGCGGTGGCCATCGGCACGTCCTGCGCCGCCAGACTGCCATCCGCCCACGCCGACTGCGAGGTGATGGGATTGGCGCGACCGCTGTACGATGCCGTCAGCATCATCGGCAGGCGATTCCGCTCGGCGTCCGACAGCCGATTGGCCGTCGACGCCGCCCAATCGCTGCCGCGCATCCCAACCCCGTTCACGTGCAGCATGACATCGCGATCCACGCCGCTCACCGGCACCACGCGCACGCCCAGTTGCGCCGCCAGCTCGCGCATCCGCACATAGCCCTCGCCAATCGCGTTGCCACCGGCCTCCGGTTTTCCGGGGATGTCGTCGAGTGTGAGGACGCGGCCGCCGACGCGATCGCCGGCTTCGAGCACGGTGACGTCAACGCCATTCGCTCGCAATCGCAACGCCGCAGCGAGACCGCTCAGCCCTGCCCCAATCACGATCACACGAAACGGCGCGCCGGTCGCCGCCGGTGCCTGCCGCAGCGGAGCACTCGCCGCGACGGCGCGTGCGAGGGCGGCCGGCGTGGCCACCAGCGGCGCCATCGCCCATCCGCCAAGCGTCTGCAGAAAGTCACGACGCGACGCATGGCGTCGCCGATCAGGTCCGGTCGACATCCGCCATCTCCGGGCGATAGGGGCGCGCAAGAAACTGTCCGCGCGGTGGCTCCGGGAACGTGCCGGCGTCGTACACGAGCTGACCACGCAGGAACGTCCGCGTCACTGCGCCGGTAAAGGTCAGCCCATCAAAAACACTGTAGCCCTGCGTCGACGGAGACGTTGCGCCATCGACGACGAACGACACGGCCGGATCGAGCAGCACGATGTCCGCGTCATAGCCGACGGCGAGATCTCCCTTGCCGTACAGCCCGTAACGGCGCGCCGGATTCCAGCTGGTCAGTTCCGCAATCCGATGCAGCGGAAGTCCGCGCTGCTGTCCTTCGCTGAACAGCGCGGACAACAGATATTCAGTGCCCCCGAAACCGGAGCGGGACTGAAAAATGTCCTCCGGATGCTCTGAATGCGTCTTATGCTCGGCAGCGCAGCATGCATGATCGCTGACGACCCAGTCGATGTCGCCGCGAAGAAGCGCGGTCCAGAGGTACTCCACATCCTCGCGTGATCGAATAGGCGGATTCACTTTCGCCTTCGATCCTGCTGCGGCGTCGTAGTCGAGGATGAGATGCCCGATCGTGACTTCGCGGCGGAAGTTGACGTGCGGAAATGCGGTGCGCATCAGCAGCGCCGCGTCCACCGCTTTTTGCGACGTGAGATGCAGCAGATTGATGTTGGGCAGATTCGTTTCGTGCGCCAGGTATGACGCAATCACGATCGCCAGCCCTTCGGAGTGCGGCGGGCGCGACGCGCTGTAGGCGCGCAACCCCTGCAGCGTTCCCTCCCGCTGCACGATGGCGGTGTACGCGTTCATGATCTCGGCGGTCTCGCAATGGAGGCTGAGGCTGATGCAGTCGCGCAGCGCCGGCCGACGTTCGATCGCCCGCGAGAGGGCACGCATCACGAACTCAAAATGCGCGATGTCGTACTGCTCATCCTCGCTGATCATGAGAAAAGAACGCTGATCGCCCGAGCGTCCGTGCAATCCGTAGCCGCCGTAGAACATGAAGATCTTGAACGACGTCACGCCGTGATCATCGATCAGGGATTCGATCTCTTCGATGTGCTGCTTGTCCATCGGCGCAAGATGATACGCGTAGTCCACATGAAAGCGTCCCTCCGAGAGCGCGAGCACTTCAGGAAAGAACTCGCGATACGGGCCCGCCTTGTTCAGGTAGTATTTGCCCGTGCGGATGTAGTTGAGACTCGTGGTCACCCCACCCATCGCCGCCGCACGGCTTTCGGTCTCGGCGTCTTCGGCCAGCGGTGCATAGATCCCCACGTGCATGTGCGCATCGACCAGCCCCGGAAAGGCGAGCTGCCCCTGCCCATCGACGATGCGTGTTGCGGTCGCATCGAGCACAGGCTCGATCGCCGCAATACGTCCGTCGCGAACCCCGATATCACAGACGGGCACGTCGTCGTAATGGGGACGCACCCCTCTGACATTGCGCACGATCAAGTCGAAATTCGGAGCGGTCATGGCAGACTATTACCAGGCGTTGAAGTGGGGGGAGCGTCGGCCGCGACCAGCACACCGGCCGCAATGAGTGCATCAATGGTTTCGTCGTCGAGACCGGCACGGCGCGCGAGGTCGCGCGTATCCGCACCGATGGCGGGCGGATGCGAACGCAGCGGCAGCGTGCGACCATCGAGCACCAGTGGCGTGCGCGGCATCTTCGCACGGGTGGTGGGATTGAGCTGCGTGTCCAGCAGACCGGCGCCCGCGTTGAGCTGCGGATCGTCAAAGAGATCTTCGGGGCGCGCGATCGGGGCAAAGGGAATATCTGCGCGCTCGCAGCGCGCAATCACGTCGTCGCGCGACATCGTCGCGAACATTCGTTCGAGATCGGGGAGCAGCCGATCGCGCGCCTCGATGCGGTCGTTATTGGTGTGCAGCGCGCGGTCGGCCGCGAGGTCCGGCCGATCGAAGGCCGCGCAGAACCGTTGCCAGTGCTTGTCACTGACCAATCCGATAAAGATGGGTTCTCCATCGGCAGTGCGGAACGTTCGGTAGACAGACCATGGACTGATGCGCGCCGGCATCGGTGGCACCGGCTGCCGAGAGAGCGCGCCGTGTGCCATGTGCTGCCCCATGAGAAACGCGGTGGTCTCGAACAGCGCCGCCCGCACCAACTGGCCGCGCCCACTCTGTTGCCGTTCGTACAACGCCGTCAGGATTCCCATGACGCCGAACATGCCGCCGGTAATGTCCACCACGCTGGTACCGGCGCGCAGCGGAGTACCTGGCGGGCCGGTCATGTACGCGAGTCCGCCCATCATCTGCACGACTTCATCCATCGCGTGGCGCTGCTCGTACGGACCGGGCAGAAAGCCTTTGAGCGAACAGTAGATCAGTCGCGGCCAGCGCTGCGAGAGTGTGTCGTAACCAAGGCCGAGTCGGTCCATCGTGCCCGGACCGAAATTTTCGACGACGATGTCGGTCGAGGCGAGCAACCGCTCGATCAATGCTGCGCCGTCAGCGTGTTTCACATCCACCGCGAGGCTGCGCTTGTTGCGATTGAAGTACGAAAAGAATCCTGTGCCCATGCCACGCAGGCGTCGCGTCGCGTCGCCTTCAGGCGGCTCGATGTGAATCACCTCGGCGCCCAGGTCTGCCAGAATCACGCCGGCCGATGGTCCCATGACCGCGTGCGTGAACTCGAGCACGGTGAGTCCGGCCAGCGGCAGCGGGGAGAGCGTCTCCATGCTCATGCGTTCGCCGTTGGCGATCGATCAGGCACAACGAAATCCCCATGCGCGGCCAGATACGGCACCAACCCGCCGGCGCGTAGAATCGCGACCATCACCGGCGGCAACGCGCGCGCCGTATAAACGGTGCCGGTCCGTTCGAGGGTGGCGGTGCTCGCATCGAGGTCCACATGCACGAGATCGCCCGTGACGATCTCGTAGTCGGGGATCTCGAGCAGGGGCAATCCGATATTGATCGCGTTGCGATAGAAAATTGCGGCGAATGATCGGGCGAGTATCGCACTTACCCCTGCTGCCTGCAGCGCGATCGGCGCCTGCTCGCGCGAGGAGCCGCAGCCGAAGTTGTCGCCCGCCACCACGAAATCTCCCACGCGCACACGCACCCGAAACGCGGGGTCCAGATCTTCAAGGACGTGCGCCGCGAGTTGGCGCTTGTCGAGCGTTTTCGTGTACTTGCCGGGAATGATGCGATCGGTGTCGACGTTGTCGCCGTAGACATGGGCGCGACCGGACAGGATGTGCGCGACGGGTGCGGTCATGCGGTTGCCCGTCCTGCGGGTGCCGTCATGTGTGCGCTCCAGTGTTGGCCGCGGTGATGACACCGTGCAGCGCCGACGCCGCGACCGTGGCCGGCGAGGCGAGGTAGACGTTGGCGTGCGGATTGCCCATGCGCCCCTGGAAGTTGCGGTTGGCAGCGGAGATCACGACTTCGCCGTTGCCAGGGACGCCTAGGTGCGTGCCCACGCATGGACCGCATCCGGGCGTTATGAAGCTCGCGCCGGCGTCGGTGAGCGTGGCCACCGTCCCGTCCCGCAGGCCGGCGGCAAATACTTCGCGTGAGGCGGGAGCGATGATGAGACGCACATGTGAAGCGATGCGCTGTCCGCGCAGGACGTCAGCGGCGGCACGCAGATCTTCCAACCGTCCGTTGGTGCAAGTGCCGATGAACGCCATGTCGATGCGGGTACCGATCGCGTGGGTGATCGACACGACGCTATCCGGCGAATGCGGCAGTGCAATCTGCGGCGTCAGTTCACGCACATCGATCGTGATCACTTGCTCGTACTCTGCGCCCGCCTCTGCATGCGTCGGGTTGAACGCGTACGGGAGCGTCAACCCATCCGCATCCACGAGTCCCGCAACCGCGCCGGTTTCGACCGCCATGCTGGCCATGGTCAGCCGTCCGTCCAGCGACAACGCGCGCACGGCGGCACCGGTGTACTCAATCGCGCGACCCGTCGCGCCATCGATGCCGAGCCGGCCGACGATCGCGAGCGTGAGGTCCTTCGGGGAGATGCCGGCCGGGGCATCGCCCACCAACTCCACGCGGATCGTGCGCGGGACGCGCATCCACGTACGTCCCGTCAACATCACGGCCGCCAGATCGGTGGAGCCTACGCCGCTGGAGAAGGCATTGAGCGCGCCGTAAATCACCGTGTGCGAGTCGGCGCCAACGACCAGCTCACTTGGGCGCACATGCGCGTTCTCGACCATCACCTGGTGGCCGATGCCGCGACCGATCTCGTGCAACACCGATCCGGTGTCGCGGGCGAACGTGCGCATCATCACGTGCAGGTTGGCGATCGCTTCGGTTGGCGCGGGCGCGGCGTGATCGATGACGAACACCATCCGCTCGGGATTCCACACGCGCCGACCGCCCATCTCCTTGAACGTTTCAATGGCGAACGGCGCCGTGGTGTCGGTGGCCATGGCGGCATCCACGCGCACGATCACCACATCATCCGCCCGAACAGTGCTGTCGGCGTGTTGTCCAATGATCTGTTCCGCGATCGTGCGGCCACTCATGGCTCTGCTCCTTCGCTCTCTGCCGCAGCGGCAGGCGCGGTGCGCAGTCTGTGCATCTTGCCGTCGAACCGACGACCAAGCTCCTGCGAAAGGCCAGCCGCCAGCACGGAAACGGCGCGATGATCCACGCCGGTCTGAATGCCCATCTGCTCGAGCATGTGGGCCGTATCGTCGGTGGGAATGTTGCCGGTGGCGCCGGGAATAAACGGGCAACCACCCATGCCGCCAAGCGATGTATCGAAACGCGTGACGCCTTGCCGCAATCCCGCGACGACGTTGGCGAGCCCCATGCCACGCGTATCGTGCAGATGCAGTACGATCGGCAACGTCCCGACGACATCGCGCACGGCGGACACGGTGCGCTCAACGGTGCGCGGATCGGCCATGCCCGTTGAGTCGGCAAGCGAAATACTGCCCGCACCGTGCGTCACCAACTCTTCCACCAATGCGAGCACGTCCGCGAGGGGCACATCGCCGGGCGTGCGATAGCCGAACACGACCTGAACACCTGCCCGCACCGTACATCCGGCCGCGATTGCGGTACGGATCATGTCGCGGGCCTGTGCACGCGCCTCACCGAGCGTCATGCCGGTATTGGCTCGGCTCTGCGTATCGTCGGGCGAAACCGACACGTCGATACACGTGAGCCCGGCGGCGATTGCCCGTTCAACACCGCGCATGTTCAGCACGAGGCCGGAGTATTCCGCACCCGCGGGCGCGGGCAGAATGGCCTCGCAGATCGCCTCGGCGTCTGCCATCTGCGGCACGCGTTGCGGATGAACGAACGACGCCACCTGCAGCTGCGTCAGTCCGGCGCTCACAAGTCCGCGGATGATCTCCAGCTTGCGTGCCGTCGGGATGATCGTCGGCTCCGCCTGAAATCCATCGCGCGGGCCGACTTCGATCAGCGTCACGTGCGCTGGCCATTCCGTTGATGACGCGCTGCTGCTAGCGTTGGCCGACATTCACCAGCCTCCGTCGCGTGCGTCCCACGCCCCCGGCGCATTCCAGAGCACGTCGCGCGAGGCGCTCACGTCGATTCTCATGTCGTCCACGCACACCACCGCCGCCGCCTCAGCGAGCAACGCCGCCCACGACAACGCCGATACACTCGCGGTCGCACACGCCGCGTTCGGCCACTTCACGCACGGACTCGCCACCGGCGACTGGGAGCCGTTTCTGGCCATGGTCACCGACGACTTCTCGTTCTTTTTTCCGATGGGCGAATACCAGGGCGCCCACACGGGGCGCGACAAAGCGCGCGCTTTTTTTGCGTACGTGCGCAGCGCGTTTCCCGACGGGCTGACCGTGACTCTTGACCGCGTCATGTCGAACGCGAACACCGTCGTGTTCGAATTCCGCGACGAAGGCGTGCTGCGCGGCGCACCGTACCGCAATCGCGTAGCGGTGAGTTTCGACATTCGCGACGGCCGCATCGCGCAGTACCGCGAGTACTTCGGCAGTGACGGCAAGTCGTACTGAACGACGGTGGTCACCGGCCCTCCACCAACGTCCACATGAATCCGTCGGGCGCGGTGAAGCTGAAACTCCGTTCGCCGAATTCATTCTTCACGATCGCCGTCATGCCCGTCGCGGTGCTGGACCGCACCTTGCTCAGATACGCGTCGAGATCACGCACGCGAAACGTGTACAGTGACAGTCCAAGATGTCCGGCGCGACTGATATTGCGCACGTCTTCCATCGGGGCCTGTTTCGCAAAGCGGATGATCTTGAGTCGCCCGGAGCGCGCGGCCTGCAGGTCTGTCACAGAGCTTCGCGGTTCGTCAAAGTCGGTCGTGAAATAGCTCTCGCCCGGATTCAGATCAAAGATCAGACGTGATGCCTTCGCCTCGGCGTACAGACTCACGAGATCATCGCGTACGCGCAGCAGTCCGAGGACTTCGTCGTAGAAGCGCAGCGCGACCTTGTCGTCGGCCCGCGTGATCATGCCGAAGTGCGTGACCTGACTCGCTTTCATGTGCGACGTCGAGTCGATGCGCCCGTAAAAGGGCAGTGCATATCCGAAGCGCTCAAAGAATATCTGGCGCGTGAGCGGTTGAATGAGCATGCCTTCGCGCACGCCGACGACGGGATCGATGAACGGACGACCGCGGCCAAGATCGTAGATGCGTGACCACTCCGGCGGCACATAGCGAACCGGCATCCTGGCCGCGATCGCATCCTCCGCGTGATTGCCAATGAGCGTCGCGTCGGCGGTCATGGTCGCCGTCCAACGCGAACCTTCGACGCGCATCGGGCGCATGCCAACGCCGTCACTCAGCGGCTTGTCCCACACAAGCAACCGGATCAGTCCATGGTCGGCACTCCCGTGCGTCAGGCGGATGCCGCGCACTTTGGAGTTCACGCCGTACAGCGCCATCGCCTCCTCGGCGCTGAGCTCACCGATCTGACCGACGCGGTAACCCCACTGTTCGTAGTACTGAATCAGCGGGATGGGATCGCGCGTACCGATCACGCCTTCAAACACGCCACTGATCGCGCCCATCGGTTGTGCGGCGAGCGGTCGAGCACTGACCTCAAGCATGCCGCACAGCAGGGCGCCACTGAGCCCGATGACAGATGCACGCGCCTTCATGACCGCTCCGGTGTTGTGGGTGGCTTGACGAGTAGTGCAGCCAGCAACGCGAGAAATACAAGTGCGCTGATAACGCCGAACGCAACGC
>CAYWCJ010000100.1:0-13165 GCA_964456595.1 uncultured Gemmatimonas sp. | reverse complement strand
CCCGTGGGCCTGCTGCTCGCGAAAGATCTCGCGCGCCACCACGTCCCGCGGTGCCAGCTCCGCCAGCCGATGGCGCTTGGGCATGAACCGCTGGCCGCGCCCGTTCAGCAGGATCGCGCCCTCGCCGCGCACCGCTTCCGAGATGAGCGCGAGCGGATTTTCCGACGTGTCCAGCGCGGTCGGGTGGAACTGCACAAACTCCATGTCGGCCAGTCGCGCGCCGGCCCGATGGGCGATGGCGAACCCGTCGCCCGTGGCCACTTGCGGGTTCGTGGTGTACCGAAAGATCTGACCGCAGCCCCCCGTCGCCAACACCGTGGCGTCGGCCACAATCTCGACCGCGCGACCAGCGATGCTGGCGCGCACACCGGCGCACTGCGCCACCCCGTCGCCATCGTCCACCATCAGCAGGTCCAGCACTCGCGCCGTTTCTTGCACCTGGATGCGCTTGTCCTCGCGCACCTTGGCCACGAGCGTCCGCGCCACCTCTGCCCCGGTCTGGTCCCCCTGCGCATGCACGATGCGATGTCGGGAGTGCGCGGCTTCCTTGCCGAGCTTGAAGTCGCCGTCAGGATCGAGATCGAACCTCGCCCCGGCCGCCTGCAATTCGCGCACCCGCGCCGGTCCTTCGTCCACCAGCACCTGCACCGCCTCGGCATCGCACAGCGCCGCACCCGCGGCGAGCGTATCACGTCGGTGGAGCGCGGGTGAGTCACCGGCGCCGAGTGCCGCTGCGATCCCGCCCTGCGCGTAGGACGTGGCGGAATCGAAAAGGGTGCGCTTGGTGAGGACGGTCACGTCACCATGGGCCGAGGCACGCCATGCGGCATGCAGTCCGGCCACGCCACTGCCGACCACCAGGAAACGGGTGCGAATGCGCTCGGTCATGTAGTTTTCAATCAATGGACCACACCACGCCCATGCCAGCCACCAAGGGGGCAGTCCCCCAGTTTTTTCCCTGTTCAGGAGTCTTCGTCATGCGTCTGGCGTACTTTGCCGGTGTTGTCGCACTGGCCGCCACTACTGTCGTTCCCGCAACGGTCGCAGCGCAGCCAGGTGGCGTTGCCCCGGCGTGCAACATCGATCCGAACAGCCCCAAGGAACTCGCTGTCCTGTCGCTGACGTTTCAGTCGGCGCGGTCGGCGCAGTCGCCTGAAGCACGCAAGAAGTCGTTGATGAACATCATGAAGGAGCTCGACACGAAGCCGGAGCGATTCGCCAAGAATCTCCCAGGCTACAACTACATGTTGGCGCAGGCGCTGACACTGTGGGGCGTCGAGCCAGGCGTCGGCTTCATGCCAACGCGCGGCACGCTCGGCTTCGTAGCCATGCCCGAGCAGCCGTATGACATTGTCGCCCATCTCGACTCGGCATTTACCAGCATCTCCACCACGTTGCCGAACTGCGCCACGGAAGTCGGACAGTTGCGTCAAAACGATGTGTGGCTGGCGCTCACGCGTCGCGCACTCGATGCGTCGAATGCCGGTCAGCTCGACTCCGCCGACTTCTATGCCAGCCGTTCGCTGCGCCTCAGCAAGGAAAGCCCGTACCCGCACTACGTCATGGGTAACGTGGCCAACGTGCGCAACGATCGCGCGGCCGCCATGGGACACTGGAAGGCCGTGATCGCGTCGGCGGGTACGGACACCAGCTACCGTGAGCTCAAGAACAGCAGCCTGTACTACCTCAGCATGAGCCAGCTCGAGGCCGCGCAAGCAGCCAAGGGCGACGAAGCCATCGCGATCGCGAAGGAAGCCGCCGCCAACCTCAAGACGCTCTTCGAAATCAATCCGGACGGTCAGGACGCCGGCAATATCATGAGCTCGTGGGCGGACGCGCTGCGGCTGGCCGGCGACTCGGCGTCCGTTCCGACGGTGTACGCTCGCCTGGTGGCTGCGCCCGACAAGTTCAGCGACTTCACGCTGACCATGGGCGGCGTCATTGCCACGCGCAACAACAAGACCGAGGACGCGCGCGTGATGTTCGAAGCTGCCGTCGCCAAGAATCCGTCGGCCCGCGACGCGCTGCGCAATCTCGCGGCGACGTACTACGCGAAGGACGATTTCAAAAAGATGTTCGAGCCGACGGCCAAACTTGTGGCGATCGATCCGAACAACTTCGACGCGTGGATGATGTACGCGTACGCGTATCAGGGCCTCTCCGCCGCGGCGAAGGTCCCCGCCGTGAAGAAGGCACTGGTGGACTCGCTGGTGAAGTACCGCACCATCGCGGATGGTCTGCCGGCCAAGGTGGAAGTGACCAACTTCCAGCGTACGGCCAGCACTGCGCAGCTCGCACTCTCGCTGGAGCAGCAGGCGGCGAAACCCGGCACGTACAGCGTCACGGTCGAGTTCCTCGATGCGAAGGGTGACGTCGTCGGATCGGACACGCAGTCGGTCGGTCCGATCAACAAGGGCGAGACCAAGAGCGTCACGTTCAAAGCGGCTGCGGCGGGCGTCATCGGTTACCGATACCAGCCGATCAAGTAGGTGCGGGTTGTTGGCATTGCGGCACTGATCTTCTGTTGTGTCGTCGCGCGCGTCGAGGGTCAGGCTGACTCCGGCGCGCGCGCTGCGTTGAGGGACACGAAGAGCAACCTCCAGAACGAGCACGCGGTACGTGGTGAGTTTGGGGTGATGGTGGTGGGTGTGGGGACCAGGGCGAGTCCGGCCGTGTTTGGACGTACACTGACCGA
Organism: uncultured Gemmatimonas sp.; assembly: GCA_964456595.1. GTDB lineage: Bacteria > Gemmatimonadota > Gemmatimonadetes > Gemmatimonadales > Gemmatimonadaceae > Gemmatimonas. Next base: position 10,470 of record CAYWCJ010000100.1, on the reverse strand, counting down.
GGGGTACCTCACACAGCCGAACGTGATGGGTGACGTGCGCTACCGCTCGCTGCGCCTGCTCACCACGGTGAACTTCGAGGGCTACACGCTGCGCCGCGGGCAGCTGAATGCGGGGATGTACGGCGAGGGATACGTGGACCGACGGCATCCGCACACGTTGGTGCACGAGGCGATGCTGACGGCGAAGGCGCCGATCGCGCGCGGGGTGCAGTTCTCGCTTGCGGCAGGCAAAGGATTCACGTCGTACGGCACCGACGATCCGATGATGCGGCCGTTCGTGTTGTATCCGGTGAATCATCATCATGCGCAGATCATCGAGCGCGTGCAGACGATCGGTGCCGTGCAGATTGGCGGTCTGAGACGCAGCGTCGCGCTCGAGCATACCGTCTTCAACGGCGACGAGCCCTACGCACCATTCGCCGGGCCGCGATGGTCGCGCTTTGGCGATTCACGTGCGACGCGAGTCACGGTGCGACCGGCCAACGGCGTGGAAGTGCAGGCCAGTCGCGCCTTCGTCAAATCGCCGGGGATCGTGCAGGGCGGTGCGTTGGACCATGCGCAGCGCAGCGTGTCGCTTCGCATGCAGCGCGACGATGCGCGCGGCTTGTCACGCTACCTGCTGGCCGAGGTCGCGCGCACCGACGAGACCGTCGATGGCGCGCGCGCCTTTCGCTTCGAGAGCATGCTGGCGGAGGGCGCCGTTGAGTTTCACGGGTGGCGTGTGGCCGCGCGGGCAGAACAGACGGAGCGTCCGGAGAACGAGCGATTGCTGGATCCGTTTCGCATCGCGTCGGGGCACATCGACTTTCAGATCATCGGTGTGACGCGATGGCGCGTTGCGACGGTTCATCTGTCGGCGCCCGCTGCGTCGTGGCGTGGTGTCGGCACCCTGCGGCTCGCACCGTTTGTCGAAGTGGCACGTGCGCACGCCACCGCGCGTCGATTGCCCACCGTCTTCGAACCAGCGCAGTTCTACGGCAACGCTGCGCAGCTTTCGGTGAACGTCGGAGCACGGTTGCACGTGGGCACGATGCGGCACCGCATGGGCCGGTACGGTGCACTCGAATTACCGGCCGCGTCGTCGCCGCACCACCACCGCTTGCACTGATTCCCACCACACGCTCGCGCCGCGTTCTCCGTACGCGATCTCCCGCTGCATTCTCTCACCACACTGCCCGCATGTCCGCATCGTCGTCTGCACCGCGCTCGTTCGTCGATTCGCGTGTGAAGTTCGTGTGGCTTATCGCGCTCGCCGGCGTGCTCACGATCGGGCTTGCAGCGTGCGGCGGCGATGACGCCGCGTCGCCTACGACGCCGGACCCGGCGCCGCCCATCACCACGCCGATTACGCCGACGACCGGCACGCCGACGACACTGGCGTCGCTCGGGCTTGGTGCGGTTCCTGAGCGATACACGGCCGAAGTGTGGGTGCGTGGTACGACCGCCTACACGACCAGTTGGGGCACGCGCGGCGGGGCGCGCGGCAACGCCCTCAAGATCTGGGACGTCGCCAATCCAACGCCGGTGCTGGTCGACTCGGTCATCGTGGCCAACGCCGGGACACTCGGCGATATCCAGGTCTCGGACGATGGCGCACTGCTGGTCGTCGCGGTCGAGCCGAACCCGAACGGTGGCTTGGCCATCTACGCGCTCGATACACCGCGTTCGCCGCGGTTGCTCGTGCGCACGACCGGCGGCGAGCTGCAGTACGGCGTACACACCGCCGAAATCGCGCGCGTGAACGGCGTACTCTACGCGTTCTGCGCGGTCGATCCGGCCAACAATGTGCCCGCGCGACTGGTGATCATGGATCTGAGCAATCCGTCGTCGCCGCGCACGGTGTCGTCGATGCAACTCGGCGCGCCGTTCATCCACGACGTGTACGTGCGCGACGGTACGCTGTTCACCGCCGAGTGGAACGATGGCGTGGGAATCTGGGACATCGGTATGCAGGGTGGCTCACCGTCGGAGCCGCGCAAGATCACCTCGGTGCGCACCGTTGGCGGCAGGGTACACAACATCTGGTGGTATCAGGACGCCGTCACTGGCAACAAGCGCTACCTCTTTGTCGGGGAAGAAGGACCCGGCGTCATCGGCTCGTCTTCTGTAGGCGATGTGCACGTGCTGGACATCAACACCTTGAGCGCTGCGAACGAGGTAGCCGTCTTCTCTGTGGCGGGCGCGGGCACGCACAACTTCTCGGTGGACGAGGCCAACGGACTGCTGTATGCCGCCTACTACAACGGTGGCGTCCGAGTGCTCGATGTGCGCGGCGATCTCAGTGTATGCACCGTCCGCAAAGGAGACGGTCGGTGCGATCTCGGCGCGTCTGGTCGTGAGAAGGCGCGATTCCTGGGCAGCGGCGGCGTCTACATTTGGGGCGTCCACGCCACGCCAACCGGCGTCTTCGCGAGCGACATGCTGAACGGTCTGTGGAGGATCACCCCCGCGGTGCGGTAGGTCGCGCACGACGTCGAGTGCGAAGCGGCAACAGAAGGCGCACGTCGCCCTTCCGAATACAAGCGCGCACTGCGAACCTTCTGCCTCATGCGTCGTACCCTCCTTCTCATAGGGGCGCTTCTTCTCGCCCACCTCGCGCTGCTCGCGGTTCGCCCGTCCGGGGCGACCGTCGCCGATACCTCCGAGGGTCTCGATGTCGGCATCGTTTTCGATGTCGGCGGACGTGGCGACAAGTCGTTCAACGACGGCGCATTTCTCGGCGGTGAGCGCGCCGCCAGAGAACTGGGCGCGCGCGTGCGATTCATCGAACCTGGCGAAGGCTCCGATCGCGAAGCGGGATTGCGCTTGCTCGCCGCCGAAGGACTCGATCTCGTCATCGGCGTCGGCTTCATCTTCACCGACGACATCACTCCGCTCGCACGCGAATATCCCCACGTCGCCTTCGCCGACGTGGACTATGCCGTGCCGACCGACAGCGTGGGCAATCCGCTGCCGCTGCCCACCAATCTCGTCGCGCTCAAGTTTCGCGAAGAGGAGGGTTCCTTTCTGGTCGGTGCGCTGGCCGCACTCGTGGGCAAGAGCAGGAAGGTGGGATTCATTGGCGGCATGGACATCGCGCTCATTCACAAGTTCGAAGCGGGCTATCGCGCCGGCGTGAAGCATGTCTGCCCGGAGTGCGAAGTCATCGCACAGTACGCGGGCGTTACGCCGGAAGCGTTTCGCAACCCGGGGCGTGGCAAGGAGCTGGCACTCAGTCAGTACAATCAGGGTGTCAACGTGATCTTCCACGCGTCGGGAAGCACGGGACTGGGCGTGTTCGAGGCAGCGCGCGCGGCGGGCAAGCTTGGAATTGGGGTAGACGCCGACCAGTTCGCGGAAGCGCCGGGCTTTGTGCTCACGAGCATGGTGAAAGGCATCGACGAATCGGTCTTTCAGGCGATCAAGGCAGTGAAGGAGAAGCGGTTCGTTGGCGGTGTGCAGCAGTTTGGCCTGGCGGAGAAAGGCGTCGGTTACATCTACGACGACAACAACAAGGCGCTGATTCCCGACAGCGTGCGCACACGTCTCGATGGACTGACCGCAGACATCATTGCTGGTCGCATCAAGGTGCCGAGTACGCGATGAGCGAGACGTGGGCAGTACGCATGCGTGATGTCGCGAAGTCGTTTGGTTCGGTCTTGGCCAATCGCGATGCGTCGCTGGATGTGGCACAGGGTGAGATCCACGCGCTCGTGGGCGAGAACGGCGCGGGCAAGAGCACGCTGATGCGCGTGTTGAGTGGGTTGTACGCGCCCGACGGTGGCTCGGTGCAGGTGAACGGCCGCGACGCGACCGGCTGGAAGACGATGGACGCGATCGCGGCGGGCGTCGGCATGGTGCATCAGCACTTCATGCTGGTGAACACACTCACGGTGGCGGAGAACGTCGTGCTCGGACAGGAGCCGACGCGCGGCATGACGATCGACACGGCGCGCAGCGTGTCCGACGTGCGCGCCCTGAGTGCGAAGTGCGGACTGCTCGTGGACGCGACTGCACGCGTGGCCGATTTGAGCGTCGGCGAAGCGCAGCGCGTCGAGATTCTCAAGGCATTGTACCGCGGCGCGAAGATTCTCATTCTCGATGAACCGACGGCCGTGCTCTCGCCACCGGAAGTGCGTGAGTTGTGGCAGGTGTTGCGCGCCCTGCGCGACGATGGGGGCACCGTCATTCTCATCACGCACAAGCTCGACGAAGTGATCGAGGTGTCGGACACCATCACCGTGATGCGCGCTGGTCGCACCGTCGCGCGTATGGCGACCGCAAATACGACGCCGCGCGATATCGCGAAGGCGATGGTGGGCCGCGAGGTCGCACTCGCGCTCGATGCGTCGCCGGGCATTCAGGTGACTGGGGAGAATCGCGCGATGCGCGCCGACGCGTCGAGCAAGGCGTTGCGCGATGCGCTGCGCGTGACGGGGCTGACGGTGCGCGGCGATCGCGGGACCACGGTGATCCACGATCTGTCGTTCAGCGTGGCACCGGGTGAAGTGCTTGGCATCGCCGGTGTTGAAGGGAACGGGCAGACCGAGTTGCTGGAAGCGATTGCCGGCCTGCGTGCGGTGCAGCGTGGTCGCGTCATGCTCGAGGACGTGTCGCTCGATGCGCTCGATGTGCGGGCGCGGGCTGATGCAGGACTCTCGCATGTGCCGGAAGACCGGCATCGTCGTGGACTCGTGCTCGACTACACGATCGCCGAGAATCTCATTCTGGGCCGCCAGCATCACTTCACGTCGGGACGCGTGCTGGGTGGTTCGCTCGATCGAGCGCGCATCGACGCGAATGCCGCGTCGCAGATCGCTGCCTTCGACATTCGTCCACCGATGGCGTCGTTGCCTGCGCGTTCGTTGTCGGGAGGCAATCAGCAGAAGGTCGTGATCGCGCGCGAAATGGGACGCGAGTTTCGTGTGCTGCTCGCAGCGCAGCCGACGCGCGGTGTGGACGTCGGCGCCATCGAATTCATTCATGCGCAGATTCGTGCCGCGCGCGACGCGGGCAAGGGCATTCTGCTGGTGAGTGCCGACCTTCCCGAAGTCCTCGCCCTTTCCGATCGCATCGCGGTGATGTACGGCGGGCGATTCGTGACCGTGTTGCCGGCCGCCGAGTGTGATGCAGAGCTGCTCGGTCCGTACATGACCGGAGCCGCGGCGTGAGTGCCGGCGCGCGCGGGGGGACGCACGGCGGTTTGCAGACTGTGTTGCGCAGGTACGCGTCTGGATTTTTGGCGCCGTTGGTGGCGCTGGCCATCGCGGCGGTTGTCGGCGACCTGCTCATCCTTTCCTTTGGCGAGGCACCGGCCACCGTCTTCCGTTTGTTGTACGAAGGGACGTGGGGCAATCCGTACGGATTCGGGCAGGTGTTGTACAAGGCGACCACGCTGACCTGCACCGGCCTCGCCTTTGCGATGGCGGCGCGCGCCGGGCTGTTCAATGTCGGTGCGGAAGGACAGCTGGCGATGGGCGGCTTTGCGGCGGGAATCGCGGGCCTGCTGCTGCCTGCATGGATGCCGGCGATCATCGCGACGCTGGTGTGTCTGGCGGCGGCGATGGGCGCCGGTGCGGCAGTGGGTGCGGTGCCGGGCGCGTTGCGCGCGAAGTTCGGCGCGAGTGAAGTGATCGTCACCATCATGCTCAACTTCGTCGTGCTGGCGCTGCTCAACTGGCTGGTGGCGGCCAGGATTCGCGTGCCGGAAACGCTGCACACGCCGCCGATTCTGGCCGGTGGCGTGGCACGCATCTCCGACGCGTTTCCATCGTTTCACGGCAGCGCGGCGAATTGGACGATGCTGGTCGCACTGGCCGCCGCCATCGTGAGTGCGTGGTACCTGTTTCGCACGCGCGCGGGCTATGAGCTGCGTGCCGTTGGACTGCAGCCCGATGCGGCGGAGTACGGTGGCGTGCGTGTGTCCCGAGTGCTCTTCACCACCATGTGCCTCTCCGGCGCGTTGGCCGGTCTGGGCGGCATGAACTTCGTGCTCGGATACAAGGGCTACTACGAAGAAGGATTCGCGGGCGGTTCGGGCTTCCTCGGCATCGCGGTGGCGCTGGTCGGCCGCAATCATCCGATCGGCATCCTGCTCGCGGCGCTCTTGTTCGCCACGCTGTCACAGGGCGGACTGGCCGTGAACGCGCTCGTACCAAAGCAGCTGACAGATATCCTCACGGCCGTCGTGATTCTTGCCGTCGCAACGGCCGTGCCTGAGGTGCAGCGACAGTTGCGTGCGGCGGCCGCATCGGCTGTGTCGCTGTCTCCTCGCACGAAGTCGGGTGCGACGTCAGGTGCGTCTACATGAGCGCGCTCAGCTTCCTGCTGCAGACCATTCGCATCGCGATTCCCTATTTGCTGGCGGCGGCCGGTGGTGTGATGTCCGAGCGCGTCGGCATCATCGCGCTGGGTCTTGAAGGACTGATGCTGGCCGGCGCGTTCGGCGCCGCCCTCGGCAGCTACTATGGCGGGAATGCGTGGCTGGGGCTGCTCGGCGCACTCGCGGCAGGAGCAATCGTCACCAGCGTTCTCGCCATGGCAACGCTGCGTTTTCGCGCCAATCAGGTCGTGGTGGGCGTCGCCATCAACCTGTTGGTGGTCGGCTGCACCCGATTCTTCCTCCGCCTCATCTTCGACAGTGCGAGCAACTCGCCGCGCGTGTCAGGATTCGGCGCTGACGTCGCCGGAAACGCCATGCTGGCCTCGTTCGCTAATCCTGTGGTGTGGATTGGTCTGTTTGCATTGCCAGCGCTCGGCTGGTTGCTGTACAGGACGCCGTTCGGTTTGCGTGCACGCGCCGTCGGTGAAAAACCCGAGGCTGCGGCGACACTCGGCGTCGCCGTCATTCCCCTTCGACTGAAAGGTCTGCTCATCGCTGGCTCACTCGCGTCGCTCGGCGGCGCCTACCTCGCACTCGATCAGCACCAGTTCACCGACAGCATGACGTCGGGTCGAGGTTTCATTGCCCTCGCCGCGGTGATCTTTGGCCGGTGGGAACCGTTGCGAGTCGCCGTCGCCTGTCTGTTGTTCGCGGGCGCGGAGACGTTGCAGATCCAATTGCAGGGTGCGCAGGTCATTCCCAGTCAGTTCGTGGAGATGATTCCGTACGTGCTTACCATCATCGCGCTGGCCGGTGTCGTTGGCCGATCTGTGGCGCCTGCGGCACTCGGAAAGTCGGAATGAGCGACGCGCCAAGCACGACGGATTCGGCCTCGAAGTCGAGTTCACACACCAGCGAGCATCCGATCGACGGCGGCAAGGATGCATTCGGCAAGCTGGCCGTGTTGATGGTGACGGCGTTCATCGACATGCTCGGTTTGTTGATGATCCTGCCGCTGTTGCCGTTCTATGCGTCGAGTCTTGGCGCCGGCGGTTTCGTGGTAGGCATGCTGGTGAGTTCGTTCAGCGTCGCGCAGTTGCTGAGCGCGCCACTCTGGGGACGCTTCAGCGACAAGTACGGACGTCGGCCCGCACTGATCGTGGGCCTTGCCTCGAGTGCAATCGCGTATGTGGTGTTTGCCTACGCCGATAGTCTGTGGCTGCTGTTCCTGTCGCGCATCGTGCAGGGCGCCGGTGGTGGCACGGTGAGCGTGATTCAGGCGTACGTCGCAGACGCGACGCGCCCCGAGGATCGTGCCAAGTCATTGGGCTGGTTGAGTGCTGCGACGAATGCAGGCGTGGCACTGGGCCCCGTGATCGGCAGCTGGATGCAGCATCTTGGTCCACACACGCCCGGACTCGTCGCGGCGGCACTCTGCGTGATGAACATCGTCTTCGCGTCACGCTATCTGACCGAAACACGCAAACCGCAGGCACTCAACGCCGATGGTTCAAAGCCGGTGCGCAAAGGGTCGCGTGAGGCGGTGCTGCGCGTCGTCAGTCATCCAAGCGAACCTGCGTCGCGTCTGATCATGATTTATGCGATCGCCATTGGCGCATTTCAGGGAACGACGGCGATTCTCGCGCTCTTTCTCGCGTGGAGATTCGGCGTCACCGCCGACACGATCGGCTACTTCTTCATGTACCTCGGAACGCTCAGCGTCGTCATTCGCGCGTTCTTTCTTGGCAAGATTGTCGACAAGTTTGGCGAGCCGAAGTTGAGTCGATGGGGATTGATGTTCCTCGCCGGTGGATTGCTCGGGATGGCGCTGTCGCACGACTACTTCACGCTGGTGCTGGCGGTCGGTCTGCTGCCGTTGGGAACAGCCTTCACGTTTCCGTGCGTGACGGCGATGCTGTCGCGGGTCGTGAGCAGCAACGAGCGTGGATTGTACATGGGCGTGCAGCAGACCTTCGGCGGGATTACGCGCGTCGGCTTTCCGCTCATTCTCGGCTTCGCGTTTGACAACTTCGGGAAGGCGAGTCCGTTCCTGATCAGTGCGACGCTGGTGCTGGCGACGCTGTTGCTGGGCAAAGACATGGAGTTGTACGCGCCGAGAGTGAAACGGGGGGACTGACCCGGTGAGCGAATCGCTGCCTCCCGACGCCGTCCACCCGAAATCGATCGCTGCATGGCGCGTATGGCTCGCCGCGAACCACACGCGCGACACGGGCATCTGGCTCGTCACCTACAAGAAGGCGGCCGGCGTTCCGGACATGTCGTATGCCGAGTCGGTGTGCGAGGCGCTGTGCTTCGGATGGGTGGACAGCAAAGGGCGCGCGCTCGACGACGTGCGCACGATGCTCTGGTTTGCGCCGCGCAAACCGGGATCGGGTTGGTCGAGGCCCAACAAGAAACGCGTTGAACAGCTCATCGCCGACGGGCGCATGGCGACGCCAGGATGGGCGAAGATCGAAGCAGCGAAGGCCGACGGTTCGTGGACCAAACTCGATGCCGTCGAAGCGCTCGAGGTTCCGCCCGATCTGACGGCCGTGTTCCGGACGCATCACGGCTCCGCCGCCAACTTCGACGCGTTCCCACGTTCGGCCAAGCGCAGCATTCTCGAGTGGATCGTGCAGGCCAAGACGGAGCCGACGCGCGCCAGACGAGTCGAGGAGACGGCGCGACTCGCAGCACAGAACATCCGCGCGAATCAGTGGCAGGGTGCGTAGCTTTCGCGCGTCAGCTCCTTTTCTTCCCCGCCGACCTCGCCGCCGTATGACCTCCCATCGTCGCGAATTCCTTCAGCGCCTCGCATTGGGCGCTGCTTCCGTCGCCGCCGTTCCGGCGTCGCTGCACGCCGCATCCGCGTACACTGCACCAAGGCTCGAGGATCTGGATCTCGACGGCTCGAGCTCTCCGTACGACGAGTTCGGCCACGCTGCGATGCATGAAGCGGCCGACGAGTGGGACACCTCGTGGACCACCAGGCTCACGGGCAGGCACAAGGCGATGTTCGACGTGCCGGAAGTGTCCGGCGGCGCCGGTGTGCTGCGCGCGGGACTGTGGGCCAAGCAGTATACGGACGTCTTCAAGGTGCCGGCCTCTGAATTGTCGGCCGTGATCGTGCTGCGTCACGCCGGCATCATACTCGCGATGAAGCAGTCGTTCTGGGATGAGTACGCGGTCGGCAAGCGCGCCAAACTCAAGGACGACAACGGCAAGAAGACGAATCGCAATCCGGGGCTTTCCATTCCGCCAGCGCCAGGCAAACAGCCCTCGTCATTCAGCGCCTTCATGCTCGAAGAGCAGATCGCGCGCGGCGTGATCGTGCTTGGCTGCAACATGGCATTCGCCGGGTGCGTCTACGCCGTCTCGAAACAGGACAAGTTGCCGCAAGCGGAGGCGCGGACGAAGGCGCTCTCATACGTCATTCCCGGCATCATCATGCAGCCGTCCGGCATCTTCGCCGATGTTCTGGCGCAGCAGAATGGGTGTGCGTTTGTGGCGGCGAGCTAGGCGGACAAACGCGCAGCAAACTGCAAAAGAAAAAGCAAAAAAGCGACTGACTATCACGGATACAAACAGATAAAAAGGGAAAACATGGATCTGTTCCGTTCGTGCGGAATGCTCGGAGCAGATCCCTCCGATCGTCTGTTTATCTGTTGCTATCCGTGATAGTCAGTCGCTGTTTGCTGTTTGTTTTTGGGGGTTTGTATTTGTCATTGTCCGGCCTCGGACGACGCGCAGATGCTACACCGCGTCTGACAACGAACTGAACGTGAAGTCGCGCACCTTGATCGCCGGCATGTAGACCGCGCCGCCGGCACCGAGGTTTTCAGAGGAGTTGATGCGTACGCTGGGGCCGAGCGCTTGGAGGTTGTTCAGGAAAAAGATCGGCGACTCGTTGAAGCGGAAGTTCTTGATGGGGCGCGTGACCTTGCCGTTTTCGATGAGAAACGTGCCGTCGCGCGTGAGGCCCGTGTAGAGAATCGTGCGCGGATCCACCGGACGGATGTACCAGAAGCGCGTGACCAGCACACCGCGTTCGGTGCCCTTGATCATGTCGGCCACCGACGTCGTGCCGCCGAGCATGCGCAGCGTGCGCCGTCCGCCGCCTCCACCACCGCCGCCCGCTCCACCGCCGGCGCGCGTCACGGGCACGTTCT
>CAYWCJ010000099.1:13152-13412 GCA_964456595.1 uncultured Gemmatimonas sp. | reverse complement strand
ATCTCGGGCGGAACGAGGCCTTCGAAGTCTTCCCGGTCGGGACGCGCCTCGCCTTCGATTCGGCGCAGGGGCGATTGTGGGTGGTGTGCCGGCAGTGTGACCGTTGGAACCTCTCGCCGCTCGAAGAACGCTGGGAAGCCGTGGAAGCGGCGGAACGGCGCTTCCGAGACAGCCGGCTTCGGGTGAGCACCGACAACATCGGCTTGGCCCGATTGCCCGAGGGCGTGGAGCTCATTCGGGTCGGCACGCCGCAACGACCG
>CAYWCJ010000099.1:0-13142 GCA_964456595.1 uncultured Gemmatimonas sp. | reverse complement strand
CGGCGACCAGTTCGGACGTCGTCGCAAGCGCCAGATGCTGATCACCGGCACCATTCTCGGAAGTGCGACGCTCATCGTGGGCGGTATGGTCGCCGTCGGCGCGAGCGTTGCCAGCTTCTCAGGCGTGTACGCCAACAGCGGCATCTGGGACATGCTCATTCACGGACGCCCCGGCGCCGTCGTGGGTCGCATCGCGCTGGACGACGGACAGGTGGTGGACGTGCAGCGCAAGCACGCGCGTATGAGCGCACTGCTGCAGCAGGGACCCGACGATCCCTTCGCACTCCGACTCGAATCGGTGAAGGGCACACACCTGCTGGTCGGAGAACCCGCCAAACGCGCGGCCTCGCGGATTCTGCCCACGGTCAATCGTTTCGGTGGCTCAGCGATACAGGTGCGCGATGCCGTGTCCGTGCTCGAAGCGGCGGGCGACGCGCAACGCGTGCTCACCACGCTGCAATCGCGCTTCGGCGCGCGCGCCACGGACAAACAGTGGGGCGTCAGTGCCAAGCAATCCAAGCCCGCGCGCAATCAGGTGCAGAAGCTGCCCGGCACCCTGCACACGCTGTCGCCGCAGGACCGACTCGCGTTGGAGATGGCGCTGCACGAAGAGAGCGAACGTCGCGCCATGGAAGGCGAACTCGCGGAGCTCGAAGCCGCATGGCGTGAGGCCGAGGAGATCGCTCACATCGCGGACAACATGTTCATTTCGCCGGCACTGACTGCGCGCGTGGATGCGCTGCGCACCAGGGATCAGTAGACGCGTATATTCCACCTGCATCCATTGCCAAAAGTCGCTGGGCAGCAACGACGCGATCGACGCGCTGAGCGCGCCTTCCGCGACACGCGCGTGCGCGTCAGCACGGACAACATCGGGCTGGCGCGCCTTGCCGACGGCACGGAGATCATTCGCATAGGGGCACCGCTTCGCCCCGAGTTCGCGGCCTGGCGGTACGGCGATCAGTTCGGACGTCGGCGCACGAAGGCGATCATCGCGGGCGTGGTTGGCGTTGCCGCGGCATCATTGACGATCGCGGGAGCGTCCATGGCGGGCATCGGTCTTGCCGCACTTCTTCCGATTGGTCATGTGCTCATCATGCTCAACCTCCTGAAGCTGGCTGGGCGTCCGCAGAATTCACTCTTGCTGGCGGATGGAGGCATGTTCATTCCATTTGGAACGGCACGACTGATCCAACGCGATACGCCGGAAGGGTGGGGGATCGACATCGGGCACGCCGGCCGATGGAAGGCCGACGATCCTGCGCTGCCGCCGACGCACTACCGCTCCTGCGCGCACATCTGCCGCGCATCAATCGCGCAGGCGCCTCGCAAAACGTCATTCGGGACGGCGTGCGACTCATCGAGGAATCCGGCGGTCCCGATCACTTCGGACGGTGGGCGGCGGGCAAGCGCCGCGAGTGGGCCGCACGCTCCACCGTTGGCGACACGGGCGACCTGAATCAGATCCCGAAGGCGGCACGCCTGGCTTTCGAAATGGCTCTGCACGAAGACGTGGAACGGCGCTCGCTCGAGGGCGAACTCACGTTGCGCGCGCGCGCGTGGGCCGATGCAGAAAACGTTGCACAGATCGCGGACAACTTGCTCACGTCGCCGCAACTGCAGCAAAAGCTCAACGACATGAAGCTCGAGTCAGCCTGAGGCCGCCGTCTCGATCTTGCTCTCGATCACCGTCTCCACCCGCATGATCGGACGTAGCATCGCGCGAACCGGAGCCGCGTCGGCGCCGCAAATCGCCAGCGGCTGGGCCAGGAGTTCGTAGTGCCCCGGTGCCACTCCCTGCAGTGACAAATTCTCGAGCACGAACGCGCCAGCGCCGAACAGCGCATGGTGCACGGGCAATGACCTGCTCAGTCGAGAATCCACACTGGGCGCGTCGGTACCCCACAGGAGCAGGCCCGACTCCACGAGCCATGCCGCCGCGTCGGCGGACAGCACTGGCCACGCGTCGGGGAAGGCACCGCGCGAAACGGAGTGCCCGGTACGACAGAGCAGGCGCAAGGGCGATCGTGGCCCATCCGCACCGATCAACGACGCCAGCACGTCGCGAGTGATCTCCGCGTCGGACGGCATGTCGTGCGGCAGCGCAATCACGCACGCCTCGCCGACAAAGACGCGCGCGGGTAACGCTTCGCTCCCCGCCCACGTCGACTCGACGTGAAGCGGGGCATCCGCGTGCGTGCCTGCATGTATACTCGTGGTGACGCGACCAATGTTCACACTCGATCCATCTTCGCGTCTCGCAATCCACCCACACGAAAACGGCGTGTCACCCGGCCAGACCGGAGTGTCAGCCGAGTACGCAACCGAGATGTCGATCAGCGCCCCCTCTTCGTTCGGCTGCTGCACGTGTCTCAGGTCGTCCGTCCGTAGAATTGACTGCGTACTGCCCAAAGAGACGGGAAGAATTTCTGCGACACGGTACGCGCGAGATACTTCGCGCCGAGCGTGCCGCCCGTACCGCCGGTGCCCGGCCCGATGATGCGCTCGACCAGTTGCACGTGAAGGAATCGCCAGCGCGCAAATCGCTGCTCGAACTCCAGCAATCCTTCGATGAGCAGGAACAGGGGCGTTGGGCCCGGGCCGGTGTAGAGCGATTCGAGCGTCACCTGTTCTTGCGTGAGCAATGCCTCTGCCAACGACTGCAGCGTCGGGCGCGCGAGTGCTTGTGCAACGATCGCGGGAGGATCACCATGTTCAGCGAGCGCCGCGAGGAAATGTGGATCGCGCAATCCGGCCGTGGCTTCGATCGCTCGGAACTGCGCGCTCTGCGATCCACTCGACGCGCCGAGGTATCCACGAAACTGCGCGAAGCGCTGCGGCGGCAGCGTGTCCAGCGCGGAGAGTTGCTGGGCGACGATTTCGGTGAGGACATTGACGCGCTGCACCGCCAGCAACGCGCGCATCGAATCGAAATTGGACAGCGCCGTTATCAGCACATCCATCTCGTGCAACAACACCTTGAACCACAACTCGCTCGCTTGATGCACGACGATGAACAGCAACTCGTCGGGATGCTCGGGGTTCGATTGCAGCGTCTGCAGCGCGAGCAGCTCGTCAACGCGCAGGTATGTGCCGTAGTCGATGGGTTTTGCTGAATCCGACATGTGGAACCAGGTGGTGGGAATGGCGCGTGGCGTCAGAACGTGGCGACACCAAGCGTGGTAACGTCGTCCACCTCCATCGTCTCCTCGGTGTGGAACGGCTCGCCGTATCGCCGGCGGATCAACGAGCCATAATGCGCCGCCTGATGAGTAATCATGTCGTACAGCGGCTCGCCATTCGGGAAAACTTCGCCCGCCTGTGTTGCGCCATCGAATTGCGATGAGTAACAGCGAATCGCGGCCATCTTTCGGTCAAACTGCTGGGTGATATCGACGACGAAGGTCGGTTTGCCGCCGTCTTCGCGGTAGGTGATCACGTGCAGCAGCTTCGTGGGACGGAACGCGGGATGATCGCCAGGCGCGTACTTCGCCAACCCCGAGAGAAAGCACGCGTCCCGAATGAGTTCGGTGGCGCGACGATGATCGGGGTGCCGCCCGCGCGACGCAGGCGCAATCACCACCTGTGGGCGCAGTCGTCGAAGCAGGTGCACAAGCCGCGCACGTGTGTCGTGGTCGTTGACGATCCCAGCGTCGGGGAGCTCGAGGTTTTCGCGCACCGCGAGCCCCATCACGCGCGCGGCGGCCTCGGATTCGTCCAATCGGATCTGCGCAGAGCCACGAGTCCCCATCTCACCCTGCGTCAGATCCAGCACGCCGACGGTCTTTCCGGCGTCAGCGGCGCGAATCAACGTACCGCCGCAGGTGAGCTCCGCATCGTCGCGATGTGCTGCGATCGCCAGCAAGTCGAGTGCAGTCATGCGTCCAAAGCTAAGCGGCGGGCGCGGCGCTTATGAACGAGCAGCGAGCGGGACAACACGGGAGACAGCGGAACAGCGGGCACGGAGAACTCAGGAGAGACGATGGAGAAAAGCACCTGAGACAAGCCGCAAACGAATCAACCGTCTGGGCGACGAATCCAATGAAGAGACAATTCGATCACCCAAAAAAGTGACACCCCGCAAACTCGACTGAACCGATCGCCACCACCACTCTCCCGCTGTTCTCCTCCAGGTCTCCCGCTGTTCTCCGTGCTTGCTGTTCCGCAGTCTCCCACGGTTCTCCCACCGCTCTCCTGCTGTTCTCCGTGACCGCTGTTCCGCGATGCCTCAGCCCGCGCGCGTCAGATATGCCGCCACGCGCTCCGCCATCTGCTGTCCGCTCGCGATGCAGTCGCCAACCGAAACGCCATTCCGGTAGTTGCCCGCGAGATACAAGCCTGGGTTGGCTTGCTCCGTCGCATCGGCGGCGTCCTTCACGGCTTGATAGCCAAGCGTATACTGCGGAATCGCCCGCGGCCAGAAGACATGCTTGATGAACACCGGGTCGCCGCGCACGCCCAGCAGTGCTCGCAGGTCGAGGAGCACTCGTCGCACCAGGACGTCGCTGTCTTCGCGCGCCAGCTCCGGATGACGCGCGCCGCCGACAAAGCAGGTGATCGTCACGTGATCCTCCGGTGCGCGCGCCGGAAAGAGCGAGGAGCTGAACAACGCGCCCAGCACGTTGCGACGTTCTGCCGCTGGAATGAGCATGCCGAAACCGTCGAGGGCATGGGCAACATCACGCCGACGGAATCCGAGCGTCAGCGTACTCACCGGCGGGTACTCCACACGCTCCACCGGCGCCGCGTCGCGTCGCAGCACCGCAGGCAGCTCCATCGCCGCCAGCACATGCGCGGGCGTCGCCATCACCACGGCATCCACAGCATGCGATCGTGTCGCGCCGTCCTGCCCGGATTCCACTTCCCAGCGCGTTTCCGTGCGGTGCAGCAGGCGCACCGGACAACCCAAACGCAGCGTACCCACCAACGACGCTTCCAATGCGTCGGTGAGCGTCTGCATGCCATCAACAAACGAGAGGAGTCGCGATGGTGCCGCCGGCGACTGATCCACCAGCTCCGACGACGATGCCGCCTTCGAACGCGCGAGACGGGACAGACGCCGCTGCGCCATCAACCCCTTCGAGAGCGAGCCATGCTCGCGCTCCAGCGCAAACACGCGCGGAAACGCGTGCGCCATGGAGAGCTGCTCCGGATCGCCGGCGAAGATGCCGGAGATGAACGGGTCGACCGCATAGTCCAGCACTTCGCGACCCAGGCGCCGACGCACGAACGAGGCAATCGATTCGTCGTCCGTCCGCTCCCCACGTGACACGAGCGGCTCGACCAGCACACGCAGCTTCGCGCGCAGGGAAAAGAGCCGCGTGCCAAGCATCGCGGGCGGCGTCAGCGGAAACGGCAGGAGCTTGCCATCGCGCACGACGTATCGCCGATTCGCATCGGGATTCGCCTCGACGACATCGCCCCGCAGATCGAGCTTGCCGATCAACTCTTCCACCGGCGCCGAGCTGACGAACGAGTTGGGGCCATGCTCGGCGAGGAATCCCTCGGCGTGCGTCGTGCGAATCGCACCGCCCGAATGTCCCGACGATTCGTACAACGTGACATTCACTCCGCGGCGTCGCAGCTCGTAGGCGGCGACGAGGCCCGTGATGCCCGCGCCAACCACCGCGACCGACCGATGATCGCCCCGATCCGGTTCCGTTGGCGTCACGCTGCTGGACCGATCAGCCAGCACCCGCATGGTTCACTCTCCGGTGGCGTCCGCCGCCCAGTCGCGGGGCTCGAGCATCTGCACGAGCTGAGCCTCGAAGGAGTCCGGTGCATACCGCGGCGCGTACTGCCACATGGCCAGCGGCGGGAGACTCATCAGCACGCTCTCGATACGCGCTTGCGTCTGCAGTCCGAAGATCGTGCCGCGGTCGTGCACGAGGTTGAACTCGACATAGCGGCCGCGACGCACGAGTTGGAAGTCGCGATGCGCCTGCGTGAACGCTTCGTCACGCCGACGTTCGACAATCGGCTCGTACGTGTGACGCAGTACGCGCGCGACATCGCTCACGAAGGCGGCCACCTGGTCGTGACCGAGGCCATGCGACGTATCACCCGCGCGCAGGTGATCGAAGAAAATGCCACCCACACCTCGTGCCTCGTTGTTGCGATGCACGTTCACAAAATACTCGTCGCAGCGCTGCTTGAACTCCGGATAGAAGCCGGCATGATGCCGATCGCACATACAACGCAGCCCGCGATGGAACAGCGCCGCGTCGTCGTGATGCGGATAGAACGGCGTCAGGTCTGTACCGCCACCGAACCAGCTGTCGGTGATCTGCCCGTGCTCGTCGGTCAGTTCGAAGTAGCGCACGTTCAAGTGAATCGTTGGCACCAGCGGGCTGCGCGGATGCACAACGAGACTGACGCCCGTCGCGAAGAAGTGCGTCGCACCGGCCACCGCACCGTGTCCTCCCAGTCGACGCGCCGCCAGTTCGGGCAGCTCGCCCATGACCGCCGAACGATTGATGCCCGCCTTCTCGAACGTCACCCCATCGGTCATCACCCGCGCGACACCACCGCCGCCTCCCGGACGCTCCCACCGATCCTCGATGAACGTGCCACCCTTGTCGAGACGACCGAAGAACGACGTCAACTCATCGTGCAACCCGGCAATCCAACGCTTCGCCTCCGCGCGCTGCGAAATGGACGAGAGGCTGCTCGCGAGGCGTTCGGTCGGGAAGACGGCGGCGCTCATGGGACACCCGCGAGTTGGGCGTGGCTGCCAGAGCGGGCGAGTGCTGCATCCGTCCAGCGCCATTCCTTGACGGCGTCGACGAACGCACGCGCGTGCGCGGGCGGAACATCGGGAAGAATTCCGTGGCCCAGATTCGCCACGTGACCCACCGGACCAAACGCCGAGATCATCTCGTGCGTCCGGCGACGAATCTCCGCGGGGGCACCGTACAGCGCGCACGGATCGAGATTGCCCTGCAGCGCCACACCGAACGGCGCGCACTGCTGGCGCGCCTGCTGCGGTGCCGTATGCCAATCCACACCGATCGCGTCCGCACCGGTCGCTTCAGCGATCTCGCCGAGCGCCCACCCGGCGCCAGGCGCGAAGACGATGAGCGGGACACCGGTGCCACGCACCTGTTTGGCAATGCGCGCCAGATACGGAATGCAGAACTCGCGAAACTCCGTTGGTCCGAGTGCACCCGCCCACGACTCGAACAGCTGCAGTGCCTGCGCGCCGGCCTCGACTTGCGCCACGAGATAGTCGCCAACCGCCGTCGCCAACTGATCGAGCAGCGCATGCGCCATGGCCGGCTGCTCGAACAGCATGCGCTTGGCGACTGCGAACTGCTTGGTGCCTTTGCCTTCGACCATGTAGGCAGCCAGCGTCCACGGCGCACCAGCAAATCCGATCAGCGGCACCTTGTTGCCGATTTCGCGACGAGCGAGGCGCAACGCATCGAGCACATAGCCAAGTCCATCGTGCGGATCGACCGCATGCAGGCGAGACAGATCCGACGGCCGACGAATCGGCGAAGAGAATTGCGGTCCGATCCCTTCATCGAGCGTCAAGTGCATTCCCATCGCTTCGGGAATGACGAGAATATCGCTGAAAATGATCGCGGCATCGACGCCCACGAGATCGAGCGGCTGCAACGTGACTTCGACGGCGAGTTCCGGCGTGCGGCACATCGTCAGGAAATCCGACTTCGCACGCACCGCACGGTACTCCGGCAGGTAGCGACCGGCTTGACGCATCATCCAGACGGGCGGACGTTCAACGGGCTCCGAGCGCAGCGCACGGAGCAACAGGTCGTTGAGGGGAGCAACAGCACTGACCGACGACATTACGTGAACTGCTCCGGAGTGAGGGCCATGCGGGACGACGATGGGCGAGCCTCCGGACGGACCTCTCGAGGCGCGTCCGTGACGGCATCCATACGCGCCGCGCGTGCCTGCTGACGGCTGCCGCGCGGTCCGCGTGCCATCGGCGTGGTTGTCGGTGAGAACATCTCGAACAACATCAAGGCCTGCGCGTCGAGCGGCTCGCCACGCTGTACCGTGCGCCGCAGCGCCGCCATCGGACCGGCCAGCAGCTTCGCAACGATGCGGGATGCCGTGCGATTGGCGACTTCCTCGTCACCCGCCGCAAAGGCGACCTCGCGACGCGCCACGCCCTCGATCGCTTCACGCAACGGCTTGATGGCATCACGCGCCGGCATGGCCGACAGCCAGTCGTTGAACTGTCCGATCTCGTCTTCGCAGATGCGGGACGCGGTCGGAACGGCATCGCGACGGCTCTCCTCCGCATCGAGCATCGGCTGATGCAACGTGTCGAGATCCACCAGCGTGACGCCCGCGTGTTCAGTCACGCGCGGATCGATGTTGCGCGGCACGCTCAGGTCCATCAGCAGCAGTGCATACCCCGATGCGGCGCACGCCTCGCGGGCATGCTGCAAGCCAGCGTGCGTGAGCACCGGCACTTCGCTGGCCGTGGCGATGATGACGACATCCGCCATGGCGGCTTCGATGTGCAGCGCTTCCATCGGCGCGGCGCGGCCGCCGACGAACTTCGCCAGTTCATGCGCCTTGTCGAACGTGCGATTGATAAGCACGATGTCGCGCGCGCCAAGCTTGTGCAGCTGCTTCGCCGCGCGCGTCCCCGTCTTGCCCGAACCCACCACGACGCAGCGCGCGTTCTGCAAGTTGCCGAACCGCTGCGAGGCCGTCACGGCGGCTTCCGCACCGACGGAATTGCGTCCGGCGGACAGCGACGTCTCCGTCTGCACGCGCTTGCCGGCGCGCAACGCCGTTTCGAACAGGCGATGCAGCACCGGTCCGGCGGCGTGTCCGTGTGCCGCACGCTTGTATGCCGCGCGTAGCTGTCCGAGGATCTGTCCGTCGCCCAGCACCTGCGACTCCAGCCCCGACGCGATGCGCACGACATGTCGCGCGGCCTGCTCGCCGTAACGGCGTGTGGCGGTGTGCAGCAAGGCATCGCCGTCGGCGCGCGTGCGCATCCATCTCCGCGCCAGCGTCAGCACCGCGCGCTCCACCACTTTCATGTCTTCACTGTCGACCCAGGCATACAGCTCCGTGCGATTGCACGTCGCGATCAGCGCGGCCTCGGTGACGATTTCGCTTCGTGCGGTGCGGTACAATTGCGTGAGCCGTTCTTCCGAGAGATGGAAGCGCTCACGCGTCGCAACATCAGCGAGCCGGAAATCGATCGCGATCGAGATCAGCATTGGCGGGCGGACAGAGGGAGGATCACGCGGTCGCGAGACCGGTGAGATGCGCGAGATTCTTGAAGAAGATGCGAATGTGTGCGAGCGGTTTGGCCTTCACGAGCTGCTTGTTCATGTACCCGTCAAAGGTCAACTGCTGCACGTCCTTGTCGCGGCAGATCGCCACGAATCGCTCACGACGGTTGTCGTTGCTGTACCAGAAATTCTGCATGATGTCGAGCACCGCGAACACCGGTCCGTGCAGACGCATGAATCGGCGGCGCGCCTGCCGCAGCGCCTTCGGATTGCCGGTCACCAACGCCTGCTCGACCGCATCAGCGGCAAAACGTCCACCTGTCATGGCGTAAAAGATGCCCTCGCCGCTGGCAGGCGCAACCACACCGGCCGCATCTCCTGCCAAAACAACGTCTCGACCATTGTCCCAGCTGGGCAGCGGCTTGATCGGAATCGGTGCGCCTTCACGTCGGATGGTCTCCACCTGATCGAGTCCGGTGTCGCGCCGGAGCTTGGCCACCGCCTCCCTGAGACCAAATCCTTTCTGCAGCGTCCCCGTCCCGATGCTCGTTGTTGCACCGTGCGGAAACACCCACGCGTAGAAATCCGGGGACAGCGGCGCCTGATAGTACACGTCGCACCGGGCCGGACCGAAATCCGCTTCGTTGTTCACCGGCGACTTGACGATCTCGTGGTACGCGAACACGTGACGCGCCTTGTACGCCCCCGGCACGCACTGCCGTGCCACCGGAGACAGCGCGCCGTCGGCCCCGATCACCATGCGCGTGCGCACCTGCCGCACCTCACCCGCGCGCGATTTGCCATCGGTGTACGAAAGAATCGCCACGCCGTCATCGCCGCGCGTGAACTGCGTGAACGTACCGATGCGGCGCTCGGCGCCCGCACTCGCCGCCCGTGCGCGCAGCCACTCATCGAAGACGTCACGATCGACCATGCCCACGAAGCCATCCCCGACCGGGATATCCACCTTGCGTGACTTGGGCGAGATGATGCGTGCGGTATCGATATGCGCCACCAGCATCGACTCGGGGACATGGAAGTCCTTCAGCAGTTGCGGAGGCACTGCGCCGCCGCAGGGCTTGGTGCGCCCGGCGCGATCGAGCAGCAGCACCTTGCGGCCGCAGCGCGCCAACTCATGCGCGGCCGTCGCTCCCGCAGGACCGCCACCGACCACCACCACGTCGAACACGCTGCTGTCCACACCACCGACCTGGACGTCACTCATCACGAAACCCCCTGAACAGACGCAGTCGGCAACGACTGCTGGTGAACACGTTCCAGGCAGAAACGCGGGACGCGAGCCCCTTCGTCAACGCCATTCCTCACGATTGCAGTGCCGCCGGCAGCATTTCGCTCCGTGTACGGAATACATCGTTTGCGCGCTCACTCGACGCGCTGCGCAATGCCAGCACCGCCGATGCGGCGAAAAGCACGGCCTGCACGCTGAACACGACCAGATATCCCTGCACGGGCGACGACATCAGCGAACGCGCCACATCCACACCGGCCGCGCCCGTCATTGTGCCCGTCGCATAGGCGATCGCCTGCGCCGCACCAAAGACACCAAGGCGCAAACCCGCACGACCATCGGTTCGGTCTCCGGTCAGCGACATCATCGATCCGATCGCGCCGATCGCGAACACACCGTTCGCCAGCCCGAGCAGCGCGACCGTGACGCGGAAGTAGCCCGGATCGCCAATCGCCGGGGACACAGTCAAGGCGACATACGTAACGGCCGAAGCGAGACAACCTGCCGCCGCCCAGTGGCGCAACTGCCCGGACCGCGTTGCCAGCAACGCCGTCACAATCATTCCCGCCAGCACACCGCCGTGATGCATCCCCGACAGCTTCGTGCTTTCGCCCGGCGTCATGCCGAACGCGATGCCAGCGAACGGCTCAAGAATGAGATCCTGTGCACTGTACGCAAACATCGCGAGGAAGATGAATCCGGCGAAGATGCGTGCCGCGGGCTCCTGCCACACCACTTTCAGCGACGCGACGAACGACTCCGATTGTTCCGCCCGCGGCACAGTGCTGCCTGCGAGCGCCGAACCACGCTCAACGCCAAGCGTCGCCAGCACGCCGACGAGCAGTCCGACGCCACCGATGCCGGCCGCGATCAGGATCAGCCGTGTGAAGGAGAATGGATCGAGCAGCGCACCCGACGTCGCCGCTGTGATGATGATCCCGACGATCATGAGGATCCACGTGATTGCTGCGGCACCGGCTCGCTGCTCGGGCCGCGCGCGCTCGCTGATGAGCGCCAGCAACGGCGTACCGGACGCGCTCACACCAGCGCCAAGCACGATGCTCGCCAGCGACGCAAGCGCGACACCAAGCAGCGTATGCTCGGCCATCACGGGGATGCTCGCCGCCACACCGACGCCGCCCAGCGCGCACACGAGCAGTCCGCCAAGAATCCACGGCGTGCGACGCCCACTGCGATCGCTGCTGTGTCCGAGACGCGGACGCAGCACCAGTTGCACGCCGAAATGCAGCGCAACAAGAATACCCGGCACCATGGCCGGCAACGCCAACTCGACGATGATCACGCGATTGATGGTCGTCGTCAGCAACACGACGACGGCGCCAAGGGCAGCCTGCACCAACCCGAGACGGGCGAGCTGCCACCAACTCATCGCAGCGCCTCCACCATCGGCGTCGCGCGCACGGCAAATGCCGCGATCATCATCCCTGACACATAGAAAGGCACGCCCGCCGCGCTCAACCAGAGCGCACGCTCGATCGGCGCCTTGAGAAAGCGCGACATCATCACGGCTTGCACGAGCGTCAGCACCGCAATCGCGGCGGCGTGTACGGGCTTGCCCCACCAGACCAGCAGCGCGATAGCGACCACCTGCGCGGCCAGCATCACGATCGACGCCACACGCGCTGCGCCCTGTGCACCGAGCAGAACGGGAAGCGAACGCACGTTCATGCGACGATCACCGTCGATCGCCTTGAAGTCGTTGAGGGTCATGATGCCATGCGCGCCGATGGAGTACACCACCGCGAGCAGGATGATGGCCGTGGGTGGCACCCGATTGCCGAGCATGACACCCGCGCCGACCACCCAGGCCAATCCTTCATAGGTAAAGCCCACGGCCGCGTTGCCGAGCCATCCATTCTGCTTGAGTCGAACCGGCGGCGCGCTGTAGGCCCACGAGAACAGCAAGGCGAGCGAAACCGCGCCGATGCCGAATGCGCCGAGCGGAACGGCGGCCGCCAGTGAGAGCAGCGTCCAGAGGACGGCGAGTCCGAGTCCCCAGCGTCCTGGGATTCGACCCGATGGGATGGGGCGCTGCGGCTCGTTGATGGCGTCTACATGACGGTCGAACCAGTCGTTGACGGCCTGACTGGACGCACACACCAGCGGGCCCGTGATGCAGATGCCGAGGGCGAGCAGCGGGATCCGATCGTTGAGTGGAACGCCGGCCGAGATTGCGCCGCAGGTGAACGCCCACATCGGCGGAAACCAGGTGACTGGCTTCAGCAGCGTCAGGACCGCTTTGGGGTCTGGCCGCGATGGGGCCGCTTGTAAGGGAACGCTGACGCTCATGGGCGTCTAGTTTAGTTTACAGTTTCGAAATGCAACAGAGCGTTTTTTGCCGCCAACGGCGTTCTTTTGTGCTAGCTGACGGATTCTTCGTCCCGATCGGCGCCGGGAGACACGAGACGGTGTCGACGAAGCTTGACGTACAGGCTCTGCCGACTGACGCCGAGTACTTCGGCGGCGGAGGTCCGGTTGTCATTCGTGAGATCGAGTGCGG
Organism: uncultured Gemmatimonas sp.; assembly: GCA_964456595.1. GTDB lineage: Bacteria > Gemmatimonadota > Gemmatimonadetes > Gemmatimonadales > Gemmatimonadaceae > Gemmatimonas. Next base: position 145 of record CAYWCJ010000099.1, on the reverse strand, counting down.
CTTGGATGAAGTGGCGCTCCACCAGATCGACCGTGTCGCGGACGAGGTCGCGGAGCGACACCCGACCAACGAGCGAGGTGAGCTCTTCGACGGCGCGCACGGCGGCCAGAGCGAGATCGAAGTCTCGGCCGTCTGGGTGCCGGAG
>CAYWCJ010000098.1:0-13432 GCA_964456595.1 uncultured Gemmatimonas sp. | reverse complement strand
CATCGTGTGGGACATCGTGCGCTTCTCACGACGCGAGGGGATTCTCTGTCAGGGGCGCGGTTCGGCGGCCAACTCCGCCGTCTGCTATTGCCTGGGCATCACCGCGGTCGATCCGATTCGCATGGAGTTGCTGTTCGAGCGGTTTCTGAGTGAAGAACGGACCGAAGCACCGGACATCGACATCGACTTCGCGCACCGGGACCGCGAACGCGTGCTGCAGTACGTCTACGACCGCTACGGGCGCGAACATGCCGCGATGGTGTGTGAGCAGATCACCTGGCGCGGCCGTAGTGCGGTGCGTGATGCGGCACGCGTGCTGGGGTTTTCGGTGGAGCAGGGGGAGATGCTGAGCGCGCTGAGCGATCGATTCAGTGCGAAAGCGACGGCGGCGGCGTTGCGGGTGCCGAACGCGGAAACTGCAACTGCAACAGCAACTGCAACAGCGGACGGGGAGAACAGGGAGAACGGGGAGAGGAACGGGAGCGTAGAAGAACTTGCAAAAGGACAGCGGAGTGTTGAGGCGACGCAGATTGGGCAGATGATGATTGGGGGGACGGAGGCGACGACGAAGGCGCGGGTGGTGCGGGTGGAGGCGCGGAAGGTGGCGGCAAGTGCGAGTGCTGCTTCGACTGCGGGTGCAAGTGGAGCGAAGAAGACACCGTTGCGTGCGAGTGATCGTCCGAAGCCGAATGCGGCGTATGAGCCGTATGGGAGTCCGAACGCGCAGCGTCGGCCTGGGCAATCGCTCAACGCGCGCGATGCGACGTGGGCCGAGCATCTCGATGAACGCGCGGTGTCCAGGATCGCAGCGGATGCGGAGTACAACCTCGGTCCGCTCGCCAAGGGCAGCTCCCACACACCCACAACCCACAGCCAAAGCCCACAGCCCGAAACTGGGAAGTTGCCCGTTCCGTCGCTGGCCACCCGCTCGGGACTCGATGTCAATGATCCCCGTGTACGGGTGCTCGCCGATGTGGTGGACGGTCTGCATCAACTGCCGCGTCACCGCTCCATCCACGTCGGTGGTTTCATCCTCACCGAGCAACCACTCGGTTCTGTCGTGCCCATCGAACCGGCGTCGATGCCGGGTCGCACAGTGATTCAGTGGGAGAAGGACGATCTCGACCCGGTGGGGCTCGTGAAGATCGATCTGCTCGGACTGGGCATGCTCACGGTCGTGCAGGATTGTCTGCTGTACATCCGGCACACGCGTGGCGTGAACATCGATCTTGGTCAACTCGACATGACGGATCAGGCGGTGTACGACGTGATGTGTGCGGCCGATACCGTCGGACTGTTTCAGATCGAGAGTCGGGCGCAGATGAACACGTTGCCGAGGCTCAAGCCGCGCTGCTTTTACGATCTCGTGGTAGAAGTCGCACTCATTCGTCCGGGCCCCATTCAGGGCGAGATGGTGCATCCGTATCTGCGCCGTCGCGCGGGGTTGGAACCGGTGACGTATCCGCATCCGGCGCTCGAGCATGCGCTCAAGCGCACGTTGGGCATTCCGCTCTTTCAGGAACAGGGGATGCAGGTGGCGATTGCGGCCGCTGGCTTCACACCGGGGCAAGCCGATGTGTTGCGTCGCGCGATGGGACACAAGCGCTCGCACGAGCGCATGGCCGAGATCTGCGAGCAGCTCATCGACGGCATGAAGCGCAACGGCATCGAGGAGGAGATCGCGCAGCGCATCTACAACCAGATCAATGCGTTTGCCGACTACGGGTTTCCCGAAAGTCATGCGGCGAGTTTTGCACTCATCGTGTATGCGACGGCATACCTGCGGCACTACTACGCGCCCGAATACGCCGCGGCAATTCTCAATGCACAACCGATGGGCTTCTATTCGCCGGGCACACTCGTCGAAGACGCCAAACGTCATGGCGTGGAAGTGCGTCCGATCGACCTCACGCGCTCGTCATGGGATCATGTGCTCGAGATGGCGGACGGACGTGTACTGGTGCCCAACGATGGCACTGTGCAATGGGGGGCGCGTTGTGCATCGTCGCAGATGACCGGAAAGGATCGCGTGGCCGTGCGACTGGGTGTGCGACTCGTACGTGGACTCGGCGCCAAGGCGCGGCGGGTGCTCGAAGCGGCACTGGTCAACGGCCCGTTCACGAGTGTGGAGGACGCCGTGCAGCGCGTGCAACTCGATCGGGCGGCGTGGCGACGACTCGCCGAAGCCGGCGCCTTCGACGCGATGTTCATGCATGAACCGGCCGATCGGCGGCGACGCGTGGCACTGTGGGAAGTGCTGGCCAGCACGCGTGGTCCGCAACTCCCGCTTGCACCCATGCGCACGCAACCAGTGCCTGCGCACCTACCCGCGCTCGCACCGGTGGAGCTCACCGAGGCGGACTATCGCATGACCGGATTGTCGCTGGCGGGCCATCCGATGACCCACCTGCGCGAGTTGCTCAAACCCAACGGCGTGCTCACGGCCAAGGAGGCCATCAAGCTCGGTCGCGATGGTCAGAAAATCGCCGTTGCCGGACTGGTGATTTGCCGACAGCGCCCCGGCACGGCGAAAGGCTTCGTCTTTCTCACGCTCGAAGATGAAACGGGGATGATCAACGTGGTCATCACCCCTGATCGCTTCGAAGCGAATGCCCTGCTCATTTCCACGTCACCGCTGCTGCTCATTCGCGGTGTGCTGCAGGTGGAAGGGATGGTGGTGAACGTGCGCGCCAAGCAGTTCAGGAAGCTCGATCTTGGCGCAGGCGAGCAGCATGCACCGGGGCACAACTACCGATAGCGCGACGAGGCCAACCGTGTAGCCCGAACGTTGGGGCGCGAGGACTGCCTCCTACTGCGGCTGCACGATGACACCATACGACGTCGGCGAGGCGGCAAGCGGGCCCGCCAGCCAGACGCGCGCGCCGAGCATACGGCGCAGCGACGCGGGGAGCGACGGCAACGCGTGCTCGATTCCATCTGCATCACGCAGCAGATACAGCGAGTCGCGTCGCGCCAGGACACCGTCGTGCGTGGCCACACCGTCCGCCGCGCGCACGATGAACTGCCGCACATCGAGTGACATGGCGCCGCGCGCGATCACTCCGGGAACGCGTTCGCCGGTGCGGCGGCCGGCCACGACGATATCGAGTCCGACGACATTTCGCAGCGTGGACGAGAGTGCGCCTACGAGTACGACGGTATCCATGCCACTCGATGCGGTCGGGGACAGCAACAGAACGGGAAGCGGCTCGCTCCCGACCAGCGACAGCACGCCGCGCACACTGTCCGCACGAATCGCACTGGCCGACGCGCTGTCCGACGACGCATCGGCGGCGCCAGCGCGGCGGCACGCGCTTGCCGCGGAGACCGACACGAGCGTCAACAGCAACAACCGCAACGCCACCACTACTGCAACCGCGCGATGGCAATCCGCAGATTCGTTGGCACCGCCGCACCGACCACCGACCGCAATCCGACGAGTTGAGGACCGTTCGGCGTTCCCGACAGCTCGATGTACGCGTGCGCACCACCACGCAGTCCGTTCACCCGCGACACGAAACTGCCAAACGCGAACTGCGGCGGCTGCATCGGAAAGACGGTATTCCAGCGCGAACTCCACGCGGGAAGCGCGTTCAATCCGGAGTAGATGCTGCGCAGGTTCCAGGTCGGAAACTGAATGTCGGCGTTCGGCGAGGCCAGCCCCGGATAGTCGTCCGCAAAGAGTGCGAGCCCCCAGCCGCCGATGAGCTGATCCATGGGCACGCCGGCTGCTGCGGCAAGATTCGTCGGTCCATTGGATCTCGAGTTGACCAGCGTGCGGAAGAACTCCGCATCCGAGCTCGCATAGCGGTCGATCGTATAGCGCACGAGCGACCACGCGGTCTGATAGAACGTGCTCGAACTCTGCCCCGCTCCGTCACCATACGGCGACCAGTTCCACGGCTCGAGCAGCTTCTCGCGGATCTCGTTGAACTGACGCCGCATGCCGTAGCTGGGTCGGCGCAACGGGTCGGCGGAATTGCAGGTGAGGTCGGATGGACTGAAGTCACAGAGAATACCATTGCTCGCTGCGGTGCCGAAGCCGGTGTTCCCCTTCCACGGCACCTTGTGCAACGATTCGCGCACCCAGAGTTCTTCCGCGTGTCGCGCGGTCCCCTCTTCCAACCACGACTGCTCGAAGTTCGCACTGTTGGCCACGCGCGCCGAGATCGACGAGATGTGCTTCACCTCGTGCACCACCGTGCGTGCCATGAAGTAGAACCAGCCGTCGGGCGATGCCGTAGTGTTGAGATTGAGCGTCGAGGTGGTGGGAACGGAGCCGTAGAAGAACTGCCCGAAGTTGCTGCCGCGCGACGTGGTGTTCGGAAACTGATCGCACGACGTGACGTACGCGGCGGCGCCCGAGCCATTCAGTCGCTGCGAAAAGACCATGTGCACGCGACCATCGTTATCCGTCAACGCGTCGCGCAGCAACGGATCACCAAAGTTGTTCTTCACCGACTCGTACTGATCCTGATCGAAGATCTGCCCCAATCGCTGGTAGAAACCGGCCAATGTGGCGTCGTTCATCGACTGCAGTGTGTTCGTCGAGTCTTCCCAGATGATTGCGCGCGTGCCGATATGTATCGCCTTCCCGCGCATCACGCGGGTCGTGTCGCTGCAGCCCCCACTGAAAGTGAAGTACAGGCTGCGCATATCGCCGACCGCTGGCAGCTCGGCCGCGCGTGTGGCGGGCAACGTCAACGCCCGCCGCGGTGTCCGTGCGCGCAACTCCTCGAACTGCAACCGATCACGCTCGAGAAATGCCGCATGGACGGCGTCGCGCGCCGATTCCTCGGTGGGGAGATCACGTTCGCGCGCCGCGAACGGGCGTATCGCGTCAAGGCGAATGGGAGCCGTACCGACCGGCGGTGTCTTGCCGGTGATCTCCACGTCCACTTGCGACCCGGCGGTGGTGGACGCACTGAAGACCGTCACCAGATAGCGAGCGGACGCCGAGAGCGAGACGAGTTCGTTGCACACCGAGGCCACGTTGCTGGTGAGCACAATGGATTCGCCCACGCCGAGGGTGCGTTGAGGGACCACCACGAGTCGGGAGACCGCTGTTCCGGGCACGCCATTGCTGGTGACCCGAATGGTCGCGTCACCACTCTCCACGCATGGCACATGGACCGACAGCTGCGTCGCGGTCGCGTTGAGCACGGGCGCCGTCACCCCGCCAATCGTGACCACGTTGCCGAACAGTGTGTTGTCGAATCCGGCGCCGTTGATGAGGAGTGTGGTGCCGGGCAGCAACGATGCCGGCGTGGTGGAGGTAATCGTCGGTCCGCCTGCGCCCGGCGTAACGGTGATGGTCACAGCCCCGCTCTGCCCTTCACTGGTGGCAGAAATCACTGTTGCACCCGTCGACACGGCGGTGACCACGCCGACCGCGTCGACGGTCGCCACGGTCGCCGCATCCGAGCGCCACGACACGAAGCGGCCCGTGAGCACAGTGCCGTTCGCATCGCGTGTGCTGACCGTCAGTGCTCGCGTGAGCCCCGTGGGCAGCGACAGCGTGGCGGGCGTGACCACCACCGTCGCGACGGGAATCGGCAGCACACTCACCGTGGCCATGATGCTCCGCCCTTCGCTGGCTGCGGTGACCACTGCGGTGCCCGGAGCGACAGCCGTGAGCAGCCCGTTGGCATCGATGGTGGCCGCACTGACGGTATTGACGCTCCACTCGATCAGGCGGCCAGTGAGTGCGTTGCCGACCGCATCGCGCGCCGTCGCGGTGAACTGTCGCGTGGTACCGGCCACCAGCGTTGCAGTGCCTGGCGTGATGACAAGACTCGCCACCGGAATTGGGAGCACGGTGATCGTGGCCGAACCGGCCTGACCGTCACTGGTGGCGGAGACGACCACGCTGCCCGGCGCGAGGCCAGCGACCAGTCCGGCAGTGCTCACCGTGGCCACGGACACATTACCTGAACTCCAGATGATCGCACGACCGGCGATCGCACTTCCCGCTGCATCGCGTGCCGCCGCGGACAGCGGTAGTGTTGCGCCGGCGATGACCGACGAGACCGCTGGCGTCACGGCGACGGACGCTACCCGTGCCGGCGCGGCGGGCGAATCGCATCCGATCGCAGCCGTGCTGCCGAGCAGGCCGAAGATCAACAGTCTGCGCCGCCAGGCCGCTCGCGGCGCGGCGTGCGCTGACACGCGCGTCTCACCCGGTGCCGTACCGATCGCGTGGCGTGCCGCGGCACCCGCAAGAACAGTCCACATGGCAGCGGCGGGATCGATGGCGATAAGCGGGATGCGCGCGCGGGCACGACCACCGTCGTCGACCCGCACCGTGTGCTGCAAACTCGACCCTGTGCCAGCAGTCGTCAATACGACGCGCGACCACTCAACGCTACACCGACGTCAGCGAGAAGACGGTGACTTCCGGACGCGCGTTGATGCGCACCGGCAGCGCGTGTCCGATGCCGCGATTGATGTACAGGCGACGACCGTGATCGAGCGAGAACTCGCCACTCGAATAGCGCTTGTTGCGAACGGGGAGAATGGGCGGTGGCAGAAATGGCGCTTTGCACTGGCCGCCGTGCGTGTGCCCCGAGAGGATCCACCCCTCGAACTCGCCCCAGCCGGTCAGGTCCACGGTGTCGGGGTTATGCGACAGCACGATCGCCGGCTGCCGCAGATCCGCCGTGGCAAACGCCTTGACGGGGGCAAACTCATGCGCCCACAGATCGCCCATCCCGACAATCTGCAGGTCGCCGATCACGGCGGTCTCGTTGGACAACACCTGCACGCCAGCTGCCGTGAGCGTGCGCCCAAGCCGGCGCGCGATATCGTGCTCCGACCACATGTTGCCGAAGTCGTGATTGCCGAAGATGGCCGCCGTACCGAGCGTGCCGCGAGGCAGGTCGCCATAGACACGCTCCACCTGCGCAAACATGCCGCCGCGCGCATAGTGCGTGATGAAATCGCCGGTGTACACCACGATGTCCGGCGCCATGGCACGGACATCGCGAAAGAGATCGAGGATGAACTGATCGGGGACGACCGTGCCGACATGCAGATCGGAGAGCTGGACGAGCGTCTTGCCTTCAAGCGCCGTCGGCAAACCGGCGATCGGCATCGGACGGCGCACGACGTCGATCCAGTATGGCTCGAGAAATCGGGTGTACAGTCCGGTGAGCGACGCACCGGCAGCGACGCTTGCGGCGGAATACAGGAACTGACGACGATTCAACATGACCGGCAAAGTATAGTGATCGCGCCGCACACCGACGCGAGACGTTGACGCAACAGACTGATACTCTTTCACACCGCTCCGAGGATGCTCCCATGACACCACAGGACGCCGAAACCATCATCGCGATCGCCGCCGTTGCAGCGATGGCCGATGGCCGACACCACGCGAGCGAACTCGCGACCATCGAGGAGGCCGCCCGTCGATTGGGCATCTCCGGAGCCGAAGGCGTGGTGCAACGGGCCGCGAGCGGTCAGTTGCAGGCCTCCGATCTCGCAGCAAAGCTGAGCGACGGCGACGCACGCCAAACTGCGTACGATGTGGCGCTCGCCGTGTGCAACGCGAACGGCCCATCCAGCTCTCAGGAAGACGACTTCCTGCGCCGACTCGCCACTTCGCTGGCCCTCGACGCCACCGTCGCCAGCGCCGCCGCATCGCGCGCCAAAGCCGAAGCCACCAGCTTTGCCGCTTCCCCGTTCAGCGCACCGCCCGTCCTCCCAGTCACAACGACTCCGCCCACCGGCGCCGGCAACTCACCCACCGGTGCCCTGGACGACCATATCCTCGATCAGGCGATTCTCACCGCCGCGCTCGAACTGCTCCCGGACCGCCTCGCCAACATCGGTATCCTACCCCTGCAGTTGCGTCTGGTTCGTCACGTCGGGCAGCAGTTTGGGCAACAAATGGACGCCAACCAGATCAAGGACCTCGTAGCCACCTTCGGACTGGGTGCGGCGGCGCAGGTGATGGAAAGCGTGGTACGCAAAGCCTTTGGCGGCATCGCCGGCGGTCTGCTTGGCGGTCTGCTGGGCGGCGTGGCCGGTACGGCCGCCGGCGGTGCGGTCACCTTCGCCAGCACGTATGCCCTCGGCCACGCCGCCGAACAGTACTACGCGCAGGGCCGGTCGCTTTCGACGGCTGACATGAAGACGCTCTTCCGACGCTTCCAGAACGAGGCGACGTCGATCTACCCGAAAGTGCAGGATCGGATTGCGACGCGGGCGCGCGGCACGAATCTGAGCTCGCTGATGCGCGCGATGACGGGATGAGAAAACGGCGCGGGGACTACGGGACGGGAGGCCGCTCCGGCGCCGCCGGAATCAGATAGAACGCCTCCTGACGTGGCCGGAAGAACCGGAACCCCTGCGGCGTCAGATGCGCGTCGTCCTCCATCATCACGAACACTTTCTTGCCGCCCCACTCGGGCACCGGTGTGGCCGTATTGAGTTCGATCGAGATGTACGACCCCAACCGCAACCGCGCGTTCTGCGTGGTGGTGTCGCTGCGCAGCGCACTGCGGAAATCGATCGACGCGCCGAGTCCGTGCCCCTGCGCACCGATCGGATGCGAGTAGACCATCGCTTCGATTCCCTGCTGCTTCATCTCCGCCATCGTCGCATTGAACACCGCGCCGCCGGTGAGTCCCGGACGCGACGCGCGCAGCATCAGCGCGTCCTGCAGTGCATTCGTATTGCGCAGCGCCTGCTTGAGTCCGGCCGGCGCGTCCGTTTCGCCGGGCTTCATCACATAGGCCATCTTCTGCCAATCGGTGTCGAAGCCCATGTACGAAATACCGAAGTCGATGTGCACGAGATCACCTGGCACGATGACTGTCTTCTCCGGCGCGACGGCGAGAAATCCGCGTGACGTCGCCACATCGCCCGACGCGCGCTGCACGCGCAGATCGGGCTGAAACCAGGTGCGCACACCCGCCTGCCAGAGCAGGTCGTACAGCGCGCGCCGCACGTCGCCCACGGTGGTGACGCCTGGCTTGATGACATCGGGCGAGAGTGCGCGTTTGACGATGTCCTCGGTGACGGCGACCGCCGCCGTGTAGTGCGGCATCTCCTCCGGCAAGCGCGTATCGAGATACTCCTCGATGAGGTCACTGGCGCTGACGAACTTCTCCTTGGCATCGACGCCCATCGCCTCGCCAAGAAAGCGGTGCGCGTCGTACCCGAGTGAACGCGTCTGCCCGCGACGTCCGCCCAGCCCCAAACCGATCGTCTTCGGCGTCCACCGTTCGTAGAGCGCTTTGAGGGTGGCCGCTGGCGGACGCGGTTCGTCGGACGGTGCCTCGAAGAACCGTGTGAGATTCTCCTCGGTGTAGGCGGTGATCGCAAACTTCCTGAGTCCGGCGTCGCCACCATCCACGAACACGAAGAAATCGCGATTGCCGGTGTACGGTCGCGGCGGCGCGACATACTGCGACAGCGGATCGTCGTGGAATTCCTCGTTGACCACGATCCACATGCCGATGTCGTGTCGTCGCATCATGGGCAGGAGCGCGGCATGGCGTTGCGTGAGCCAGCGTTCGCGCACGGTGATCTGCTCCGACCAGGAGAGCAGTGGTGAGGCGCTGGCGTTGCGCAACGACGCAATCGGCGTCGCGACCCCGGACGTGGATTGTCCCGCGCAGGCGCCAAGCCCAAGGCCGAGGGCGCAAAGGAGCGCGACGGAACGGAACGGGCTGACCGCCACTCTGACGGAGGTCAGGATTCGGAGCGCGGCGCTGGAGAGAGGTCGTGACAGAGGCATCTGCAGAAACAAGGGACTGAGCGGACGCCGCGCCAGCGTCCGGCGGTTCCGGCGCGTATTCTAGGGTTGCCACCGCGGCGCGCGCGCCCGGTCTTCCGTGTCCGCTCTCTCTCCACTTCCGAGCCCCGCATGCCTACTCCGCTCCGAACCCTGCGCTGGCCGGCGCTCCTCGCCGCTGCTGCGTGCCTGGCGCCGCCGCTCTCCGCGCAGAACTCCACGTCCGGCAGCGCCGCGTCGTCGAACGGTTGGGATCCGCTGGCGATCCTGAAGACGGAAACGTGGGTCAAGCCGCCGAGCGGCGTGGCCGAGATCATCACCGCGAAACGGGTGGACATTTCGTTCCCCTCGCCCAATGCGTCGCGCACTCTCTTCCTGCGCACGACCGGCGATTCGCGCGGCGACATCGTCCTCTACGGCAAGGGACACATCTACCTCGGCGGCGTGCAGGTGGATACGCAGGCCAACCGTGCGCGTTCGCTCACCACGAGCAACCGCAAAGGCTTTGCCCTCGTCGATCCGAAGACGGGCGAAGCGCGTACGCTGAGCACACCGGCTGGCGCCAGTATCTCGTCGCCGACCTGGTCGCCCAGCGGCACGCAGATCGCCTTCATCGCCAACTTCGACAACGCCAGTCACGTCTTCATTGCCGATGTCGCGAGCGGCAAGTCCACCGCGCTCACGCGCACGCCGCTGCTGGCGACGCTCAACACCGATCTCGAGTGGACGGCCGACGGCAAGTCGGTCATCACCGTCATCATTCCCGACGCCCGCGGCAGGAAGCCCGACTTGGGCGCGGATGGTGTCGCGGACGGCCCGCAGGTGCGTCTCACCGAAGGGCGCGCCGTTCCGCAGCCGGTGCACGCCAGCCTGTTGCAGGATCCGCTCGACAAGGCGCTGCTCAAGTACTACAGCACCGGTCAGCTCGCGATCATCGACGTCAAGTCGAAGGCCGTGCGCGAGATCGGCGCGCCGCGCATGATCCGCGCCGTGGATGTGTCCTCTGATGGCGCGTTCTTGCGCGTGACGGTCATGACGGAGCCGTTCTCGTATCTCGTGCCGGCGTCCAGCTTCGGCACCGTGCAGGAGCTGTGGGACGCGAGCGGCAAGATGATCACGACGCTGGCCACGACGCCGTTGCGTGAAGCCGGCCGCGGTGATGATCCGGACGCACCGGCCGGTGGTCGCGGTGCGGCGCCGACCGCCGATACGGGCAAGCGCAATATCCAGTGGAATCCGGCGGGACCGGGACTCGTATATCTGCAGTCGGTGTTTGCAACGAATGACGGCGCCGGTGCCGCCGGTCGTGGCGCCGGACGCGGTGGCGCGCCGGGTGCCGCCCGTGGCGGCGTGCCCGCACGGCCGCAGGCGACGAGCGTGAAGTACATCCAGTGGTTGCCGCCGTTTGGCCCGACTGACACAAAGGTGATCTACGAAGGCGGACCGCAGCTCAGCAACGTGCACTACAGCGCCGATGGCAAGACGATGTTCGTCAGCGACAGCAGCACCGTGATCGCGATGCGCACCGCGGACATGAGCAAGCGTTACAACTTGGGCCGCGGCGTCTCCATCAGCGGCGGTGGTCGTGGCTTTGGCGCTGGCGGTGGTCCGCCGGGTGGCGCAGGTGCGAACGATACCAGCAGCACCGGTGGGCAGCTCGCGACCAAGCCCGGTCCGAACGGCCAGCAGTTCGTCGTGTTGGCCAGCGACAACAAGTCGGTGATGCTGCAGGGCACCATGAATCCGGGCGCCAAGTGGACCACCGAAGCGCCGCGCCCGTGGGTGGACAAGGTCGACATCGAGACGAACACGCGTTCGCGCATCTTCGAGAGCCCGGCCGATGGCTTCGACGAAATCGTGTCGCCGCTCAACGACGACTTCACGCAGTTCCTCTATCGTCACGAGTCGCCGACGGTAATTCCCGATGTGTACCTGCGCGACCTGACCGCGAACACCACGAAGAAGCTGACGAGCAACAAGAGCATCAGCGACGAAGTGACGGGCGCGATTCGCAAGCGCCTGCAGGTGTCGCGCCTGCGCGATGGGTACAAGATGTGGGTGGACGTCACGCTGCCTCGTGACTGGACGCCCGGTGCGAAGCTGCCGGGGATCATCTGGTTCTACCCGCGCGAGTTCACCTCGCAGGCGGAGTACGATCGCACGCGTTACACCACGAATATCAATCGCTATCCTGATCTGCCCGCCACGCGGCCGGCCTCGAGCACCAAGCTCTGGGTCACGCAGGGCTACGCCGTCATCGAGCCTGACATTCCGATCTGGGGTGACAGTGGCCGAATGAACGACAACTACACCCGCGATCTCAAGGAAAACCTCGATGCCGTGGTGGATGCCGTGGTGGAAGCGGGTTACGTCGATCGCGCCAAGATGGGCATCGGTGGACACAGCTATGGCGCATTCAGCACGGTGAATGCGCTCACGCTCACGCCGTACTTCAAGGCGGGCATCGCCGGCGACGGCATGTACAACCGCAGCCTCACGCCGTTCGGATTCCAGAGCGAGCGTCGCAACTTCTTCCAGGCGCAGGACACGTATCTCGACATGTCGCCGTTCTATCGCGCGGACAAGATGTCGGGCGCGTTGCTCATGTATCACGGCGGTGAAGACCAGAACGTCGGCACGGCGCTCATCAGCTCGCGGCGCATGCTGCTCGCGCTGCAGGGCCTGGGCAAGACGGCATCGCTGTACGAGTATCCGTACGAAGACCACAGCGTCGCCACCTTCCAGAGCGATCTCGACATGTGGGCGCGCTGGCTCGCCTGGTTCGACCTCTACGTCAAGAATCCCAAGAGCGACACGAAGACGTTCACCCCGTAACAACGGACATTCATTGCTGTCGTTCGACAATCGATTCACCGCACAGTTGCCGGGCGACAGCGATGATCGCCCGGTTCCACGGCAGGTTGTCGGCGCGTGCTGGTCTAAAGCCGCGCCGACTCCTGTTTCTGCCCCTCGCCTCGTCGCGTACTCACGCGAAATGGCGGACGCACTCGGCCTCTCACCGGCATTCGTCGAGAGCGAGGAGTTCGCGAGCGTGTTTGGCGGCAATGCACTGATCGAAGGAATGACTCCATTCGCCGCCTGCTACGGCGGTCATCAGTTCGGGAACTGGGCCGGTCAGCTTGGCGACGGACGTGCCATGTCGCTGGGCGAAGCAGTGAACGCTCAAGGCGAGCGTTGGGAGTTGCAGCTCAAGGGCGCCGGTCGCACGCCGTACTCGCGCACCGCCGACGGCCGCGCCGTGATGCGTTCGTCCATTCGCGAATTTCTCTGCAGTGAAGCGATGCACCATCTGGGGGTGCCGACGACGCGCGCGCTATCGCTCGTGGCCACCGGCGATCTGGTGGTGCGCGACATGTTCTACAACGGCAATGCACGCGCCGAACCGGGCGCGATTGTCTGTCGAGTGGCGCCGTCGTTCATACGCTTCGGCAATTTCGAGATTCTTGCCGCGCGCGGCGACGATGCGCTGCTGCGCCAGTTGGTGGATTTCACGATCGCGCGCGATTTCCCGCATATCGACGTTGCCGATCCCGCGCGGGTGACGCGGTGGTTTGCCGACGTGTGCGCACGTACCGCAACGATGATCGTGCACTGGATGCGCGTGGGCTTCACGCATGGCGTGATGAACACCGACAACATGTCCATTCTCGGTCTCACCATCGACTACGG
>CAYWCJ010000097.1:0-13453 GCA_964456595.1 uncultured Gemmatimonas sp. | reverse complement strand
GCGATCGGGCGACGCGCTTCACGTCGAGCAGAATGGCGAGCACCGTCACCAGGTACGCTGCGGATACGGCGGCGGGAACGAGTGCCGGTCGTCCGTAGCTCCAGCCGATGACCGGCCGGTGCATCGACATGACGATGGCGAGAATCGGCAGCACCCACTCCGGCGCGTTCCACCTGGCCAGAATCGCCAAGGGCCTGAAGAGGAGCATGCCCGTGAACGCGGGCACCAGTACGCTGGCGACCGCCGACTTCTCGCCCCTGAAGTTCACGCCAGCCACGCGTGACAACCACCACGCCCGCGGGATGATCGCGCCGCTGAAGACTACGGCACCGACGACCCCGCAGGTTCCGCCGACGCGTTCGACGCACCGCCGCAGCGGATCTCGCGACTACTCCGTCGACGATATCGGTGATGATTCCGGAGCCGACTCCGTTCGCTTGCGCGCCTCGGACAGAAACGCCGGCTCGAGCTGCAGCAGGTTGGCCAGTTTGCGCATGAGATACGACTCCTGCCCCTCCAGCGTGCCGTCCGCCAGCACCACCTGCCACATCAACTCGGCCAGCACCATGCGCTGCGCGAGATCGTACTCGCGCACGACCTGTCGCGTGAACACGAAATCGTCCACCGAATCCTTGCTCGCGCTCGCGGCCTCGGCCATCAGTGTCTCGGCACCGGCGGCATCCACACCGAAGTGGCGCTGCAGAATCTCCGAGATGCGTTGACGCTCGATGGCACTGAACTGGCCATCGACATTGGCCAGCTCGATGAGCAGTGCGCACGCCGCGACACGCACGTCGTTGGGGTGCGTGCGCGAGTGCGCGCCCGGAGTTCCTTGCACACTGTCGCCGATCAGTCGGCGGATTGCATCAAGCATCGTCGTGGGATGAGGGAACACATAAAGTCGCTGGTGGTCATTGTTTCCCCATCGGCTCGGATGCAACAGCCGACTTCACCGCCTCCTCGCAGAGTGAACCGGACGCAACATCCGGCATACTGGAAGCGTCGTCAAGTGGCGCAGACTGCGCGTGGCGCGTGCTCGACTGCATGGTGAATCCAATGGCAGAGATTGCGAGCTCATGCAGAACTCACGTGCGCTACGTCACGCGGAGTCTGTTGCACTTCCGCCCCATGAGCGCGATACTGACGGAGTACAGGTGTGCAATACTCGCGCACATTGTCGTTGAAGCACACAGTCGCACTCTGGTTGCGAGGGACGATACCAATGGCCGACGCAGATCCAACGCGGGAAGAAGATCTTCGCCTCCTGCTCACGGATGCCATAGAGGTGCAGCTCGCTGCACTGAAGGCAGGCATCAGCTTCTGGACGGAATGGATCGAGCATACGGCGACGTTCGTACAGTCGGCCACCAAGACGCTCGCCAACATCAATACTGACGATCCGAAGTCGAAGGACGTCGTGCTGGAGTTGCTCGATGCGGGCCGCGCGAGCGTGCGCTCACTCACGGAGATCCCGCGCAACACGGCCACGCACTTCATTGAAGAGCTGGACAAGCTCGCGGCAAAGAAGGCGAGTGACGGTGGTTCGGCGCGTGCCGCGACGGCGAAGCGCGCTGGCGCAACGAGTGCACGCGCCAAGAGTGCCACACCGCGAGGTGCCGCGGGGCGTCGCAAGCGCGCGGGTCGCGCCAAGTCCTGACCTGAGCCACGAGTGGCGACATCGGTCACGGAATCCGAAGCAGCGGCATCCGACACGACGGATCCCTATTCGGCGGAGAGCGCAGCGCCCGCTGGCCTCGTTATGGCCGAAGGTTTCGAGCAGGAGCTGATACTGCTCAAGACATTTCTGCACGAATGGGCGGCGCGTGGCAACAACGAAGTGAAGCCGCTGCTCGAGTGGCAGTTTCTTGGCCGCTCGAAGTACTTCCGACCGGTGACACTATTCGCCTGTCACGCGGCGATGACGGACGAGCCGGTCGGCGTGCCCACCATTCGCGCCGCCGCCGCGATCGAAATGGTGCACAACGTTTCGCTGATCGTCGACGACATCCTCGATCGCTCACGCTTTCGTCGCGGCGTGCTCACCCTGCACTGCCGCTTCGGTCTGCTCCCCGCGCTGATGGCATCGGGGTACATCACCGCCGACGCGTTCGAATTGGTCGACACGAACCCGTTCAACATTCAGCGCATCGCCGAACTCTTTCGCCGACTCGCGGCGGCGGAGACGCTGCAGTGGCGGTTGCGTCGTCATCCGCTCGGCGTCGAGGATTGGCGCATCATCGCGGGCGAAGATACCGGCAGCATGTTCGAAGCGGCGGCCTGTCTTGGCACCGGCGACGAGAAGCTCCGTCACTACGGCCGCCTGCTTGGCATGCTCTATCACGGCTGCGACGATGTGGGCGACGTGAAAGGTGCCGTGGCACTCGGCGGCGGCGGCGAGGAGGATCTGCGCGACGGCATTCTCACACTGCCGGCAGCGATTGCCATTCGTGATCCGGAGGTCGCGCTGCTCTTCCGCAATCCGACCGCGGACGGATTGCAGGTGCTTCTGACAAAAATGGAGGATGCGCTGCCGGTGGCCGAGCGTTATCTCGACTCCATTGCCGCGGAAGCGGAAGCCGAAGCGACGCGTGTCGCGAAGTCGCCGGAGGGCCTCATCAAGCTCGTACGCAACACGCGGCGGCTTTCGGCGTAGGCCCGACGCAGTTCTTCGACCGCGACCGCGACCAGCGGCGCTGGCAGCGGGCGAACGTCACTGGCCGAATTTGAACACGAACGGCGCCGCCGACACGCGGACGTTCAGCTTGCGTCCGTCCACCACCGCGGGCGTGAACTTCGCGCGAGAAAGAAACGCGCACACCGATCGGCCGAAACCGACATCCGATGCCGAGAGGATCTCGGCGCTCCCCCGCACGATGCGGCCCGTGGTGTCCACGACAAACGTCGCCATGACCTCGCCGTGGCCGAGTCGTCGCAGATCCGCCGGATAGGCTGGGCCACCAACAACGACCCATCGCAGCAGCGGGCTGTCGCCGACCCCAGCTCGGTCGACAATGGTGTCAGCTGTTACCGGAACCCGACGACCGCACGGGCGACCGAGAGATTCGTCTCTCCCGTCGCTGCTGCCCGCGATCAGCGAGGCAACAACGATCGGGATCAATGAAATGCGCATGGAATCTCCACGGGGTTGGATTTCTGTCCGCACTGGCTTCTGCGAGAAGCGGGCCGGCAGATGATTCAATATGCGTCAACGATGGTGCGCTCGTGCACGCGCAACACGGGCGAACCGAAGGTGCCGCGCCACGAGGTGCTGTCTTCCCGCAACGCTTCGCGATCGGCCCGCCGGGCTCAAGATTCTCCGGGGCATGCCGACACTCAGGTGAATGGCGACGAAGCCCCGGCATTACGCGGCGAAGTCCATCGCCGCTCCTGCGCTCCGGCGCCACGATGCGTGGATAACGCGCGCGTTCAGTCGACGGGCGTTCACGCTCGTCGAGCTCATGGCGACCATGACCATCATCGGTCTTCTCGTCGGTCTCGGCATGCCGAAGTTCGACGAGGCGGTGAATCAAGCCAAGATCGCGCGCGCGATCGGCGATCTGCGCGCCCTCTCGACGGAACTCAACACCGCGAACACCCTTCCGGCCACGTTGGCGGGGATCGGCCGGGCCGGCCGCCTCGATCCGTGGGGTCGCCCGTATGTCTACTACCCGTTTCCGCCGAGCAAGGGCAAAGCACCACCAAAAGGCGCGCGCAAGGACCGGTTTCTCGTGCCCATCAACTCGGATGACGACCTGTACAGCGTTGGCCGAGACGGTGGCAGTGCAGCACCGCTTACCGCCAAGGCGAGCCGGGACGACGTGATCGTCGCCAATGACGGAGGCTTCATCGGCCTCGCGAAACGCTACTGATGCGCCGATTCACGTTGCAGGCGGGATTCCTGGGCACGCGGGTCGGCCGACGGACACTGCTGCACTTTCTGGGTGCCGCGATGCTGCCGGTGCTGGTCAGCTCGCTGCTCGGTATCTGGTTTGTGCGGCAGACGCTGATTCACGAAGCGGAAGAGCGCGTGGAGCGCACGAGCAAGGCGGCTGCCTCGACGTTGCTGCGCGAACTCGCGACACTCGCGCGCGAAACGGTCGAGCTGCCGCAAACGACGCTGCGCGTCGGGTCAACCGCGCCGCTCACTGCCGCCGAGTTGTCGCACCTGAACGCGGGCCGCGTGCTGCTGCGCCTCTCGCTCGCGACGAGCGATCCGGCGGCCGACTCGATCCACATGCTGCGACGTACGGTGGAGGGCCGCATCGGACAGCGCAGCGTTGCGGCGACCACGATCTGGTCGGCGCTGGATGCGCTGGTGAACCTCGACCGTACCAACATCTGCATCTTCGATGTGCAGGGATGGAAACGCGCGCATTGCAGCGCATTCGTCTCGCCGGCCACGGAGGAGAAGCTGCGCCGGGTCGCCGCGAGCCGCGACGCACGATCCACGGATGCCGCCTCTCCGCACACGGAGGAGTTGCTGGTGGCGCACCGCGACGCCTATTTGCGATTCGAGTTCGGCCGCCCGGAGTGGCGACTGGTGAGCGCGGAGGAGCGCCGCGTGGCTCTCGCCCCAGCGCGCGGTGTATCGATCTCCCTCACGCTGCTCATCGCGATTGCGATGGTCAGCGCCTTCGCCCTCGCGCACACGCAGATTCGACGGAGTACCGCGCCGCTGGAAGCGCTGCGCGATGCAACACGGCGTGTGAGCGCTGGTGATCTCAGCACGATGGTCTCCATCCAGTCGCGTGATGAATACGGCGAGCTCGGATCGGCGTTCAACAGCATGACGCGCGCGCTGGACAGCCAGCTGTCGCTGCTTCGCGTGATGGACGCAGTTGACCAGTCGACGCTGCGCGATCAGGAGGTGGAGTCGATCGCACGGGCGGCGCTCGAAGGTTTCCAGAAAACGCTGCCCGGTGTTGTCGTTGCAGTCGCCATGCTCGACGATCGCGGCGGACAGTCCATGACGGAGTGGTCGCTCGATCCGGCATCGCCGCAGCTGCAGTGGTCGTGGCGGCTGCTGTCCGGCGAAGATCGCGCGACGCTACTGGCGAATCCGCGACAGCATCTGTCCGCAGCACTCACAGCTCCCAGCGAGGAGCCGCGCGTGTCCACCATGCTGGCGTCGTCGTGGTTGGCAGGCGACGGCGAGAAAACTCGCCTCTGCCTGCCGCTCCTGCATGATGATGAGTTGCTTGGTGCGATCACGCTCGACTTCGACCTGGCATCGCGCGGCAACGAGGAACAACTGCGCGCCGCACGTCGACTGGCAGATCGCGTCGCGCTCGGTGTCGAGAATGTTCGACTGCTCAATCGACTCGAAGAGCTCTCGTCCGGGACGCTGCTGGCCTTCGCCCGCGCGATTGACGCGAACTCTCCATGGACCGCGGGTCACAGCGAGCGCGTGACACAACTCGCACTCGCTCTGGGCCGGCAGCTCGAACTGATGCCGTCCGAACTGTCGACGCTGTATCGCGGAGGCATCATGCACGATATCGGCAAGATCGGCATTCCTCCCGCTGTCCTCGACAAGGCCTCGAGGCTCGACGACACGGAGCGTGCGTTGATCGAAAAGCATCCGGAGATCGGCGAGCGAATCCTGCGCCCGATTCCGGCCTTCGCGGACGCACTCGCGATCGTGCGTTCTCATCACGAGAAGATGGATGGTAGCGGCTATCCCGACCGGCTGGCAGGAGAGTCGATCCCGTGGCTCGCGCGCGTGCTGGCCGTGGCCGACGTCTTCGACGCGCTGGTGAGCGATCGCCCGTATCGCGCGGGGCTCAGCCATCGAGCCGCGATCACGATGATCGAGTCCAACGCCGGCACACATTTCGACCCGCGCGTGGTCGAGGCGCTGCTCGCGATCGAACAGGACGACATGCGGTCGCTGTCGTCGCTCGAGGCGTTGAGCCAATTCCCTCTCGCGGGCGCCACGTCCCGCACCACACCTCTCACGCTGATGGCGGTGAGCTGATGCCGATGATGGGAACAGGAAACGACGCACCGAATGGCGAACCGCTCGAATCACCGGACCTGCGTGAAGAGCTCATCGAGATCGGTGTGATCCTCAACCTTCCGTCGCAGCGTCCGAAGCGCGCCACGGCCTCCGTGCAGGCGTTGGTGCCGCCTCCGATCAGTCTTGCGAAGCTGCGCGGCTACCTCGCGACGTTCACCATCGCTGTTGGTCTCGCGATCGGCCTGTTCTCACTTCGCACACCAGCGGCGCCGTACATACCCGACGCACTACTCGGCGAGTGGATCACCAGCAACCCACGCTATGAAGGACGCCAGCTCGCGTTCACCGAGACCTCCATCGAACTCGGCTTCGTCAAGGACGCGCCGCGGCTCCGCTATCCGATCACCCGTCTTTCGACCAGAACGCTCGGGGACACGACCGTGATCGCACTCGCCTATGATCAGGATGGTAGTTCAGTCGAACTGCACGCCCGCGTCATCTCGCTCGGCGCGCCCAAACTCGTGTTCGATCGGCCGTACGATCTCATCTGGGAACGTCGCCTTTATGAGGGACGGCGATAGGCGAACGCGGTGATCGCGACGACGACGATTGCGACCGCAGGCGACTGCTGCGGAATACGGAGACGTATGCTACCGGGATCGGAATTTCGACTGAGGCAGGGGAATTTTACGCGGGACTTGACGGAAACGACGCGACCATTAAGATACCATGTGGTATGGTATCTTCTTCATGATTGCCTTCCTACTTCCCGCCGCAGTCGCAGCCGTCATTGCTGCCACTCACTTGGTTTTCGGTGGGCGAGAGATCGTCCGCCCGCTGTTGCGTCACGCAGCACTGCCGCCGGTAGTGACATTGACGCACTACTACTGCTGGCACATGGTGACGATCACCCTTGCCGGTCTTATCGGCGCGTATACCTATGCGGCGCTTGCCCCGGATGGGCACGCTCTCGCGGTCGTTGCGACCCTCTTGTCCGGCTTGTTCTGTCTCTGGGGGTTGGCACTGGTGCTCTGGAAACGACAGCGCCATCGCGACATGCCCCAATGGATTCTGTTCGCCATGCTGACCGCCAGTGGTGTCTGGGCGCTTGCATCATGAAACCGGCACCGCAGTTCAGGCGCGAGGGTGCGGGGCTCTGGATCGAAGCCGCCTACGCCATCCTTGTCCAAGAGGGGCACAGGGGACTGACCATCGAGCGGTTGACGACATTCACTGGTAAGACGCGCGGTTCTTTCTATCACCACTTCGGCAGCGTCGATATCTTCACCACCCGCCTTCTCGATGACTGGCGCGAGCAGAATACTGAGCGGATTGCGCGCCTGGCTGCGGCTGATTCCGAGCCAAGCAATCGGCGCGCCCTCGTGCATCGCGAGGCGGTGCGTCTTGACGTGCGGATTGAAATCGCCATCCGCCGCTGGGCGGGGGCGGACGGCAAGGTTCTTGGTGCCTGCCAAGGAGTGGACCGTCGCCGGATGGCTGTGCTGGTCCGTGATATCGTCGCACTGGCCGAAACCAAGGGCCGTGTCCTGCGCCCCGGCGAGGCCGAGATGCTCGCGTGGATCGAATACGCTGCCTTCGTCGGTGGGCAGATGCTGGCTCCAGACGGCAGGCTTGATGCGCTGCCCGATATCGGACCTCTTTATGATAGAATGCTTGATGCCTTTCTCGAGCGCCAAGAGGCAGTGCCAGAAGCACTTGGCATGAGCCTCAGCTGAGGCGTTGCTGATTGACCCCCTCGCGGATTCAGCCGATGTCACTCCGTGTTTTCCATCGAAGCACTGCGGCGGTGATCGCAGGGTTTGCGATCGTGCATCTGGCAAACCACGTGATGTCTCTGCGCTCGATCGAGGCGCATATCGCTTTCATGGATATCGCCCGAACCCTCTATCGGCAGCCAGCGATTGAGTTCGTGCTGATCGCCAGCGTCATTTTTCAATGCGTCAGTGGGCTTTGGATGGTCGTTCGAGGATGGAGCGTGAGGCGAGGCGCGGTGGCATGGCTGCAAGCCGTGTCCGGCACCTATCTGGCATTATTTCTCTTGGTTCATGTCAGCGCGATTCTACTCGGTCGCCTGGCGCTGCATCTTGACACAAATTTCTATTTTGCCGCTGCGGGATTTCACGTCCCGCCGTACCAGCTGTTCTTCGTCCCCTATTACTTTCTGGCTGTTGTCGCGCTGTTCACGCATGTGGGATGTGCCTTCTATTGGTGGCTGGGTGCGCGCTCGCCCCGGCTACGCCGCATGTCTCTGAGCTCGATGGTCGCGATCGGCTGCATGGCCGGTGTTGCCATCGACCTTTCGCTCGCAGGGAGATTGCGGCCTGTGACTGTCCCTGCCACGTATCTCGCGACCTACAGGAGGTAGGGAACGGCTTGCGCGGCCACCTCCGCAATGCGCGTCATCGCCATAATCCCGTATTTCTTCTGCTCGGCCTTGATCTGGCGGAAAAAGCCCACGACGCGCGACCCGTCAAACCTGGGCAGTGCGTTCCCTCCTATGCCTCGAGATAGTCCAAGTCACGATCGAACGTCTCATCCAACTGCGTCAGCCCCGCGAACGCCAACGCAAAGCACACGCTACCAACGAGCAGTGCGGCGGACGGTACCGACCATGTGGTCTTAAGCATGCCGAACCCGCTGGCCGCAAACAGCGCCGAGCCCCGCACGAAGTTCGGCACCGTCGTGGCCACGGTCCCTCGCACGTTCGTGCCGAACTGTTCCGCCGAGAGTGTCATCAAAACGGCCCAGTAACCCACCGTCCCGCTGATCAGGAAGTTGAGTGTGTACAGCATGCCCGGGGTCAGGCCGCGCATTCTCGTGTATACCACGATCAGCGCGAAGCCCAACATCAAGCAGGCTGCGAGCACGCGCTTTCGGTTGCGCAGACGTTGACTCACCAGGCCGCTCACGAGATCACCGGTGGCGAGTCCGAGCGAGCCAAAGAGGATGGCGTTCGCCGCCGACACCGGACCCTTGACGTCCAGCCCCGCCACGATCTCAGGCGCAAAGGTGAGCATGACGCCGTTGGCAAAGTAGATCGGGACGCCAACCAGCACACAGGCGAGGTAGCGTCGCGCGAGTGCCGGACGGAACAACGCGGTCGTGCGCGCTCGCGCCCGGGCCGTCGTTCGCGAAAACAGGACGGATTCGGTGAGTCGCAAGCGCGCGACCAGCAACGCCAATCCGAGGACGCCCCCAACGATGTACGCGGTCTGCCACTGCATCCGTTGTCCGAACAGCGCCGCGGCAGTCACACCCAGGAGCCCCATCGTCGCCACCACGGTCGTGCCCAGCCCGCGTTGCGCAGTCGGCAGCGACTCGGCGACCAGGGTAATGGCCGCACCAAGCTCACCAGCCAGTCCGACGCCGGCCACGAATCGGCAGACGGCGTAGCTCGTCACGTCGGTCACGAACGCATTACTGATGGACGCGATCGAATAAAGCAGGATCGACCCGAAGAGCACCGAGAGGCGTCCGCGTCGATCCGCCAGCAGCCCCCAGCAGATGCCGCCGACCATCATGCCGGCCATCTGGGCGTTGTAAATCGTCAGCCCGGCGTCG
The DNA here is from genome assembly GCA_964456595.1 of uncultured Gemmatimonas sp. Lineage (GTDB taxonomy): Bacteria > Gemmatimonadota > Gemmatimonadetes > Gemmatimonadales > Gemmatimonadaceae > Gemmatimonas. The sequence goes on along the minus strand of CAYWCJ010000097.1, from coordinate 3,912 downwards.
AGGAGCGCCGCTGGCGCCGTGATGCCCAGCGCCTGCAACGACGCCAATCGCACCACGCCGAAAATCGCGATGTCGAACGAGTCGACGAAGTACCCGAGTCCTGCAATGATCACCGTGAGCGAACAGACGGACCGCAGCTCTTTGAACATCGACACGCGTCAGGGATCCCGGGTGCAGCCGGACTGCAGCGTCGGCATCGAGACGCCAACGCGAGTGGACCCCGGTTCGGTCCAGCCATAGCCGATGGACGGTTCGACGCCGGTCTCCTTGATTGCGAGGCGCAACACGCGGGGTCCCTGACCGTTGGCGTACAGCAGTTCGCCCAAGTCAGCGTATCGCGTTGCCGGCTTTCCATCGACGGCGGGTAGCGGAATCCGGCCGCCTTGGTCATGCGTGGAGACGTTGCGCGTGCCCTGCCACTCCGCGCCGGGCTGTTCGCCTTTGACCGCGACCCAGCACGTGTAGCGGTGCGCGCGACGCAACTTGTGATGAATGCCTTCCGGATGCCCGAATACGGGCTTCCCGGCCTCGTCGACAGCACGATCGCTGATCCAGATTTCGTCTGCCGTGAGAGTCAGGTCGTCCGAAATGAAAATGGGTTTGCCGGACGCGCGCGAAAGCACGGTACACGCTTTCGGCTTCATCGCGCCCTGAAAGGCTTGGCCGTCGAACGTCCAGTACACTTCGCAGCCTGGCAGTGCGCGCAGCGACGCGAGGGTCAGCCCGTTGAGTTTGCTGGGATCGCGATGCGCACCGCGAACGGCTGCGTCGTCGGGGAACGAGTAGATCCGCAACACGATCGCGCTGACTACAGCATCTGCCGTGAAGGTGTATAGTCGCTGGCGGTAGATGTCGTCCGGCTTGCCGTTCTGATACTGCTCGACATAAAACACAACCGGGCCGAGCGCCGGCTGATTGACGCGCACGAAATGCGAATGAATCCACTCGTGCGGGTTGGCGGCTTTACTTTCGCGCTCGCTGACGACTTGTTGGTTGTTGTCGAACTCCCCTGGGAACCACTGCAGCAGCTGGGCCATCTGTTTGTCGAGCGGAATCGCGGCTTGGGCGGCGAGTCGGCTTCCGGTGAGCAGAACCAAGGCCGACGTGAAGAGGCGAAGCTGGTAACGCATGGCGGTCGGGCGGAGGGTGATCCGAATAAGGTCCGATGATCATACCGCGCGCTGCGGCCGAGGGTTAGGTTGACGCGCCAGCTCAGTACCACGTTTCCCTTGTTCCGGAGCCGCCGCGCATGACTGTTGCCTATCTGCCCGTCCGACCGCGGGAGCGGCTGTATCAGGAGATCGTCGACCAGATTCAGTCGCAGATCCAGCGCGGTCAACTGATCCCGGGCGACCGTCTCCCTCCGGAACGCGAGCTCGCGGAGCAGTTCGGCGTCAGCCGGACGGCGGTCCGAGAGGCGATCAAGTCGCTGGCCGAGAAGGGTCTCGTCACGGTCGAAGTGGGACGCGGCACGTTTGTGTGTGCGATGACGTCCACCCACGTGGTCGAGTCGATGTCGATGCTGTTGGGCGACGAGCGCGCCAGTTTGGCGTCGCTGCAGGCCGCGCGCGCGTTACTCGAAATTCCCATCGCGCGGTTGGCGGCCACGAACCGGACAGCGGCCCATGTGGTCCGTCTTGGGGAACTGCTCCGACAGATGGAGCTCGGTCAGGGGCAGCCCCAGGCGTTCATCGACGCGGATACCGATTTTCACATTGAACTGGCGCGCGCGACGGGGAACCCGGTGCTCGGCGTGCTCAGTGAGACCATTGTGGCGTTGTTGCGAAAGCATCGCATCCTGCTCACGGAGTTCGAGCAGGAGCTCCCGGCTGCGCTGACCAGCCATCGGGCCATTCTCGCCGCGGTCACCGCTGGTCGATCGCGAGCGGCGGGCGACGCCATGGAGCAACATCTGGCGCACGTTTCCGAAGTCCTGCACCGCCCCGCGTCGGCCAAAAAGGCCCGGTCTGGTGCGGGTTCCAAGCGGTCATCCAGGAAGCGATAGTCTGCACCCGTCGAATGGGTCGCGCTGGCGCCGCGTCGCACCGTGGTGCGCGGCATTTGACAATCGCTGTCCGCCGGGCGTAGGCTTACGGGGTCTGATCATCATACCACTTTCGTCGCGCTCGTAGGATCGCTGCCGTGCTGGCGCGACGGAGCGCCGGAGCGCCGCATGGCTGGAATGACCATTACGGAAAAAATCATGGCGCGCGCCAGCCGCCGTGATCGTGTCGCGCCTGGGGAGTTGCTGTGGGCGGATATTCACACCGTCATGACGATGGACTATCTGGGCAAGTCCACGTTCGAGGCCTTTGCCTCGCTCGGTGTGCCGGAGGTGTTTCGCCGCGACCGCGTGATCTGCGTTTCTGACCATCTCGTGCCGCCTCCGACGGCGCATTTTGCCACGATGCTCAACGAGTGGCGCGCCCTCGTGAAGCAGCATCGCATCGAGCACTTCTACGATCTCGGTCGCCAAGGCATTGCGCATCAGGTCATGGTGGAGAACGGGCACGTGCTGCCGGGCACCATCAGCATCGGCACGGACTCGCATGCGAACATGTACGGTGCGGTCGGTGCCATGGGGAACGCGGTCGGGGTGACCGATGCCGCCGTGGCGATGGCCATCGGCAAACTCTGGTTCCGCGTGCCCGAGAGTGTGCGCTTTCATGTGCGCGGCGCGTGGCCGTCATGGGTGATGGCGAAAGACCTGAGTCTGCACGTGATGGGCATGATGCACTGGAACGGGCATCTCATCTACAAGACCATCGAGTACACCGGCCCCGCGATTGACGGGCTGGGCATGGCCGGCCGCATGACGTTGTGCAACATGACGGTCGATCTGGGCGCGAAGAACGGCATCATCGCGACGGATGCGGTCACGGCGGAGTATCTCGCGACGCGTGCGAAAGACGAGTGGTCGCCGCTGCTCAGCGACGCCGACGCGGTGTACGACCAGGAGTACGAGGTGGATGTCAGCACGATCGCGCCGACATTGGCGCGCCCGGATCGGCTGGACGACATCACCTCGGTCGATGTGGTTGCGGGGACCCCGTTCAACAAAGCATTCATCGGCACGTGCACCAACGGGCGCCTCGAAGACCTCGCCGTTGTGGCCAGCATTCTGGAGGGGCAGCAAGTGCATCGTGATGTGAATCTGCTGGTGGTGCCGGCCAGCAGCCGCGTGTATCTCGATGCGGTGCGTGCCGGCTATATCGCGACCATCGTGGAAGCGGGCGGCGCCGTTGACACACCGAGCTGCGCGGCCTGTGCCGGCATACACACTGGCGTCGCGGGCGACGGCGATGTCGTCCTCAGCGCGGGTAATCGCAACATGAAGGGGCGCATGGGCAGCAAAAACGCGCAGATCTGGTTGTCGTCGCCGGCCGTTGTCGCGTACTCGGCGCTCAAGGGTGTGATCGCTGATCCGCGGGAGCTGCCCGCGAGCAAGTGGATCGACCAAGGAGCGCCGGCTCGTGTCTGAGAATGTCTTGCGTGGGAAAGCGTGGGTGTCGTCGGGCTACGTGATGGCCTACGACATCATCAAGCAGGAGTTCTGGACCTCACGCCTCGATCCGGCTGAGAATGCGCGATGGGTGATGGCGGGCGTGGCCCCGGAGTTCGATGGCGACGGCGCGTTTGCCGCACACGAATATCGATTCATCGTCGGTGGCCACAACTTCGCCGGCGGCGGCAAAAGCATCGAGCACGTGATCACCGGCATCATGGGGGCCGGTGTGCAGGCAGTCCTCGCCGATTCGTTTGCGCGCTTGCAGTTCCGCAACGCGATCAATTACGGACTGCCGTTCATCACCTGTAAAGGCATTCGTGAGCAGGTGCAAACGGGCGATGAGCTCGAGGTGCATCTCGACACCGGCGTCGTGCGCAATCTGACACAAGGCACCGAAGCAACTG
>CAYWCJ010000096.1:4283-13464 GCA_964456595.1 uncultured Gemmatimonas sp. | reverse complement strand
ACTATCGACCGTCCTATCTCGCTGCGGCCATCGCGGGGCTGGTCACGTTCATCCTGTACATCGTCACGCTCGCCCCGACCACCTCGATGTGGGATACGAGCGAGTACATCGCGGCGGCGTACGTGCTGGGCATTCCGCACCCTCCGGGCAACCCGTTCTTCGTGCTGATCGGGCGTGTCTTCTCGATCCTGCCGATCGCGCCGTCGGTGGCCATGCGCATCAACGTGCTGGCGGCCGTCTCGAGCGCCGTGTCGGCGGGCTTCTGGTTCCTGGTCACGGAGCGAGTCCTGGTTGGCTGGATGCCACGTCGCTGGCAGCGCATCGTCGGCGGCTCGCTGGCGGTACTCATCGGCGCGACCGCGTTCACGGTCTGGAATCAGTCGGTCGTGAACGAAAAGGTGTACACGGTCTCCCTGCTTGGCGTCGCGGTCATTTGCTGGCTCACCGTGCGCTGGTGCGATGACCCGGAAGAGGCGGGCGCCGATCGATTGCTGGTGCTGGTGGCGTATCTGTTGGGACTTGGCTACGCCAATCACATGGCCGGCATGCTGGCGGCGCCGGCGGTTGGTTTTGCGGTGCTCGTGCGCAGCCCACGCACGTTGTTGCGCTGGAAACTGTTGCTCGCCTGCGCTGCCGCCCTCGCTTTTGGTGTGACGCCGTTTGCCACGCAGCCCATTCGCGCCGCGCATTTTCCGGCCATCAACGAAGGGGAGCCGACGGGATGCGTCACTGAACTCAAGGCCAGCTGCACGTTCTCGGCGCTCACCTACGACCGCTTCATGTACAACTTCAATCGCGGCCAGTACGGCAAGCCGCAGTTGGGCGAACGTCAGGCGCCACTCACCGCGCAGATGGGGATGTGGTGGCTGTACTGGAAGTGGCAGTGGCTGCGCGATGCGTACAACGAACGTCCGGGGCTGCAGAACGGTCTCGCCGTTTTCTTCTTCATTCTCTGCGGTATCGGCGGCTGGATGCATTGGCGAAAGGACCGACGAAGTTTCTGGTTCTTCGGGCCACTCGTATTCACGATGACGTTGGGGCTGATCTACTACCTCAACTTCAAGTACGGACACTCGCAATCACCGGAACTGGGCGACTCGGTGAATCGCGAGGTGCGTGACCGAGACTATTTCTATCTCTGGAGCTTCTCCGCGCTCAGCGTGTGGGCGGCGTTGGGGCTCGTGTATCTGTGGGAGACGGTGGCCAGCCTCTTCGGGGCGGATGACGTGAAGCTTGGCCGCGAAACGGTCAGCGAACCGCGTCAGCGGAGTTTCCTGCTCGCATCGCCGTTGCTGGCCATCGCGTTCGTGCCGCTGTTCGGCAACTGGACGCAGGCCTCACGGGCCAATCAGACGGACACGACGGATTTTGCGCGCGACCTGCTCAATTCCGTCGAGCCATACGGCATTCTCATCACCGTCGGCGACAACGACACCTTCCCGCTCTGGTACGCGCAGGAAGTCGAAGGCATTCGCAAGGATGTCATCGTGGCCAACACGTCGCTGCTCAACACCGACTGGTATACCCGTCAGCTCATTCGTCGCCCGGTGTACGAGTACGACGCGGCCAAGGGTCCGGCGATCTACAACGACCGCAAGTGGACCAGGCCCGATGGTTCGCCGGTGAAGATGACGTTCGACGAAGCCGATGCGATCCCGCTTGGTGTGCAGATCCCGAAGAACATGGCGTTCCAGAGCGGTGGCATCACCGCGACGCCGCGTCTCGAGCAGCTCATGCGCGCGGACCAGCTGGTGTACTTCATGATTCGCGACGCCTTCCCTGCTCGGCCGATCTATTTCAGCCGCACCGCCGGTGGCTATCCGTACGAGCTCGGACTCGATCGCTACGTCGTCACGCAAGGCATGGCGAAGCGTCTCTCCGACCGTGAACTCGTTCCAGGTCGCGACACGGTGATGATTCCGGGCGAAGGTCTGGTGGACGTGAAGCGATCACTGGCGCTGTGGAACGATGTCTTCACCGCCAACAAGTCATTGGCCAAGCGCGACGGTTGGGTGGACGACGCATCGGTCGGCATTCCCGATCTCTACGTCATCAGCGGCATCACGTTGGCCGAGGCGCTGGCGCAGACGGGCCGCATGCAGGAATCCGAATCGGTGTTTCAGAGCGCGCGTGCGGTCGCGAGAGCCATGAAGCGCGAGAAGGTGTTCGGCTTTGATCGCCAGCAGTCACCGATCGGCCCCGGAGGAGATACGTCGGCGCAACAGCTTCTCGTTCCTCGAGGACAGCCGGGTGGTGCGCCGCCGGGGGCGGAGAAGAAATAGAGGCCGGGTCAGAAGTCGACTCGGAGGATCGTGCCGCCCGTTCCACCAAGCCACGCCGTCCGACCAAAGCTGCCGACGCCGGTGTGTCCTTGGTCGCTGAGCACCGTCCACGTGCGGCCACCGTCGCGCGTTGCAAAAGCTCCGCCGAATCCAACGGCGACAGCCGTCTCGCTGCCGACACCAGTGATCCACGCCGTGCCCGTCAGTGAGCCCGGCAGCGGTGGTCGCGTGCGAAGCTGCCACGTCTTGCCGCCGTCGGCGGTGACTGCGACGGCGGCACTCGACGTATCGCCACGCAGGTTGGTCATGTCGCCCGCGACACCGATGCCGTGCTGCGGATCACGGAAGTCGAGCCCGCTGGTACCTGCGGACTTGGTGTGAACGAACGGCGTCTCACGCACGGTCCAGTGCGCGCCGGCATCGTCGCTCGTGAACAGACGCGAGCCCGGGCCCCCCGTGGCGATAAACACATGTTTGTCACCACTGCTCACGACGCACCGTCCACTGGCCGCATACGCGCCTTCCCCATCGAGAGGCGTCGGCACCTGTGATGCGGGAAGCAAGGCCCACGATGCTCCACCGTTGGTCGTGCGCAGAATATGTGTGCGACCATGCGCCGCATCGCCAAACACGATGCCAACTTTTGCGTCGAGCATCGTGATGCAATCGTAGAACGCAGCGCTGTCGGCGTTCCGGAACTGTTCGCGCCACGACGCACCACCGTTGTCCGTGAAGTAGATGCGTGACGCCGCACCGTTTCCGATCGACAGCGCCCACGCCGAATCCGCACCGCGTGCGTGGATGTCGCGGAACTGCAGCGAGTCACCGCCGGGAATCAGCTTGCGTTCCCACGTCGTGCCGCCATCGAGCGTGCGCAGGACAACGCCTTTGCTGCCACTGGCCCACACGACCTTGTCCGAGACCGGGAAGACGCCGAACAACGACGCCGTCGTGCCGGTGGGTTGTGGCGTGACGCGCGGTGCGGACTGCGCAGTCGCAATCGACGAACTCAGAATCGCAACGCCGAACGCGGCGGCGAGTGAGAGGGCAATCGTGCAAAGCTGATGATTCGCTTCGACGCGCGAATGGCGTTCTGCGTTCATGCCGCTGTTCAGACTGACACTGAGGCGCACGTTATGACTCGTCTCCGTTTGAACGTCTGATTCGAGTGGTGATTCAGCTCGCCGATACGGCCGGCGAACGCGGCCCGTCGGGATAAATACCGAGCAGCATGTCGGTCTCTTCCGTCGCCTCGACATCATGACGGACGCCTGGGGCGAGCGAGAGCAGTGTACCTCCTGCGAGGACGTGCGTCGCATCGGGTGTCTGTACCGTCAGCGACCCGCGCAGCACGTGAATGGTCACCCAACCTGGTGCGGCGTGCTGGGGCATACGACCGTCCGCGTCGAACGCGAACAGCACCAGTCGAACTGGGCCTTCGTGCATCAACGCGACCTGACGATGGCCACTTGCGCCTGCATTCGGCTCGGCGCGCAGCGACTGCAACGCGCTCGTCAGGTCCAGCTGCTGTTCATCGGCGGCGAATCGGTCCGATGGGCGGGGGCGCCGACGCTCTGGGGATGCGGTCATGCACACGCTCCTGATGTGGTAGCGATCAATCCACGAAACTGGGCGCCTCACGGACGCGTCCTTCTAAGCTTCCTGCTGCGCCGGATATGGCAATCCGATCGGACGTCGGGTTTGGCGAAAACGGGCGGCTTCACGTCGTCACCGCCCCCCACCCCTGCCGCCCAACCAGCAACGCCGATGGCGCAAACCCGAACATGCGCCGCGATGTGCGCGTGCGATGCGCCGCGTCGGCGAACCCAGCTTCGTGCGCGGCGGTGGAAATCGCGTCGCCCTGTCGGATCACCTCCCACGCGCGCAGGAAGCGTCGCCACAGCACGTACGGTCGGAGTGTGCTGCCGGTCTGCTCGACGAACACGTGGCGGAATCGTGGCGGCGACAGAAACGCATGGCCGGCGATGTCGCGCAGCGACAACGGCGAGCTCAGTTTCGCGTTGATGTACGCGACCGCCTTGATGACACGCTCGTCGGAGAGGAGCTGTGGCTGCGTGTCGCCCGTCAGTGCACGAATCGCTGCGCGCGCGGCGGCGGCCGTCGCCTCGCCATCCCGATGCGCCTCCCACGTCGCGAACAAGACTTTGGCGACATGCTCGATCCGCGCGTATTCGATCGATGTGATGCCGTCTCTGGCAAAGATCTCCTGCAGCTTGCGGCCGACCGGTGTTTCGAGTTCCAGCAGCATCGTCGCGCTCGTGCCGACGACACTCCCGTCCATCATGTGCGGTTGCCGCGATGCGATGACCGCGGCGCCGTGCGCGCCCCACGGCTCACTCTCGCGCGCACGGAACGCAATGCCGTCCGTCACGCCGAAGCTCAGTTGCATCGCGTAGTGCACGTGCAGGCCGGTCGCGCGATAGGCATGACCGATCACAAGGCAGCCACCCTGCCACGCCAGAAAGTCACCAACGCCGAGCACCTGTGTCATGGCCGGTAACATACCGGCCGACTTCGAAGACCGCAGCAATGACGACGTCCGGGCGATCGAGTTGAATGTAGTGCGACGCGCCGGCCACCACCTCGAGCCGTCCGCGCGTCGACCACGTCGCCATGTCGGCAGCCAATGCGAGGTGCGCTGCAAATAGCAGCGCGCCCTGGTCGGCGGTCAAACCCATTTGTGTCAGCTCTGCGGCACCTTGCGCCTTGCCCGCGCTGAGTACCACCAACGCACGATCGCCCAGCGCTCGCCCCGCGTCCGCCTCTGCCAGCGTCGATGGTATCGCCTCCGTCTCGCGGGCGAGTGCACCGAGCGACGTGCCAAGGAATGCCGGTGCAGCTGTCGCCAGCGCCTCTGGCCAGGTCGCAGGTTGGTTCGCCGTCGGCAGCAGACGCAGGACGCCCGTCCACGCGAGAGCCGCGCCGATGCGTACCTCGGTCGCCGACGGGGCAATGGACTTCCCGACCGCCGTCCTGTAGCGCGCGAACTGATTCGGATGCGACGCATCCACGTACACCAGCCCGCCCACCTCCTCGGGATAGAGTTTCGTGAACGTGGTGATGTACGCGCCGCCGAGTGAGTGTCCAACCATCAGCCAGGGTGCGCTCTCACCGGCACCGATCAACGCCGTGTGCAGCTGCTGCATTGCTTCACGGCTGTCAAACGACGTGCGTGACGGATCGCTCCACATGATACCGGCGCGACTGTACGCGCACACGCGATGCTGCTTCGCGATCGCGTCCTGTACCGATGTCCACGCCAGCGAGCCGTAGTTATCAAGCCCCGACTCGAGGACGACGGTGGGCGCGCCGGCTCCGCGACAGTCCACCTGCAGGTGACGTCCGCCGCCGACATTCACCAGCTGACCCGGCGCACGAAATTGTCTGTAGGCCTGCTGGCGTGCGAAGTATTCGAACGCACTCCCGGAAGCGATCACCGTGACGGCTACGAGCCCGAGCAACAGCGTGGCGCGCTTGGCGAGTTGACGAAAACGCATGGTCATCGCCTCACTGCACCAAGGCGCGGACTGCCGTCGCGCCGAGCTGCAGCGCGCCGTCGGTCCAGCGACGAATCGGCTTCGAGAACTCGACCCGCAGGTACGAACCGCGGATGCCGCTCGGTCCGTTGTTGACTGTGCTGCCATGCGATAACCAGCGCTGGCGCCCGATGCTCTGCGTCATGCCGCCACGCACATTCATCGCGAACTCGCGCGTGCCGATGTGAAAGCGATGTTCGATCACCATGCCGGTGTGCAGCAACGCGGCGGTCCCCGACAGCAAGAGCTCGCGCGTCGGCCGGCCAAGTCCATCATCGAAGTCGAAGTCGCCACGCTCGCGCACGTCGAGTGACAGGTGTGTCACGCCCAGACCGCCGATCGGGTACACGGACCACGTGTCCGGGCGCACCACGGCGTAGCCGACATCGGCCAGTACATGGCTGCCCGACAGGCGCGAACGCAGTGCGAGTTCGTCACGCGTGCGAGGCAGCAGTGTCTGGAATCCGCCGCCAAGCAGCAGTCGGCGCATACGAATGTCCGTGCCCGCACCGACGCCGATGATCGCGCCCCCGACGCGCGGCAGTCCCGCAGCGGCGATGCGCGAATCGAGCGAGGGGAAGCTGAGACGGATATAGCCGGCGATCGCGTGCGTGGCACCGATGGAGAAGCGTGGCGCGATGGAATCCTGTGGCGGGTGTTGCTGTGCGGTTGCCGACGATGCATAGCCACCGACTGCGATGGCGGCGATGAACAGTGTGCTGCGAAGCATGGGTCGCTCCTGTTGGTGGTCGTCAATGAGTGGAGGCGGTTGTCTCGCGATCACACCAGGCGCGCAGCACGCGGCACGATTGAATGAAAGGGCTGATGTTTTCCACTGCGTGAACCAGCGCACCGTCAACAGCATGTGCGATCGCGGGTGACCGTAGCGCGCCGCGACGACGTCCGCGATGTACTGCGCATCCGTTCCCACGCCACCAAGCAGCGATGAATTGAGGCGATGCTGAAAGCGAAGACCGAGGAAGTAGAGTCCGGGCACACGCGTGACGCCGCGCTGGTGCTGCGGGAACCCACGGTCATCGACAACCGGGAGATCGATCCATGAGTAGTCCGGACGATATCCCGTGCACCAGATGATGCTTGCGACGCTTCCGAGCTTCTTGGCTCCGACATACGGCGCACCGCATTTCACTTCGGTGATGCGCCCAACGCGTCGCAATCCGGGCACGCGCAGGTCACCTTCGCTCATTCCGATCAGCGCATCCGTTCCGCCCAGCACGTTGGAGCGCATGCGTCGGCCAACGAAGGAATCCGCGCCGGGAATCATCAGTGTGTGCGCAAGCCAATCGAACACGTCGCGGCCGAAGAGTCGCCGCGGTATGCTGCCCACATCGCGGCCGGCCAACGTGACGTCACGTGACCGCGCGAGCTCGAGCGCGATCTGTGCGCCGGAATTCCCGGCACCGACCACCAACACCGGTCCCGCAGGAAGCTGCGCCGGATTGCGAAAGTCGCTCGAGTGCAATTGGACGATTGCTGGATCGAGCTCCGACGCAAACGCCGGCACGCGTGGCGTCCGCATCGGCCCCGTGGCCACGATCACGTTGTCCGCTTCGAGCGTGACGTCGTCGGTCGCGATCGTGAAGCCAGTCAGCTCACGTCGCAGCTGCGACAAAGTCACGCCGCTGCGCACCGGCAGCTCGAAGACGCTCGCATACCACTCCAGATAGTCGGCGACTTCTTCGCGCGCCGGGAAGTGATAGGGATCGCCCGGAAACGCGAGCGCCGGCAATGCACTGTAGCGCGCCGGCGTGAAGAGGCGCAGCGTGTCCCAGCGATTGCGCCAGGCGTCACCAACGCGCGGGTATGCGTCGACGATGAGGAAGTCGATGTCGTGCCTGGCAAGCCAATATCCGGCGGCAAGGCCGGCTTGCCCTCCGCCGATGACGACGAGTTCGTAGCGCTCGGTACGTCGTGAAACAGCCATCGTGACCTCCGGTCAGTGTGCGTGGGTGCAGCTCACGCACGGAACGTCATTCACACGAAAGGCAGGGACTTGAACAAAAGGGCTGACTTCACGCCGCCTCCGCTCATCAGCCGTTTTGTTCAAGTGCGCGTGAAATGGGACTCGTAGCCTTCCGTCCACGCCGACCAACACCGGTCGGCACAACCTGGACACCGAGACCCGACCATGAAACGCATCGCTATCGCTCTCGCGCTCGCGCTCAACTTCGCTGGCTGCATGATGTTCATGAAGCCACCTGCCGCTCCCGAGGCGTACGAGCGCACGCAGACGAGTGCCGCCCAGCTCTATCGCGCGTCGTTCACGCCCGCCGAGTCGATCAAGGTGGGCAAACTGCACAAATGGCATATCCAGATCCTGACGGCGGACGGCACGCCAGTCGACTCCGCGCGCGTCATCATCGATGGCGGCATGCCGCAGCACGGCCACGGCCTCCCCACCAAGCCGCGCATCACGGCGCACTTGGGCGACGGCAGGCACGTCGTCGAAGGAATGAAGTTCAACATGAACGGCTGGTGGGTGGTGAAACTTCTGGTCTCCGGCGAGCGGGGCTCGGACGTCGTGACATTCGACCTGAAGCTCTGACATGCGTTCGGCGCAGAAACACTATCCGCGGAGACTACTCATGAATCGCCTCATTTCTCTTTCGCTCATCGCCGCGCCGGTTGCGGTTGGCAGCGCGTGGCTCGGCATGTCGAGCAGCACGCCGTGGTCGGCACACGAGCGCGAGACCATCGCGAGTCTTTCGCTGGCGCAGCTTGCACCGTTGCCTCGCGATCCGAGCAATCGCGTTACCGACGATACCGCAGCGCGAGCACTCGGCAAGCGACGGTTCTTCGATGAGCGGCTGAGCGGCAACGGGAAGGTCTCGTGCGCCACCTGTCACATGCCGCAGCGTGACTTCCAGGATGGTACCGCGCTCGCGCACGGCGTAGGTACGACGAATCGCCGCACCATGCCGATCGCCGGTACGGCGCATTCACCGTGCATGTTCTGGGACGGCCGTAAGGACAGTCAGTGGTCGCAGGCACTCGGACCGTTCGAGAGTGGCGTCGTGCACGGCGGAGATCGGACGCAGTACGTACGGCACATCGCCGACGCCTATCGCGGCCCGTACGAGCGAGTGTTCGGCAATCTCCCCGACTTGACGGGCGTTCCCTCACATGCCGGCCCGAATGCCGACGGCCCTGCGCGGGCAGCATGGCTATCGATGTCCGAGGGGAAGCGCGATTCGATCACGCGCGTGTTCGCGGACATGGGCAAGGCGATTGCCGCGTTCGAACGGACCATCGCGTTCGATACGACGCGCTTCGACCGGTATGTCGCGACGGAACTCGCCGGGCGAACACACAGTGCCGCCG
>CAYWCJ010000096.1:0-4273 GCA_964456595.1 uncultured Gemmatimonas sp. | reverse complement strand
GCCGACAGTCTATCGCCCGATGAAGAGTCGGGGCTGCGGCTGTTCGTCGGCAAGGCAGACTGCGTCAACTGTCACAACGGGCCGCGCTAAACCGACGATCATTTTCATAACACCGGCGTTGCCGTGTCGCGTGTCGTGGCCGGCATGGATAGCGGTCGAGCGTCGGGTGCAGCGCGGGTGACGACCGACGAGTTCAACTGTCTCAGCCTCTACAGCGATGCGAAGCGTGACGAATGCGGCGAGCTGCAGTTCGCCGTGACGGAAGGTGCGGAGCTGCTGCGGGCGTTCAAGACGCCGTCTCTGCGCAACGTGACGGAGCGCGCGCCGTTCATGCACGCCGGCCAGATCGTCACGATCGACGACGTCCTCGCCCACTACGATCGCGCCCCCAAGGCGCCGTTCGGAAAATCCGAGTTGAAACCACTGCGGTTGAGCGAGACAGAGCGCCGGCAGATCGCCGCCTTTCTTCGCACACTCACCGCGCCACCACTCATCAAGGGAGAGCGCACGCCATGATTGCCACGAGACATCGTACTGATTCACCGCCCGCGCTGGCGCGACCAGCAGGTTTCGCCGTACGCCGCGAGCACCGCGTCCAAGTGATGGCCGCACTTCGAGAGCGGCCCGAGTTCAACATCGGCCGGCGCCTGCTCGACGACCACCGCGCCTATGTCGCGTCGATCGACGGCATCGATGTGGCCTGGGGCTGGGTTGCGACCGCAACGGCGGTGATCAGTGAGCTCCAATCCAGCTTCGACATCCCGAAACACCAACGGTACCTTTGGAACTTCGTCACGTTGTCATCCTATCGCGGGCTCGGCATCTATCCGCGTTTGCTCGACGAAACCGTGCGTATCGAATCACGAGAGGCAGACCGGTTCTGGGTGGCGTACGCGCCGGAGAACCACGCGTCGGGCGCCGGGATCCACAAAGCTGGATTCCAGACGGTCGCGCAGATTTCGTTCGACCGGCACGGACGCCCGGCACTGCGCATGCTGCTGGACGACGCAGCGAATCCGGCGTGCATGCTGGGTTTGCCGAATCTCGCAGAAGCGCTGGCACAGTGTTGGCGATGCGTCCGCATGGGCAGGACTGTTGAAGCATCCTGTCGGCCCGATGCCTGCCAATGCGACTATCAACAACCCTTGGTGGAGTGTGCGTGAATGCCCCCGTCAGCGAAGCGGCGCCTGATCGATGTGAGCCACGTGGTCGAAGACGGGATGATCACGTTCAAAGGTTTTCCCGCGCCAGTCATCTGCGATTGGATGAGCCGCGAAGCGTCGCGCGAGAGGTATGCGCACGGAACGGAATTTCAGATCGGCAAGATCGAGTTGCTCGCCAACACCGGTACGTACATCGACAGTCCGTTTCACCGGTACGAACATGGGAAGGATCTGTCTGAGTTGCCGCTCGAGTCGATCGCATCGCTCCAATGCCTTGTCGTACGAGTCGATCCAGCGGCCGGCGCGGCAATCGACTCGATCCCCTTGCCTGCGCATCGCGTCCGCGGTCGCGCCGTGCTCTTTCACACCGGCTGGGACAGGCATTGGCGTACCGACGCGTACTTCGACGGATATCCGCATCTCACGGAGCGCGCCGCCGAGTGGCTGGTGAATGCCGGCGCGGCGATCGTCGGCATCGACTCGATGAACATCGACAGCATGGCCACCGGTGAGCGTCCCGTGCACACGACGTTGCTCGGCAGCGAGATCCCGATCGTGGAGCACATGCGCGGACTGGCTGCGGTGCCCGATGCCGGCGGGTTGTTCACCGCGGTGCCGGTCAAGGTGAAAGGTATGGGGACGTTCCCGGTGCGAGCGTTTGTCGCGGCGGAGACATGATGTTCGGTAGCAAAGCAGACCGCGCAGCGTCCTTGAGTTCCGCCTTCTTCGCGAACTCGGACGCCTTCTGCTCCACGTTCGACCTCACGGCCTCGGTTCCGCCCTTCTGAGAGTCCGGACGTCGCCGCGAGCCAAACGTGTCGAGCGGTGATGCGTGAACGGAGCAATCCAGAATGTCAGCCCTTTCGTTCAAGTAATTCGGAGCCATGCCACCGATGTTTAGCCTCGGGCAGACACCTCCCCCTGTTCCTCGCGTGCAGCTCCTGGCGCTTCCAACACGTTCTTTCCTCGTCGAGGTACGCATGTCTCAGCATCAGGCACCCTCAGCTCACGCAGGTCACGCAGGTCACGCAGGTCACGCGCATTCTCATGCCTGTTCGTGAGTGATTTCCAGAGTTATGTCACAGACCGAACAGGCGCCTTCAGCAGCCGGTCGAATGCGTGGTGCACTGCGTGGACATGTGGCATGCGAATTGCCCATTTGTCGAGGATAGAGTTCGTGCAGCGGTCGCCCTTGATGCTCACGACGCACGATCCCTTCCCTTCACAGTGCAGCTTTCGGAGCGCAGCCCAGCATGATCAACGCACGTGGGTATTCCGCAGCAAATGCTCACAGTCGTCTGCGTCCATTTCGATTTGAACGCGAGGAAGGTGGTCCCGACGACGTCACCATCGACGTGCTTTACTGCGGCGTCTGCCACTCGGACATCCATCAGGCGCGGAACGAATGGGACAACACCGTCTACCCGTGCGTTCCGGGTCACGAAGTCGTGGGTCGTGTCAGCGCGATTGGAGCCAACGTCACGCGACACGCGTTGGGCGACGTGGTTGGAGTCGGTTGCATGATCGATAGTTGCCGGAGCTGCGGGCCTTGCACGTCGGCCGAAGAAAATTACTGCGAAGGGCCGAACAGTTGGCTGTCCACCTACAACGGTCCGATGGTGCCCGCGTCCAAGGCGACCACCGGCCGGAACATGTACGGTCGCGACAACACCTACGGCGGATACTCCAGCGTGATCGTCGTCTCCGAGAAGTTCGTCCTCTCGATCCCGACGGCTCTCAAACCCGAAGTCGCGGCGCCGATTCTCTGTGCGGGTGCGACCACCTACTCGGCCCTCAAGCACTGGGGCGTCGGCCAAGGTCAACACGTCGGTGTCGTGGGCTTCGGCGGACTGGGCGACATGGCTGTGAAACTGGCGAAGGCGATGGGTGCAGACGTGACCGTCTTCACCCGCACCGCGGAGAAACTTGAGGAAGCCACCCGACTCGGAGTGACCGGTGTATCGGAGCTCGACGAGGATGCGCTCAAGAAACTGGACTCCACGTTCGACTTCATCATCTCGACCGTTCCTGAGCGGCACGACGTGAATCCGTTTGTGAAGCTGCTCAAGCGCGGTTCGACACTGTGCGTGATCGGCGCGCTCGAGCCGATGAACTCCGTGAACAATCAGCAAGTCGCGTTTCATCGCCGTTCTGTTGCCGGATCATTGATTGGAAGTCTCGCCGACACCAAGGAAGTGCTCGAGTTCTGCGCGACACACGCCATCGGTCCTGCCATCGAACTGATCCGCATTCAGGACATCAACGCGGCTTACGATCGTGTGGCGCGCGGCGAAGTTCGATTCCGCTATGTGATCGACATGTCGTCACTGGCCGAGATCGAGATCGAATAGTGCCGGAGCACGTCCGTCCGCTTCGTCCGTTGGCGAACTAGGCACGGTCTGGGGAATCGAACATCCGTTCCCCGTGCACTTCACCATCGCGCGTGACCCCAAGACGCCCTTTCAGTGCGCGTCCGATTGACGCGCGCTGGAGGTCGTCTGCGGAGTGTGGCTCAGCACCCAATCCCATTTCTCCGTCCGCGGTCGGCTTTTGCCGCGCGCCGGTATCGATGGTGTCCATCGCCGCAGCGCCGGGGGTCACATCGATTTCGCTGATCCCGTCGGATGTGTCCGCGATTTCATCGAGCATCCCGTCGCCGACGAGTGCAGAAGAGACGTCGAGTGCGTCGCCGGCGTTTTCGGCTTGAAATGCGTCGTCGCTGTACTCATCGACAATCAAGCCATCGGCGTCGCGCACTTCACCGGTGGCTTCGTCTGTTGACTGGCTCGCCGCGCGTTCCGTCGATGCGTCGACGTTCGGTGGCGGTGGGGGCACTGCCCTGGATCGCGCCTTTCGCATGAGTACGCCTCTGTCCCCGCAAGGACTTGCTGCTGTGTGTGGGTGTGCGGTGCGTTGGATGTTCGATTGCTGTTCCTTGCAAGTACATGGCCAAGCGTCGTTCGGCGCCGCTGGCTCACCGCACGCGCTCGAAGTCGAGATTGCGAAAGTCCAACGGTAGCGCCGCGAACTGCTCCCGTTGTTGCGCCGATCGCGAGGCATCGCGCGATGCCGGCATCGTGTTGGTGGTCGGGAGTTGAGTGTCCACGATC
>CAYWCJ010000095.1:0-13493 GCA_964456595.1 uncultured Gemmatimonas sp. | reverse complement strand
GCGTCAGACATACCCGGCATCAGTGGCATCAGCGGCAGCAGCGTCATCCCGACGACCCCGTCGGTTGGACGGGTTGCGCCGTCGCGCGCGCTCGTGCCGCTCGCCCCCGCCGAACCGCGCCCGGCCTCCACGGCGGGAACGCCACTCGATCGCAGCGGTCTCGATCTCCAGGACCTGTTCGACACCCTCGATCTGGTGGCGACGCGGCCGCGCACGCCGTCCGTCGCGTTGGAAGTCGGGCTCGAGCAGGCGCGAGGGATGTTGCTGCGCAGTCTGCCGAGTGAAGCGTTGGCGGCGCTCGATGGCGTGTGGGACGGCGCTCGTCGCACAGAGGAAGGATGGTTCCTGCGCAGTGGCGCCCTGACGGTGCTTGGGCTGCCGGGCGAAAGCGATCGAGTGGCGGAGCAGGGTCTGGCGTCGAGACCGTCGTCCGCCGCGCTTCGCTTCCTGCAGTCGGTGGCACGACTCGCCGTTGGTGATGTGGTGGGCGCGCGTACTGCACTCCAGCCAGCGCTGCAAGGCGCGCCGAACGATCCGCTGCTCATCGTGCAGCAGGCGGTGGTGCATGCGCGTCAGGGAGATGCGCGCGGCGCTGACGCACTGTTGCAGCGCGCGATGCGCGCGGCACCTGATCATCCGGCAATCGAGTACGGTCGCGTGGCGGTGCGAGCGGCGACCGCCGACGTGGCCCGCGTCGTCTCGCGACTCACGCCGCAATTAGGCGCGCAGATCGTGGAGGGCACGGCGCTGTCCGAAGCACAGGGCGGCGCACCGCCGTCATGGCCGAAGGACCCGCCGCAGCCGAAGGATCCGACGCCGGAAAACGCAGACGCCAATGCGCGCATCGAAACGCACGGCGATGGGCGCTCGCCCGGCCCGGGCACGGAGCAGGTAACCGCGAGCAAGGCGCCAGGCATTCACGACGACGCATTCAATGCCGATGGGCCGACAGCCGCCGCGACTGAACGCGCGCGTGATGTGGTCGACTCCGCACTGCGGGGTGTCGGAGCACGAATCGTACAGGGATCGTCCAACGACGTGGTTCGCGAAGTGCGCTTGCTTGTTCGTGCATTTTCAGCGGGCGGCACGCTCGCGCCCACCGCGAGTGCCGAACAGTCGCATGCTGCCCGGATCTTGCTCACGACGCTGGCGAGTGTCCTGTCCGGCAACACCCCCGACGCGCCACAGCCCTTGCGCACCGCCATGCAGTCGCTGCTGGCCAGCTTGCGCGAGGGGCGAGTGAACGACGCAGCGCGCACCCTGCGCAAGGCGGGTGCCGTTATGCGCGAGCCAAGCGTGCGGTTGCTGGAGATGGTCGTGGACGGCGCTCTGCACGAACTCTCGCGCAGTGGACGCGGCCCCGAGCGCGGGCCGATGTTCACGCCAACTGCGTCGACGGTCGTCGTACGAGGCGTCGCCGAGCAGAGTCCGGTGGTTCCGGTGCGTCTTGGACTTGCGTTGCTCGACGAGAACGCGGCCTCGCGGGCGACGATGCGCGCGATCGATTCGGGGAACTGGCCAGCGGTGATGTACCCGGACGGACGGAGCGACATGCGTTTCGACGGTCGCCGCGATCCGCTGGCAGAGATGGGCGAGGTCACAGGGAATTACTCGGCGGTCTCCCTGGTGGAGGATGGCGCGCGGGGCTGGGGCGCGGCGCAGGCCACGGCCGGTCTCAGAGCGCCCGAGGCCCTTGGTGAACTGACGGCGGGCGCGGGCGTGCGGGCGGTGGCGTTGCTGTGCGTGGCGCTCGCCGCCGGTGCGATGTCGACCGGCCACACGGTCATCGCGATCGCGCTCGGGATCGGGGCAGCATGGCTGGCGCTCCGCCGGAGCGGTCGGGAAGGTCGGCGATCGGGACGTGATCAGGCGCTGGGCGAGCAACCACCGGATCACCCGAGCGAAGGCCGGCGATAGATTCCTCGCGGCACCGGCGCAAACCGCGTGAGGTGCTGTCCTGGCCGCGCCTGCAGGCGCGCCGTGCTTCGTCGCCTTTCCTCCGAGTGCATTCCATGACCCCGACGTCGTCCGCGCCGGTCTCGGCGTTCCTCCGCCATCACTATCGCCACTTCAACGCTGCCGCGCTTATCGATGCCGCTGATGGGTACGTCGCGCATCTCGACAACGGCGGCAAGATGATGGTCACGTTGGCCGGTGCCATGAGCACCGCCGAACTTGGTCTTTCGCTGGCGGAGATGATCCGTCAGGACAAGGTGCACGCCATTACCTGCACGGGTGCGAATCTCGAGGAGGACATCTACAACCTCGTGGCGCACGATCACTACGAGCGCGTGCCCAACTATCGCGACCTCACGCCGCAGGATGAGCAGGCGCTCCTCGACCAGCACTTCAATCGCGTCACGGATACCTGCATTCCCGAAGCCGAGGCCATTCGACGTATCGAGAATGCGATTCTCGACGAGTGGACCGAGGCGGACAAGGCAGGGGTGCGTTACTTCCCGCACGAGTTCATGTATCGGATCCTGCTCAGCGGAAAACTGGAGCAGTATTACCAGATCGATCCGAAGAACTCGTGGATGCTCGCGGCGGCGCAGAAGAATCTGCCGATCATCGTGCCCGGCTGGGAGGATTCCACGACGGGCAACATCTTCGCGTCGCACGTCATCGACGGGAACGTGAAGAATGTGCACACCGTGCGCAGCGGCATCGAATACATGATGTACCTCGCCGAGTGGTACACGAAGACCGCGACGACCGATTCGACCATTGGCTTCTTCCAGATCGGTGGTGGCATCGCCGGCGATTTTCCGATCTGCGTGGTGCCCATGCTGCATCAGGATCTCAAGCGCACCGAAGTTCCGCTCTGGGGCTACTTCTGCCAGATCAGCGATTCGACGACGAGCTACGGTTCATACTCCGGTGCGGTGCCGAACGAGAAGATCACCTGGGGCAAGCTCGGCATCGAGACACCGAAGTTCGTCATCGAGTCGGATGCATCGATCGTCGCGCCGCTGGTGTTCGCCTTGGTGCTCGGACAGTAGCACGAAATTACGGCGACGACGGCGTGGCGCTCACGGCGGGCACACGCAGTCGCTGCCCGGAGCGAATCTCGTCGTCGGGCAACTGATTGAGCTGTCGCAACACATCGGGCGTGGTGCGAAAGCGGCGCGCGAGTGCGGTGAGTGTCTCGCCGCGCTGTACGATATGCGTGGCGTACACCGCCGCAGGCGGTGCGGCCGGTCGGTTACGCGCCTCCAGATCGGCTACCTCACGGGTGACCGCTGCGCGCGCCGCCGCGCTTGCCTTCGACACGGCCAGCGCCTTGCTCCACTCCGCGTCATCGACGATGAAGTCCACTTCGCGGAGCGGCATGCGCAGCACCAGTCCGCGCCCATAACCACGAAAGAGTGATCGCGGCTCGAGCGTGAACGCGGCGTCGTATGGATAGCTCTCCACCAGTCGCTCGTCCGGTCCGTCTTCGATCGGTCGGAGCAGCGGTGTCGGCGGCGATCCGACGTACAGCAGCCGGCGATCGGTGGCCACGACGACACCGAATGACTCTCGCCACATGTCCGTCCATCGACGCTGCGAGGCATACGCGGTGGCGACGACGTATTCACCGGCCGCGAGTTGCGATTGCACTTCGCGTTCGGCGGCCTCACGCGCCGTGAGCCGCGCGCCGATGGGCGGAACGATCGCGGCCGCGCCAACGATGCCGGCGACGGCGAGCAACGCAGTGCTGCTGGTCAGCGCCACGAGCACCCGAACGGCAAGTCGGCGCGCCGGACGCGGCGGTGGCGCACCGGCACGGAGCCAGCGTCGCGAGGTGGATGCCGAGGCGGACGAGGCTCCGGCAGACTCCGGACGATGGGTCGGTAGGGGAGGATCGGCCATGATGAATGATGCCACGGTGTCCTGGTTTATGGTCGAGTTTGGTAACTGCCTCTTGCCAATACGTATTTGCATCGCGACTTTACTTCACGATGGTCCCTCCAATCTCTGGGCGCCGCGTCACCGTACACGACGTCGCCGCCCGCGCCGGTGTTTCCCAACCCACCGCGTCGCTGGTCCTCTCGCAGCACCCTCGCGCCCGCGTTGCCGCGGCGACGCGGCAGCGCGTTCTCGATGCCGCCGCCGACCTGGGCTACAAGCCCAACGTGGTCGCGCGCTCGCTGGCGCGGCGACGCTCGTTCGCGCTGGGCGTCATCGTCCCCGACGTGCGGAACCCGTTTGTCGCCGACGTCGTGACCGGGGCGCAACGCGTCGCGGCGGAGGCCGGGTACGCCGTGCTGCTGTGCGATCAATCGGCGCGCACCGTCATGCAACATCTCGAGACGCTGCGCGCGCGCCAGATCGACGGGGTGCTGCTCGATGCGGTTGGGGCCGCATCCTTGCCGCCGGACGCACTGACGGGCGTCAACGTCGTGCTGATCGATGAGCCGTCCGAGCGCTGGCCTGGTATCGCCACCGATGCGATCGCGGCGGGTCGGCTCGCGGCGGAACATCTGCTTGCACTGGAGCATCGCGAGCTGGGCTACATCGGGCCCGCGTCCGACGTGCACGCCTTTCGCATGCGTGAGCGTGGCTTCGTCATGCGACTGCGCGAGGCGGGGCTGTCTCTCGCCTCGCATCGGCTGCGTCGCGCCTCGGCGACCGTGACCGGCGGTCGCGACGCCATGCGGCAGCTGCTCGTGTCAGCGCCGCCAACCGCCGTCTTCTGTGCCAACGATCTGATGGCCATCGGCGCGGTGAAGCAGTGTCTCACTGCCGGGCTTCACTTGCCCGCTGACATCTCGCTCGTTGGCTGTGACGACATTGAACTCGCGCGTTACGTCACGCCCGAACTCTCCACGGTCGCCATTCCCGCACGCGAGCTGGGCGCGCGAGCGGCGCGCCTGCTTGTGCAACTCATCGAACAGACGCCACAACGGGTCAACGCCACGCGACTGCTTCCGGTGCGGTTCATCGCCCGCGGCTCGTCGGGCGTGGCGCCATCACCGCGGGTTGCGTCATGACACCGATGCGCGAAGCGATCATCACCGGTACCGGCAGTCACGTTCCCGCACGCGTCGTCACCAACGCTGAGCTATCGGAGATGCTGCGCGAGGATATCGCGCCATTTGTCTCCGGTACACTCGGGATCGACACGCGACACTGGTGTGGAGCGGAGGAATCGACCGCCGATCTGGCGGAGGCCGCGGCGCGTCGCGCGATGGCGGCAGCGGGCGCGGCAGCCGACTCCATCGACTTGCTGATCGTCGCCACGGACACCCCCGAGTACATCGCTCCCTCGACCGCCTCGGTGCTGCACGGGCGTCTTGGCGTGGTGAACGCCGGCACCTTCGACCTCAACGCCGGCTGCGCCGGATTCGTCACGGCACTCGACGTGGCGTGGAAGTACATCCGCGCCGATGAGCGATATCGCAAGGTGCTGGTGGTCGGCGCGTACGCGATGTCCAAGTATCTCAACCATCGCGACAAGAAAACCCTGACCATCTTTGCCGACGGCGCGGGTGCGGCGGTCGTCGAGGTGAGCGAGATGTCCGGCATTCTGTCCTCCGAACTTTTCGCGGACGGTCGGTACTGCCGTGGCATGGGTGTGTTCGCGGGGGGAACGCGAACGCCGATCACGCACGCGATCCTCACCGAAGATGTGCAGCAGCATCTTCGCTTCGTGGAGAAGTATCCCGCGTCGGTGAACGAGGACGGGTGGCCGCGCATCGTGCAGTCGGTGCTCTCGCGCGCCGGGGCGCAGCCGTCCGAGGTGGACCTGTGGTTGTGGACGCAGGTGAATCGCTCCACGATCGAGATCGTCATGCGCGGACTCGATCTGCCGATGTCGCGCGCGCACACGATCATGCACAAGTGGGGATACACCGGGTCGGCGTGCCTGCCTATGGCGCTCGACGATGCGGTCCGCAGCGGTCGTGTGCAGGACGGACAACTGATTGTGTTCACGGGTTCAGGTGCGGGATTGGCGATGGGATCGGTTGCCATGCGCTGGCGTTCGGCGAATCCTGTCGCGGCCGACGTGAGGGGCGCTGCTCCCGTCGCGGCTCCGGACGTCGCGTGATGCACACCGCGCCGCCGCCGATCGCGATGGACGCCACCGACGTGGACTCGTTGCGGCCGCTGGTGCATCTGTTCCTCGAACGCGTGCGGTCCCAGGCAGAGAGCATCGCGTTCGACGTGTATCCGCCGGGAGCGGGCGCGGCGACTTCCACGATCACATGGCGCGCGTGGGGCGATGAGGCCCGCGCGGTGGCGGCGGCGTTGCTCACCAGCGGAGTCGCGCCGGGCGATCGGGTCGCGGTGCTGGCGCGCAATCGTCCCCTCTGGCCTGTCGCGGACATGGCAATCCAGATGATCGGTGCGATCGGTGTCGGGATCTACCCGACCAGCGCACCCGTGCAGGTGGAGTCGTTGTTGCGCGACTCCGGCGCGAGGGTGGTGCTCGTGGACTCTCTCGCACACGCGGCGGTCGTGCAGAGCACGTTCACGCGTACCGGTAATGCGGGACTCGTGGTCTGCGATATCGCCGACGCCGACTGGACCGCGTCGATGCACGGCCACTCGGCGTCACCGCGCCTTGCCCATTACGACGCCTGGCGCGCCGAGGGCGCGGCGCGGCTTGCCAGCGATGCCGATCTTCAGTGGCAGCTCGAGCAGCGAACGAAGAGCATCACCATCGATGCGCTGGCGGCGCTGATCTACACCTCGGGGTCCACCGGAGAGCCCAAGGGCGCGTGCATCTCGCATCGCTATCTCGCGGCGTCCGCCGCATCGATTGCCTCCGCGCTGTCTCTGACTGCAGCGGACCGCACGCTCTCCTTTCTCCCGTTCTCGCACGCCGCTGAGCGTGTCTTCGGTCAGAGCACGCGTATCCTGCTTGGCATGCGCTCCGCGCTCATCGAGGATCCTGCCGATGTCTTTCGCGTCGCATCGGTGTTTCAGCCGACATTCCTTGGCGGACTGCCGCGTTTGTTCGAGCGGCTCTACGAAGCAGCGGATGTCGCGCGTCGTGATGGCCGTGATCCGCACGACGCCATTACGGAAAGAATTGGCACGCACTGTCGCATGGCAACGTCCGGCGGTGCAGCGCTGCCACGACGCGTCGCTGAGGAGCTGAATTCGCTCGGCCTACCGATACTCGGCGCGTATGGGCAGACGGAGCACCTGTGCGTGGCGATGAATCGTCCTGCGCAGTTGCGCTTCGATACGGTGGGTACGCCGATGTCCGGAACCGTAGTGCGACTCGCGCATGATGGCGAGCTGCTGGTGCAACGCAGTGCACTCACCTTCGATGGCTATTGGCAGCAGCCCGAGGCCACGCGTGTGGCGTTTACCGCGGACGGTGTCTGGCTGCGCACCGGCGATCGCGCTGACGTGGAAGCGAGCGGGGCTCTGCGAATCACCGGGCGCGTGAAGGAGCTCATCGCACTGTCGAACGGTCGCAAGATTGCGCCCATTCCGATCGAGGCGGCGCTGGCGGCATCGCCGTTCATTGCGCATGGCGTGTTGTTCGGCGAGGGGCGGAAGTATCTGGTGGCGCTGCTGTCGTTGCGACGTGACGTCGTGGAGGCATGGGCGCGTCAGGAGCAGATCGACGCGACGTGGCCTGCGTTGGCGCACGACGCGTTGCTGCGCGGGCGCCTGCAGGACGCTATGGACACCGTCAACAGCACGCTCGCGCGTACTGATCGCGTGCAGGCCTTCGCCGTCACGGCCGACGAGTTCTCGCAGGAGAGCGGCGAACTGACGCCAACGCTCAAGCTCCTGCGAATCGCAATCACGACGAGATTCGCCGACACCTTCGACCGGCTGTACACCGGGAGTTCCGTATGACCGAATCCGCAAGGGATGCACTGCTCTTGCTCGTCGTCGGACAGTTCGCCACGTCGTCGCGAGTGGTGTCTGACACCGACGTCGTGCTGTACGCCGCCATCACCGGCGATCTCAATCCGGTGCACGTCGATGACGCATTCGCCACCGCCAGCAGGTTCGGCGGACGCATCGCGCATGGCATGCTGACCGGCGGCTTCATCTCGGCCATTCTCGCGTCGCAGTTGCCCGGTCCCGGTACGATCTACCTGTCGCAGTCACTGCGCTTCGTGCGTCCGGTGCGCATCGGTGACACGATCACCACGCGTGTCGAGATCGTGGAAATCATCGAGGGTAAGCGCCGCGTGCGACTGGCGACCACGTGTCGCAACCAGCGCGATGAACTCGTGCTCGATGGTGAAGCGATGGTGCTCCTGCCGAAGGAGGGCTGACTGACGACACCCGCCGATCTCCTCCGCGCGTCGATGCCGCCGCCCGACCTCGTTGGCGCGCTCCGAGACCCACCAACATCCCCTCTGAAGATCCCCACCGTGTCTTTCCGTCGAACCACCTCAGGAGGAGTCCGCATGTCGTCCACTGACCGCCGCACGACCTCCACGTCGAATCGCCTGCTGGATCGGGCTGTTCATCGTGGTCGCCAGCTGGTGCTGTCGCTTGCACTATTGCCGATGCTCGCCGTGCCAGCGTTCGCGCATGCACAGACTGGCGCACTCGCCGGCCTGGTGACCGACAGCGCGAAAGTGCCGCTGCCCGGCACGCAGGTCACGCTCATCGGTACGCGCTTTGGCAGCACGACGGGGATGGATGGTCGCTATCGCGTCGGCGGCATCCCGGTCGGCAGCTACACCGTGCGCGTGCAGCGCATCGGTGCGAAGGCGCGACTATACGAGAACGTGAGCGTTACGGACGGCGCCGAAGCGACACTCGACGTCGTGTTGCAGGCCACGGCGCTGCAGCTGGGTGGCTACGTCGTGTCCGCGTCACGGCGTGTGGAGAAGATCACGGATGCGCCCGCCACGATCACGCGCATCGACGCAGAGCAGATTCGCTTCACCGTGGGCAACTCGTTCACCGGCGCACTCAAGGAACTGAAGGGCGTTGACTTCTTCCAGACTGGCGTCGCGGCGGCGGGCATCAATGCGCGCGGATTCAACAGTGCCTTCAACAACCGCATGTTGCAGATGGAAGACAATCGTATCGCGGTGCTGCCGGAGAACGGCTTGCCGGTCGGTGTCTTCACCACGATTCCCAAGGTGGACATCGCCGGTATCGAAGTGCTCATCGGGCCTGGCGCTGCGTTGTATGGTCCCGACGCGTCGAATGGGGTGGTGACGTTGCTCAGCAAGGATCCCAAGCAGTATCAGGGCTTGACCATGGAAGCGTCGGTGGGATCGAACGGTGGTGCGCTCACCGACACGTACACCAATCGCCCCGGGCACGTGAGCTACTCGAACGTGCAGGCGCGCTACGCTGGTGTATGGGGGAAGATCGGCTACAAGATCACCGGCGAAGCGCTGGATGCACGTGACTGGCAGAACGTGAACAACTACGCGCCCGTCGCCCCGCGTACCATCGCTTCACCCGAAATCTCTCCGGATTGGGGCACCAGCTATCGTCGCGCGAGTGGCGCGCTGGTGTACTACTTCGACAAGGGCGCGCGCCTCGAGTATCAGGGCGGAGCCAGTCGCAGCAACGGGATCGGCATCACGAGCGCCGGTCGCAATCAGCTCAAGAACTGGGGATACTGGAATCAGCAGGTGCGTTTCACTTCTGACCACTGGTTCGCGCAGGGGTACGCAACGCGTTCGCTGTCCGGCCAGACGTTTGCGCTCAACGGATACTCCACCAATCGTCTGGCGCCGCGTCTGGCGGCACTGAGCGATGACTCGGTGCGGAAGATCTCGTCGTTTCCGGCCGATGGCCGCTTGATGGCGGGTGAGGTGCAGTACAACACGACGGTGCCGATGCTCTTCAATACGCGCATCATTGGCGGTGTGCAGGTGCGACGCGATCAGGTGAGTTCGAAGGAAGTGTGGCTGACCGACGCACTGACCAAGGAAGACATCATTCTCGATCAGGTGGGTGTCTACGCACAAACCGAAACGCAGATCAATCAGCAGGTGAAGGTGATATTCGGTGCGCGCTACGATAATCCGGAGTTTTACGAGCCGCAGTTCAGTCCGAAGGCGGCGCTGGTCGTGTCGCCGGATGAGAACCAGACGTTCCGCTTGACGTTCAACCGCGCCTTCAAGTCGCCGTCGATTCTGCAAACGAACTTTTTCTTCCGCGACTTCAACCCCAGCGTGGGCGTCTTTGGCAACAAGGACGGCACGACGATCAAGAATGCGGCGGGTACGGTGCTGCGCACGTTCGCGCCCGTGGTGCCCGAGGTGAACAACACATTGGAAATCGGCTACAAGGGTGTGTTCAAGGATCGCCTGTACGTCGATGTCGCGGGCTATGTGGCCGACTACAAGTCGTTCCTCAGTCCGCTCGTGGTGGTGGCGAATCCGTTTGCTGGAAGCTTCGCGTACAATACCAGGACCGACACCAAGTACGTGAACGCGCAAGGCGCTGAGCAGATCGCGTTGACCTACTACAATCTTGGCAAGGCCACGCTGAGCGGAATCGACGCCGGGTTGCGCTACGTCGTCACGAGCAAGGTCAACGCGTCGGGTACGTTCAGCGTGCTCAAGCTCGACTCGATCATCCAGAAGGTTGGCGATCCCGTGGAGGCCACGGCGCTCAACAGCCCGACGGCCAAGGCGACGATCGGTATGGACGCGCGTAACCTGCCCTATGCCGGCTTCGGCGGATTCGTGCTGCGATTTGTCAAGGATTACCAGTTCCTCTCGGGTTCACACAACGGGCGCATCCCTGGTCTTGTGGCCTTCGACTTCAACATCGGGCGTCAGCTGAACAAGGGCACCACGATCAACTTCTCGATGCAGAACCTTTTTGCCTGCACGAGTGGAACGACGGATCAGCCTGCGTGGCTCGCGGCCGGGCGCCCTTCGACATACAACAG
This sequence comes from uncultured Gemmatimonas sp., assembly GCA_964456595.1. Classification (GTDB taxonomy): domain Bacteria; phylum Gemmatimonadota; class Gemmatimonadetes; order Gemmatimonadales; family Gemmatimonadaceae; genus Gemmatimonas. Next base: position 2,662 of record CAYWCJ010000095.1, on the reverse strand, counting down.
GGGATGGGGCTGCGGTCTCGGCCGCGAGCACATCGAACTGCTCAACATGCCGGCCCTTGGTTCCATGGCGTTTCTGGGCATTCGGTTCGACCGCTGATCCTCTTCAACTCCGACGCCCCCATGAATTCGCACCGTCACTTGCACATGACGCCGTGGAAGGCGTGGGGATGTCGGTTGCTGCTGGCGGGGGTAAGTATCGCTCCCGCTGGCGGCGCAGCGCAGTCGCCCACGCGTTATCCGTCGCGAACACCAATGCAGGAGCAGTCAATGCGTGATGCGTCTGACGGCACGAACAGCGAGGTCGTGCGCGGCGAGTACACGAGCAGCGAGGGCACGCGGCCGTGGCGACTGTTCGTTCCGTCGCGCGCCACCAACGCGATGCCGTCGATGTTGCTTGTGATGTTGCACGGCTGCACGCAGAGCGCCAACGATTTCGCTGCTGGTTCGCGCATGGACGTTGTCGCGGAAGAGCAGGGGTATTTCGTGCTCTATCCTGAGCAGCTCGCCAAAGCGAATGCGCGCAGTTGCTGGAACTGGTTTGACGCCGCGCATCAGATGCATGGCCATGGTGAGCCCTCGCTGATCGCCGGCATGGTGAACGAGATTGCACGGAAGTACGCCATCGATGCCGCACGCGTACATCTGGTGGGCGTCTCCGCTGGCGCGGCGATGGCCACGCTGACGGCGGTCGCCTACCCACAGCAATTCGCAACACTCACCAGTGCATCAGGCATCGGCTGGCGTGCGGCAACGGATGTTGTGCGCGCGCTGACGGTCATGCAAAAGGGCGGCGGGGACGGGCTGCCTACATCGCAGATGATGATCGCCGCGATGGGGAGCACGGCACGCGCAGTACCGACGCTCGTCCTTCACGGCGGGCGCGATGCCGTCGTGAACGCGAAGAACGCGGACGATCTGGCAACCCAGTGGGTGGGGGTGCACGACGCGCTCCGCGCACGCAACGGCGAGCCCGCACTCCTCGCCGACGCGGCTGCGGCAACGCGCTCGGACAACGGCTATACCGTCAACGAACGCTCGTGGCGTGACAGCAAGGGAAGCGCGCGCGTGACACTGATTCGCATCGAGGATCTCGGACACGCATGGTCGGGGGGGTCGACGGCGGGCACGTTTACCGATGCCAAGGGCCCGGATGCGAGTCGGCTGATCGCAGCGTTCTGCGCAGCGCACGCGCGAACCGCGTCGCGCTGAGTGACGGTGAGCGCTGACATGTCGACGCAACAGTTCGGCGATCTGCTTGTTCAGGAGGCGCTGTTCGATCCGCTGTCCTGGTGGGGGCGCGTCGATGGCAAGCGCACGGCGGTCATCGATTCGCGTACTGGTGCCCGGTACAGCTACGCCTCACTCAACGTCTCGGCCGATGCGTGGGCGCAGTATCTCCATGCGCACGGCGCACGTGCTGGCGATCGCGTCGCCGTCATGGCGCAGAATCGCGTCGAGTTCATCGCACTCTTGTTCGCCTGCATTCGACTGGGCGCTGTGCTCGTGCCGCTCAACTGGCGGTTGGCCGCCGCCGAGCTGTCTCGCGTGCTTGCGGACGCCGAGCCGATGCTGGTACTTGGCGAGCAGCGGTGGCGCGATGTGACGACAGAGGCATTGTCCATGTCCATGTCCATATACATGTCCATGTCCATGTCCGCGTCGCACGCAGATGCCGCCGTGTCGGGCGCCGCGGAGTCACGATGGGTCGATCTAGACGACGCGTCACGACGGGTGGAGATAACGCCGACGACCAAGGTCGATAGGTTCGTGGTCGAGCGCACGACCAACGACGCGGTGTTGTTGCTCTACACATCGGGCAGCACGGGCGCGCCAAAGGGCGTGATCATTCCGCATCGGCAGCTGCTGGCCAACGCGATCGCCACCACTACTGCGTGGGCACTCGGCGCGGAGGATGTGGGACCGGCGGCAACTCCATTCTTTCACACCGGTGGATGGAATGTTTTCACCACGCCGCTGCTCTATCGCGGCGGAACGGTGGTGATGATCGAGAGTTTTGATGCAGCACGCTACTTCGAGACACTGACGGAGTACGGTGTGACGGTGACCTTTGGTGTACCAACGCAACTGGCGATGCTTCGGGAGTCTCCGAAGTGGGGAACACCGCTGCCCAAGCTGCGCTGGTTCATCGCCGGTGGCGCCCCGTGTCCGCAACGCATCAAGGACGATGTACGCGCGGCGGGCTATCGCATTCGCGAAGGCTATGGTCTGACCGAATGTGGTCCGAACTGCTTTGGCACCAATGACGAGACCTCGGTTCTGTGCAACGGGAGCGTCGGGTGGCCGGTGCCGATGCTGCAGATGCGATTGCGCGGAGACGACGGTGCGCTCGTTGGCGACGACACCGTTGGCGAGCTTGAACTCCGGGGGCCGCAGCTGTTTGGTGGCTACTTTCGCGCGCCGCAGAAGACTGCCGACGTCATGACGCCCGATGGATGGCTGCGGACGGGCGACCTGGCGCACCGGGATGTCCTCGGCGTCTACACGATCTGCGGACGTCGAAAGGAGATGTTCATCTCGGGCGGCGAGAATGTATTTCCCGGCGAGGTGGAAGCAGCACTGCTCGACTGCGAGGGCGTGCGCGAAGCATCGGTGATCGGAGTCGCCGACGGTCGGTGGGGCGAAGTGGGATGCGCGGTGGTGG
>CAYWCJ010000094.1:0-13533 GCA_964456595.1 uncultured Gemmatimonas sp. | reverse complement strand
AGCGTCATATGCGTGGGCGAGACTCGCCGCGATCACGACGGCGCTCTTCGTGATCGCGTTGGCACCGCTGCTGCTGCTGTACATCGGCGAGATCGGTGCGGCCAAGGATCCGGCGACCGTCTTCGAACAGATGGGCACGCGCATCTGGCCGATGCTGCTGCAGTCGGCGCTGACCTCGATCACCATCGGCGGGGTGGGCGCTGCGTTCGCGTCGCTCACATCGCGTCGCGCCTATGCCACCGCGTCCATCATCGGTGTATTTCTCGTCGCCATCGCGATCTCGAGTGGGCTCGACGATCTCACCGATGCGTCGTCGCTGGTGGCGCAGCTGCTCAATCCACTGCGCGCGTTGGGCGTGACGGCGTACCTGCTGTTCGCGGAAACGACGCGCGGGATGGAACTCGAACCGCCGGCCTCCGTGTGGGTGTATGCGTCGGCACTCGTGGCCATCGGAATGACTGGTGCTGCCATGCTGCACTGGCGGGTGCGGCGGATGGTCGTATGAGCACCTCGACTGCGCGTGCGGACACCGCGCTCGAGTTCGAGCACGTGTCGCACTGGTACGGTGACGTGGTCGCCGTGAACGACATCTCGTGCACCGTGGGCACCGGCATCACCGGGTTGCTCGGACCCAACGGTGCCGGAAAGAGCACACTGCTGCAGCTCGCGGCGGGATTGCTCGTGCCGGCGAGCGGTGCGGTGCGTGTCTACGGTGCCCCGCCCACCAATGGACCGTCGGTCTATCGTCATGTCGCGCTGGTGCCCGAGCGTGAGGCGCTGCCGGCGATGATGAGTGCGCGGGCGTTTGTGGCTGCGCGCGCGGCGATGCTTGGCGTGCGCGATGTACGCGGTGCCGTCGATCGCGCGTTGGCGCTGGTGGAGCTGGACACGGTGGCTGATCGGAAGGTCGGTGGTTTCAGCAAAGGGATGCGTCAGCGAGCCAAGCTTGCGGCGGCGTTGGTGCATGAGCCGTCGCTCGTGCTACTCGACGAGCCGTTCAACGGGCTCGACCCGCGACAGCGCGTACACATGATGCGATTGCTCGAGGAGCGCGTGGCGGAGGGCACTGCGGTGCTCCTCAGTTCGCACATTCTCGAGGAGATCGAAGGGGTTGCGAACCGGATTCTGGTGATGCTCTCCGGTCGATTGGCGGCGAGTGGCGACTATCGCACGCTGCGCCGCCTGATGACCGACCAACCGCACACGGTTCGCGTGCGCTCGAGCAACGATCGCACACTGGCTTCGCTGTTGATGCAGGTGCCGAGTGTGCTGAGCGTGGAACTGTCGTCGGAAGGCGTGGTGGTGCGCACGACGGACTACGCCGCGTTCGCGCGCGCCGTCGCGCCAGCGGCGCAGCATGGCCAGCTGACGCTGTTCGAAGTAGAAGCCACCGACGAATCGCTGGAGCATGTGTTCGCGTATCTGGTGGCGCGATGAGCGACCCAATGATGAACGCGACGCAGCACGCGACGCAGCACGCGACGCGCACACCGCTGGGTCCCGTGTCCCTTGCGCGCACCGCGTCGGTGCTCGTGCGGCTGTCGTGGGCCCGGACCGTCACGCCGGTGCTGCTGGTCGCGATGATGGCGTTGTTGCTGCTCCCGATGCTGTTCGCGCTGGTGTTTGCGTCACGTGGCGCGTTGTCCGGTGATCCGGTGTCGTTCCTGGTGCAGCGCTACGATCAGCTCGTGTGTGCGCTCGCGACGCCCATCTTCGCCCTCATGCTTGGTACGAGCGCCTTCAGTGCCGAGGCGGAGGACGGCACGCTTCTCTACCTGGTGACGACGACCACGCCGCGCTGGTGGATCACCACGGTGCGCGTGCTCTTTGCCGCCGTGGGCACGGCGTTCCTGTCCGCCATTGCGGTGTCGGGTACCGGCATCATTGTCACCGGGTTCGACGATCCGCAGGGAGTAACGCGCGCGTTCACGCTCGCGGTTGTCCTTGGCGGCGCGGCGTACGCGTCATTGTTCACCTTGCTCGCACTGACCACGCGACGCGCGCTGGTGGGCGGGTTGCTCTACATACTGCTCTGGGAAGGAGTGCTCAGCACCACCTTTCCCGCGATTCACTATCTCAGCGTTCGCCAGTGGACCCTCGCCGTTGCGGCGTCCCTCACCGACGCGAAGGAAGGCGTGCTCGTTGGCGGTCCATCGCTGACTGCATCGCTGATCGGCGCGGCGAGCGTGTTCGTGCTGGCCATCGTGCTTGGCGCCCGATCACTGCGCCGGCCCCGATTGTCGCGCATCGGCACGTGAGGCGCGCGAGGGACAGGATCGACGCAGCCCACGGGACAAGCGACTGACTATCACGGAGAGCAACGGATTGAACTGGGAGCACTGGGATACGACCAACAGCCACTGACTGACGCGGATGAACGCGGAAACGACGCGGATTGCGCGGATTCTGCTTTTCATTCATTTGGTTCGCAGTATCCGCGAGATCATAGCTTCTATCCGCGTTCATCCGCGTCAGTCAGTTATTTGTTGCTGTTGTAGTATCCAAGAAATCTGAGCAGTTCATCCGTTTCTCTCCGTGATAGTCAGTCGCTGTTGCAGTTGCTGTTGCAGTTGCAGTTGCAGCGCTGCAGACCCTACCGCGCATGCATTGCCGCGCGCAGCTCCAGATCCGGCAACGCATTGCGCAGTACGGCATTGACCTGCTCCAATCGTGACGCTGGAGACCGTTCGGCGAGCAGTCGCTGCCGCTGTTCGAGATCCACGTCGATCATCGACGCGACGGACCACGCGAGTTGCGCTGGATCTTCCGGAATCGCTGGCGTTGCCGACTCGTTGTCGTCATTCAGTGTGCGCACCGCACGCACCACGCGTTGAAAGTGTGTCGTGACATCGTCGGCGAGCACCGCAAGCATCACCGCGGACTGATCCGTCGTGTCGCGCAGCGCCAGCACGTCGGCCACGAGGTACGGTGCGTCGTTGACATGGATCTGCTGCAAGGCGAAGCGCTCGCGGCCGATCACCACGATGTTGAAACGACCATCGGGAAGCATCTCCATCTCGGTCACTTCGGCCACACAGCCGACTCTACCGGCGGGCAGCTCCGTCTCATGCACGCCGCTGATTCCACAGACAATGCCAAAGCGCCTGTCCGTTTCGCGCACATCGGTCAGCAGCTGACGATAACGTGGCTCGAACAGGTGCAGTGGAACGGAGACGCCCGGAAAGAGCACCAGGCCAAGCGGAAACAACGGGAGGCGCGCGGAGGTCATGGAGACCGGAACCCGGTGGACGCCTCCGAGATCAGCGGAACGTTGCGATCCGCGATGTCTGGTGGCGATGAGAAACGAAACCTTCTTCCGCGCCGTGCCCGAGAGCAACCAGCGCCGTGATCGTCGCTGACGCCGGAATGCCGAGCAACGACTTCACCTGATCGGGCTGGAATCCGAGCATCGGTGAGGTGTCGAGGCCGAGCGTCTTCGACAGGAGCAACAAATACCCAAGCGCGATGTTGGCTTGCGCGTTCCCCCATGTGGCGCGCGATTCCGGCGTCATCCCGCCAAACGTGCGCCGCAGCATCGCCAACGTCTCCGCGAACTTCTCGGCGGGCAATGCCGGATTGACGATCTCCTCGACGGTGTCCAGCGCGTTCTCCATGTCGGAATAGAGCGCCAGCACCACGGGCGCGCTGATCCGCTGTTTCTGTCCGTACGCCGCCGCCGAAAGCTTCTCTTTGAGGTCAGCGTCGCGGACGACGACAAACCGCCACGGCTGGACGTTGAACGCGGACGGCGCGCGCCCGGTGAGGCGGAGCAACTCCTCGATCTGCTCGTCGGAAACAGGAGTCGGCAGGTAGCTCCGCACCGAACGCCGTGAGACTGCCGCCTGTTCAGCGGTGATCGAGAACTCCCCCGTCAGATTGGCGGGGCGGATAGCAGCGGCGGCGCTGTCGGAAGCAAGCATCTCAGTGATCTCCTGTTGGTGTAACTGTTTTCGTTGAAACAACTATCAGTGCGTAAAAGTTTCAGCTTCCTGGGCAACGGCGCTGCACATCGCTGAGGAGCGAGGCCAGAAGTCGTCGCGACTCCGGCGGGAGATCCGCCATGGCCTGCTCTTCGGCGCGCTGCACGTCCGCGCGGGCGCCTTCGAGCGCGCCGACGCCGGACGGCGTGATGCGCGTGTGCACGACCCGGCGATCCTTTTGATCGCGGAAACGCGCCACCAAGCCGCCACTTTCAAGCCTGTCCAGCAATCTGGTGACGTCGGGCGATGGTCCAGACAAGCGGCGACCCAGCTCACTGCAGGCGATCGCCTCCTCCTTGTCCTTTACCTCATCCATCACTTCAAGCACGAAATACTGAGCGGACGTGAGGTCGTGCGGTTCGAGCGCGCGCGCGAGCAGGTGCTCGACATGAGCCGAAGCGGAGCGAAGCACACGGACCGCGCTCGCCGCATCTGACAACTTTCCCGACCGAATGCCGGTGGATGCTTCATTCATGCTCATAACTGAGATATATACACGTTGCAACAGTATTCGTCAAGCTGAGCGCTAGGAGTCAACGAGAGCGCCGCGGCTGGCTTAGACCGATGCGATGACGGTGGTGGATATGATCGTCGAACCTCAGCGATGCGCGCACTGGTATTGTCGCCGGTGAGTGAACCGGGTAACATGCGCATGCCCGACCAGGGCGCCGTAGCCAAGTGGTAAGGCAGTGGACTGCAAATCCGCCATGCATCGGTTCGACTCCGATCGGCGCCTCTCCGTGAAAAAGGCCGTCCTCTGCAGGGCGGCCTTTTTTCGTTGATTGCGTGTTTGTGCATGAACTCCGAGCACTCGCCGAGGCGGTTCATCGGACTTGAGAAAGCCGCTGCGCCGCGGCCACCGTCTCCTCGTCAACTCGACCGCAACGCCTCGCTCGGATCGATCCGGCTTGCTCGCGCGGCGGGTAGCCAGCACGCCGCCAGGCCGATCACGCTCATCGTCACTGCGACGACGACCAACGTGAAGGGATCGCGCGAAGCGACGCCGAACAGCAGCCCTCGATAGAGCGCGACAGCGCCAGCGAACCCGCGATACCCACCGCGAGTCCGAGCCCCACCAGGAGCCCACCTTCCTGAGAATCATCGCCGTTACCCGCGACGGTGCGGCGCCAAGCGCCATCATGACGTTCTCGATCGGTTGATCCGGCGCGACCGACCGAACGATCGCGCGCGCCGCCGTGGACAATCCCGCAGGATTGACCGTGGTGCGAATCACGAGGCCTCCCGGCGGGAACTCAGCCTGCGCCACCGGAAGAAACGCGACAGACATTGGCTTGGCATCGAGGCCGCCGTCCTTCGCGTCGTTCACCACGCCAACCACGGTGCGCCAATCGTTCTCCGGGATCCCGATGAAGCGCAGCACATCGCCGGTCCACGCAACACGACGACCAATGGGATCGACGTCGGGAAAGGGTCGGTCGGCCAGCGTCTTGTTCAGGATTGCCACCTTGGGAGTCGTCGACAGGTCGCCCGCGGTGAACTCGCGGCCCTTGAGCAACGGAATACCGCCGGCGCGAAAGTATCCGGGATCGGCCGTGCGATACTCGGCGGACGGCGTGGCACCATTCTCGATCGGGCGCGCCTCGGCTTTGACCTCCAACAGGATCTGGCTCGCGCGTAACGGTATCGTGGAACCCAGTCCAACAATCTCGACACCGGGCAGTGTCGAGAGCTGCCGCTGCATCTCCTCGTAGCGCTGACCGGCCTTCGCGAAGTCCGTGGTCGCCGTGAAGTCGAGCGGCACTTCCATCGTCAGCACGTTCTTGGGATTGAGCCCCGGATCGACCGCCGCCAGACGTTGCATCGAGCGCACCAACAGTCCCGCACCGGACAACAGCACCACCGACATGGCCAGCTGCACGATCATGAGCGCCTGCTGCAACCGCTTGCGACGCGAGCTGCCAGTGGTCTTCACACTGCCCGCGGCCAACCCGGCGCTGAGAGAATGCCCGGAGCCTGCGCGCGGCGCAAAGGACAACACGAATGCGATGATCACGGCCAGCAGGGCGGTGAATGCCAACACCATCCAGTCCACATGGATTTCATCAGCGCGCGGTGAGAATCGCGCGACGAATCGTGACAACGTGCCGACGCCTGCGATGGCCACCAGCAATCCGAGCGCAGCGCCAGCGCCCGCAAGCACGAGGTTCTCGACCAGCATCAGCTTGCGCAGTCTCGCGGCGCCCGCGCCAAGTGCCGCACGTACCGTCATCTCGTGCTCACGACGCACACCGCGCATGAGCGTCAGGTTCGCCACATTCGCGCACGCGATGACCAGTACGAGCGCGGCGACTCCCATCAGCATCCACAACATCAGCCGAGCGTCGCGCCCGAGAATTTCCTTGAAGGGCGTCAGCTCCACGGTGTAACCGGCGGCCTTTTCGTACGACTCCGGATACTGCGCGTTTCTGCGCTCGGTGATCCCCGCGATTTCCGCGCGAGCCTGCTCGACGGTCGACCCGGGAGCCAATCGCGCAATCATCTCCGTCATACGATGCGACCGCCCCTGCACCATCATCGCGCTCACATGGTGCTCGCTGATCGACATGTTCATCAGCGCATCGATGCGACCGGGAAAGAACGGCGCCGGCTCGAGCACACCAATAATCTCGACCGAGCGTTTGCCGATCTGCATCGTGCGTCCGACGACCTTCGGGTCGCTCGAAAAATGCGTCATCCAGTACGCGTTTCCGAGCAGGATCACCGGTGCTGCGCCGGCACCGTCGTCACCCGGTGTGAACCCGCGACCATGAATCGGCCGAAGTCCCATCACGCTCAGATAGTTGCCGGTCACGAGTCCAACATCGATCTGCGAGGCGTCGGTCGCTTCGAGCAGCGACAGCGTCAGCGGCGAATACTCGGCGATCTGCTGCATCGTGCGCGACTGCTCGCGGAAGTCGTTGATCTCCGGCACGGAGAACGCCACGCTGGTCTGTCCCTGATTCGCCGTAAGGTGGCCCAGGTACATGAGGCGATCACCGTCGACATGCGGCAGTGGACGTGAGAACACTCCGCGGACAGCCGAGAAGATCGCGGTGTTGGCACCGATCCCCAGTCCGAGTGTGAGTACGACCGCAATCGCGAAACCTTTGGCGCGCCACAGTCAGCGGAGGACGTACCGAAGCTCAAGCGACATCGGAGAACTCGCGAGGCACAGGCGGAAAGCTGAGAGCGTGCAGATTCGCCCGGATGAGCTGGTGCTGCGAGGCTCAGTCGGATAGCTGCCGAATCAATTCATCACGACGACGCATCGGACAGATAGTTTCAGCCGTGTTGTCCGCCACCCCGCCGCATTGACGCGCGGTGCCGCTCGCCGTCCGACTACGTGTTCTGTCGCCCGCAACCTTGCGCCGAGCGCGGCGCGTGATGCAGGGCTCGCGATGGGCGGATTGGGTGCGGCGAAGTCAAGCGCGAACAACCGATGAGCTGAAAGGGCCGAGCTCCTCAATGCGTCCAGATCACGATCGCGCCGCAGCTGCCCAGGAACGACCGGTCAAACTGCAACGGCACGGCACCCAGCGACGAGTACACTTCGATCGCCTTGATATGCTCGGGGCGGATGATCGCGCTGAGATCGGTGTACGGATATTTCACCTTCTCGTTGGGCGAGGCACCATTCACGAGGAAGTGCGCACCATCCACGAAGTACGTGGGAATGCACAGACCACCGCCGCCGCGGAAGTAGGGCATCGGAAAGCCGGTCGTGCCCTGATCGACGCGTACGTGTGGCATGGTTGCCAGCACGGCGGTCAGATCCTCGTATGGATGCAGAGCGATCTCGCGTTCGGTGCGAAAGGCGCCACTCCCAGTCTTGCGGCGCGCACTGAACCCCGACTGGTCTGCAAACGACTTCATCCCCGACGCGGCGTTCACATTGATCGGCGTCAGCGCCTGGGCGAGCTCCCCCATGCGCAGTGTCGCCACGCGCACCTCGTTGGTGGCAAAGTCGAACGATACTACCGACGGCGTGGTGCCGATCCCGCGTACCTCGATGGTGCGTGTCCCCGCCGGAATACCGGTCAGGACGAACGCTCCGAGGCTGTCGACCCGCACCTCACGCGTGGTACCCACCACGGCGATGGTCGCTTCGCGCGCAGCGCTACCATCGCTGCGACGCACCAACCCGCGCAACACGGCGGTACCCCTCGCCGGAGCCGCGCTGTCGGCATCCGTGCCCGACACGGCACGCGCCGCAGCGTCCTGCCGGCTGATGGCGAAGTCGGCGCGCGTGATCAGCCGCTCGTCGACTACGAGCCGCAGCGGTCCGCCCACATACGTGCCCGCGACAGAGCGCACATCGACGGGTGTGTCGGTGGGCACGTTGCACAACAGAAAAAGTCCGGACACATCAGTGCGTGTCTGGGCGACCCGTCGCTGCCCGTCGCTCGGCGCCCTACGCGTACCGGTGGCGACGGTGAACTCGGACCACGCGGTGCTCACCTCGACGTCGGCAAGCGGCGCACGTGCGTCCACATCGCGCACGACTCCGACAATCACGCCGGTCTCCACATCACGCGGACCGGGACAGAGCCGCGCGTACGCCGTGGCCGGACTCGGCGTCGTCAGCGCTACGTCCACCCGCCGACCGCCGACCATTTCGATCGGCACCACCGGCAACTGCAGCTCGAGCGAATCGAGGATCGGATGCACAAAGCCCAGTGTGTAGTGGCCGTCGGGCACACTGTCAAGGCGAAAACGGCCACGCGCGTCGGTGGTGACGTAGCGTGACTTCTCGACGAGCACGACGGTCGCGTTGGCCAACGGCGCGCGCGTGCGCAGCGAGTCGAAGACCGTACCGACGATGCTCGACTGCGCGAGCGCGGGTGCGGCGCGCAGTACGACCGCGACAGCAGCGAAGGAGAGATGAGCGGCGACTCGCATGACTACTCGTGGTAGAATCCGTTCGATCCACACACAACGAACAAACGCGCAGACGTGTCCGCCGTCACTCCAACAGCCCCGAAATCGTCGGCGCCGGCGGCACCTCCGCACTCCTTACGACAGATCGGGTCGTGAGCACGGATGTATGCTACTGGCGAGCGTCACCTGTCCGTCAGCCGCCCGCAATCAAACGCTACACCGTGCGGAGCCATTGGTCCACTCGGCGGCCGACGGTCCGCGCGCACGCTGGCAACGCAAACTGCACACAGCGAGCACCGAGAACAGCCGGAACAGGCTGAACGGAAGCGCAATGCGTACGGTACGAATGAGGTAGAATTTGACGATTCAGGAATTTCAGCACTCCGCTCTTGGTTTCTCTCAAACCGTTCTTCCGCGATTTTCAATGTCGCTGTTCGTCGTTCTCGATTCGTTCTCCCGCGTCTCTCCGTGTCGCTGTTCATGCCAATCGCACTCAGGCCGCACAAACGATCAAGCCGTCGAGCGCAGCGTTGCGCCCGACGGCCTTTTGCGATGCTTATCTCTACCAGCGCGCGCTGAAGTCGTAGATCGATGATCCACCGCGTGGGTCATGCACGCGAATCACCGCTGTAAAGTTGTTGCGCGCGTTCGGCTGCTGCACCACCTGCACCTCACCGCGACCGGTGCGCGAGAAGGTCACGACGTCCACCGCACGCCTTGGCAAGCCCGCACCGTCGATGTCGGCGCGCACGTCGGTTACCTGCGCACCGCGACGCGTGATGTAGTCCACCCGACGACCCTGCACGCGGATCTCGACGACATCATCCACGCGACCGCGCCACTGCAGTGCGCCGCGATCCGGTCCGTTCGGATTGTAGCCGCCGTTGCCACCACGGTCGCGCTCATCGCGCTCGTTGCGACCACGGTCGTCGCGATCGCGATCGCGGTTGCGATCGTCGCGGCCCCAGTCGTCATCACGATCGCGTCGTCCGTTCCCTTCCCAGTAGACCGCCAGGCGATAGCGATCGGCACCACCGCGTGTGTCCTGAATGCGAATCACGGCCTGATAGCCGTTGCGGGCCGACGGCTGCTCAATCACGCCGACGTTGCCACGACCTTCCTCGACGTTCACGCGCAATTCGCCGTGGCCGCGCGGCAGTGCACGGGCAACACGCACTCGACTGGGGAGGTCCTCGTCGCGACCGCGCGTGTCGACATCGCGACCACGCATGACGATGAACACTTCGCGATCGACGGTGCCGCTCCACGAAAAGAGTGGCAGGTCGGCGGAGCGACGATCGGGAATGAGAGCGACCGTGGCAACGGTGTTGGGAAGCGCATCGGGCACGGACGAAACGCGTGCAACCGCGACAGGTGCCTGAGCAGTGGCCACGCTCGCGTGCGAGGCGAGCAGGGCGGCGAATGAGGGCAGCGCGACCACGGACCGACGAAGCAGAGACATGGTTCCTCCTGATGGAGAGGTGAGGCGGGAACGGCAGGGCTCTCGGGAAGCGGGAGCGATCAGGAGGTATGGATGGCATCAGTGATGCCGCGCGCCGTCGGCTCCGCACCCGACCGCATCGCGCGAGTCAAGTGGTTGCAGTGGTTTGTGATGCGCGATGCGGTGTGCGCCGCGTCGCGCGCCTGAGCGCGCCGGCTGTCTCAAATAGCGGACGAATCGACGTCGCGAATGGGCGTCGTCACGTGCGCGCCGTCGCCGGATGCCGGTTCAGGCCAGCTGCGGTGCCGCGAAGAGCGGAGCAGCCACCAGCGCCGTCGCGCCGCGCAACCGTGGCGAAATGCCGGCCGGTTCGGCGATGATCGGCGTCAGCGCAGAAGCGGTGGTGAGCGCGCGCTCCACGATCACGGCGCGGATGATCGGCTCAAGGCGATCCCAGGCTTCGGTGATTTCGCCGCCCACGATCACCTGGGCGGGATTGAGCGCGTTGATGACCATGGCGATGCCGTGTCCGAGAAAGCGTGCCGTCTCATCGAGTGCGTGGATGGCGCGCGGGTCGTCGCGCCTGGCGCGGGAGATGACATCGGCGATCGTCAGCCCGCTGTTGCGCAGCAGGTCACGTGTATCGGGCGCCGAAAGCTCTCGGCCGAGATAACGGGAGAGCGTGGCCAGGTTGGAGGTGTGCGCTTCGAGGCAGCCACGGTTGCCACAGAGGCACTTTGGGCCGTTCATATCGAGGGGGATGTGGCCGAACTCGCCGGCGGTGTGCGAATGGCCACGCACCACCTGCCCGTTGACCACGATGCCCACACCCACGCCGTCGGAGACGGTGATATAAGCGAAATCGCTGCCGCCTTCGCCGCCGCGTTGTCCGAGCCAGGTGTGGGCGAGCGCGCAGGCGATCGGGGCGTTCTCGATCTGGACCGTGAGCCCCGTCGCACTGGCGATGGCGTCGCGCACGTCCACGTCGCGCCAGCCAAGCTGCGGCGCATTGAGGATGCGCCCGTTGGATTGGTCCACCATGCCCGGCACCACTAACCCGATGCCCTCGCAGCGACCGCTGGCTTGATGATCATGCAGCAGTCGTTCGATGCGCGCGACGATGGTGGCGATGAAGGCGGCCGGCTCCACCACGGTGTTGAACGACTCGGTGGCCACGGCATTGCCGGCGAAATCGCCGAGCATCATGTAGGTGCGGCTGAAGCGCACGTCGATGGCGATGACGAGGCGGTCGCGGGTGCGCACGAAGAGCATCTTCGGCTTGCGGCCGCGCGGGGCCTCTACCGTCTCTCCTTCATAGATGGCTTCCTCCTCCAGCAGCTCGTCGACCAACGACGTCACCATGCCGCGCCCGATGCGCAGCTGGCGGGCGAGGTCGGCGCGCGAGACCGGCTGAAGGTCGCGCACCAGGTTGAGCAGGATCTGCCGATTGATCTCGCGCGGCGTGGACCGGGTGGCCCGGACGAACCGGCGGGTATCGATCTTCCTCACGGGCGAGCGGAGTCTGGGGGAAGGTGTGTCGGACGGCGGCGAGCTGTACCAGTCTGCGTCGCAGGAGGGGTCCGCGGCGCCCCGATATTGCGGCGGAAGTGGCATCAAGGTACACTCACGAATGATTTGTTTCTAGCACGAACAAAAGATTCCGCGCTGCCCATCCCTCCCGGTTCGGCGTTTCTGGAGACCGTTTCTTGTCCGACCACACCGCTGGACGCTTGTCCCCGGACCGCTTCTTTGACGCCGAGCCGACCGTGCGCCGGCATGCGCGCACGCTGTATGAAGCAACGGCCACGCTTCCGCTGATCTGCCCGCACGGGCATGTGGACCCGGCGCTCCTGTCAGAGAACCAGCCGTTCCCCGAGCCGACGGCCCTCCTCATCACACCGGACCACTACATCTTCCGCATGCTGTACTCGCGGGGGGTGCCACTGGAGTTTCTGGGCATTCCGTCGCGCGACGGCTCGTCGGTGGAGCGGGACCCGCGCCGCATCTGGCAGCTGTTCGCCGAGCATTACTACCTCTTTCTGGGTACGCCCACCGGTGCCTGGCTCGAATATGAGCTGGGCGAAGTGTTCGGTATCGACACGCCGCTCAATGGCGGAACGGCGCAGCGGGTGTACCACGCGATCGCCGAGCGGTTGGCGTCTCCCGAGTTCCTGCCGCGCGCCCTGTTCGAGCGGTTTCGCATCGAGGTGCTGGCCACCACCGACGCGGCCACCGATCCGCTGGTGCACCATCAGCGCATGCGCGACGACGGCTGGAGCGGTCGTGTGATCCCGACCTTTCGTCCGGACGCGCTCTTTCGCATTGCGCTGCCGGGTTGGTGCAACGAGCTGACGGCGTTGGAGCAGTGCGTTGGTCGGGAGATCGGCAGCTATTCGGCATTCGTGGCTGCGTTGGCCGATCGGCGTGCATTCTTCCGGTCCATGGGGGCGACGGCGACGGATCATGCGGTGGTGGAGCCGTACACCGAGTGGCTGGAACCGTCGGCGATGGAGTCGCTCTTCACCCGTGCCCGCTCGGGCGTCGCGACGACGGCAGACCAGCGCGCCTTCGAGGCGCACTTGCTGATCGAGATGGCGCGCATGTCCGTGGACGACGGCATGGTGATGCAGCTGCATCCCGGGTCGCTGCGCGATCATAACGCGCGCATTCAGTCGCGTTTCGGCGCTGACAAGGGTGCGGACATGCCGGTGGCCACCGAGTACACGCGCAATCTGCGCGGCCTGCTCGAGCGGCACGGCAACGACGCCGGACTGACACTCGTTCTCTTTACGCTCGACGAGTCCACGTACGCGCGCGAGCTGGCACCGCTGGCCGGACACTATCCTGCCCTGCGTCTCGGTCCGCCGTGGTGGTTCCATGATTCCATTCAGGGCATGATCCGCTTCCGCGAGAACGTGACGGAAACAGCCGGACTGTGGAACACCGCCGGTTTCAACGACGATACGCGCGCGTTCTGTTCAATTCCGGCACGTCACGACCTCAATCGTCGAGTCGATGCGAACTGGCTGGCACGGCTGGTGTCGAAACACATCGTGTCGCTCGACGACGCACGCGTGATGGCGCACGCCGCGGCATACGGTCTGGTGCGTGAGACGTATCGATTCGATCGTGTGGCGCAGACGCCGACGCCGACGCCGACGCAGACGCCGACGCAGACGCCGACGCCGGCGTCGGTGAATCGTGTGCCGAGTGGCGTGCCGAGTGGCGTGCAAT
>CAYWCJ010000093.1:0-13579 GCA_964456595.1 uncultured Gemmatimonas sp. | reverse complement strand
TAAACGGACTCCGACATCAGCAGATCGGCGATGGCGTCGACCGTATCGTCGACGGCACGAAGGATGGTATCGACCTGAGTGAAATCGGCTCCCGGTCGCGTGGGAAGACCCGCGGCGCCCCACGCGATCGTGTTCGCCTGCCACGCCAGATGCAGCGCGCGACCATCCACGACATTGCGCGCGGCCACGGCCTCAACCGACTCGGCGGGCTCTCCACCGTTTGCCGATGCCGTGGGGGAGAGCTTGCCGGCCACCACAGGAAAGGCGTGGCGAAACGGTTCCTTGTATGCATCGAGCCGCGCGTCATGCAGCGCACGTTCGAACTGATATCCCAACACGGCCGATAGTGCCTGTCCATTGCGCACCGCATCGAGCACCCATCGCGCACGACGCACACGTTCCGACGATAGATCGATGCCGTAGCGCTGATCGTTCACCGACCGACGCGAGAGGAATCCGTTGCGCAGCACGGCGGCGGTCGCCGCATGCGTCATCGACGGCGCGTGGGTGAATCCACCGGTGGACGTCTGCTCCTCGAGCGCGGCCACGTCCCGCAGCTTCAGGCGCGCGCGCACGCCGTCCGTGAGGAGAGGCACCGGTGCCGAACGCGTGGTGACCGAGGGTTTTGCGCGCAGATCCACGACCCATCCGAAAGATCCAAGTACCGACCCAGGCGTCTGCTGTGACGCACGCATCGCCGTCAGACGATCGTTGAACATCGATGTGATCCACGGATCGAGGCGATGCGAGCAGACATCGAGCGTCTCGGTGAGCAACCGCTCGAGTTCCGCCGTGGGTAACGATTCGAGGGTGCGAAGGTACTCGCGAAACTCGCGCAGCCGTCGGGTCTCCGGACGCACGAGATCCAACCACACGAATTCGGCGAGTGTCGCTCGACCAGTAACGGTGGGAATCGTGATCGACATCCGATCCCAGATCGTCGCTGTCGCGGCGACCGCGGCCCCTGCGTTGTTGACCGCTGCATTGTTGCCTGCCGCATTGTTCACCGCAGCGCCGCCGCCCGCACCGGGTGTCGCAGCGAACGTCGCTCCGACAAACTCCCGATCGCGTGTATTGGCGCGCGTCGTCAATCCCTCGTTGACGAGAATGGCGTCACTGCTGCGCGCAGACTCGCGGAGCAGTGCGTGCCGCAGCAACAGATAGAGCAGCGTGTTCGGCGGCGTGACGCCGGCTGGAAGACGCTCCTGCCTGACATCCTCCACACGTGCGGCCTCGCGCAGCCATTTGATGTAGTTGAAGGAGAGCGGTTCCGTCTCGCTCAGTTGCTCGGGTTGGTCGAGCTTCTGCTTCGGCACCACGAAGCCGCTGGCGAACGGCGGCGCCTGCGATCCGAACGACAGCGTGAACAGCGGCGCGCCCGCATCGGCACGACCGAGTCGCTGCGCGAGCCGTCTCGCAAGATCGGCCTGTCGACGACGCGCGCCATCCCAATTGAATCCGAGAAAGGCGGCCATATTCGCCGAGGCGTTCGGGCCCATCACCGAGCGCACACGAACCTCGCGCGCCGACGCGTCCATCTCCAATACTTCGAGCAGGTCCTTGTCGGGATCGTTGCTCTTGCCGACACGCGGAATACGTGACACCGACTCCGACCAGATCGCGCGCAACCGACGCAGATCGTCGGGCATGGCCGACTCGAGCAGGCCACGCTTCCCGCGCTGGGTCCAGCGCGTGAGCGATGAGGCAACCACGACGCCATACGGTGTGCCACCCACGCGGAACGCCGGGTAGTGGCCGCGCGCGCGCACATGTTCGATGAAGTAGTCGCGAAAGCGATCGACCTCGACATCCAGTTCCGGTTCGAGCAGCAGCTCCTCGAAGAAGTAGCCCCACGTTGCCGGCCACAGCGCGCCACACATCGCGCGTGCGCCCGCTTGCTCGTCTTCGTCACTCCGATCCACCGCCGTCAGCACCGACTGCGGCATGCCAAACGCGCGCGCGAGTCGCGCCCCGTCCTTCCCCACCACCGACCGCGCTTCGTCGAGCTCCACGGAGCGACTGTGGGCGCCGTGCGCATCGGTTGGCGGATATCCCGACGGCGCCTGCTGCGTGTTGTTGGTTGGCGTGCCCTGACGCAGGAAGGCCAGACCGCGGCCGAAATGATGCGCGTCGAAGAGCCCGCTGAGTTCCGTCGCAGTCTCCTGTGGCGAAAGCGAGCCCTTTACGCCGAGCACCAGCAACTCGTCGAAGCCGCGCTGCTCGTCGATGAGCGCGAGCGGCATCGTCAATCCCATCCCGACGTCGAGTGCGCGAGGAAAGTCGATCGTCCATCGCACCGCGTCGTCTACTTCGAGTCCATCACCGCTGATGTCGCTGCGCTGCGCCGCGTCCGCATCGGGGGCCAACGTGACGGCCAGCGGTTCGATGATCGCGCGGCCAACGGCACGCGCCACCTCCTGGCCGCCGCGATATCCGATGGCCACCCAGCGATCGGGAAGCAACCGTGCTTCGACCGCGCGCGTCCAGGTACCCTCGCGCTCAGCGGGCGCCCGGAACTGCGGATCGTCCACACGATCGCCATCGACATTGAACGGCGTGAGCGCACGCACGACCCACGCGGCACGCGGCGCTGGCACAGCGTTCAGCAGCACGCTCCATGAATCCGCCAACGCACTCGTGTCGCGCCAGATGCTGCTCCAGTACCGCTGTCCCGCGGTGATCTCCTGCGTCG
This sequence comes from uncultured Gemmatimonas sp., assembly GCA_964456595.1. Lineage (GTDB taxonomy): Bacteria > Gemmatimonadota > Gemmatimonadetes > Gemmatimonadales > Gemmatimonadaceae > Gemmatimonas. Next base: position 10,887 of record CAYWCJ010000093.1, on the reverse strand, counting down.
TCAGCTCTCGCTCGTGCGCGTCGGCGTGAATCTCGTCGGGATAAACACGGATCCACAGCTCACGCGCATTGCCGCGCAGGGCAAAGCGAGTTTCCAATCGCACGGGGAAGAGCACCAGCGGCAGCGATGTATCAAGCGGCGTGAAGTCGTCGCCCACCTCGCGAACCAGGCGCTCGCGCAGTTCCGCGTGTACCCGATCGATGGCCGTTCCATGGTTGCTGGTGACCCGCTTCAGTGTCGCGTCGGCACGCTGCAACCGGTCCACCAACTCGATCGTGCGATCGTCATCGTCACCAAAGCGACTGCGTGCGTCCTGCAGCGCGCGATCGGCTGCGGCACGTGCGCCTTGCTCCCGAGTGAGCGTTTCGCGCAGTTCGTCACGTTCACGTCGTACCTGCGACAGACTATCGTCAGCGTTTGGATGAGCCATATCGTTGGCGCGCGTCAGCTGTTGCCGCGCAACATGTCCGACGCGTGGATCGCAATGCGCATCGGTTGCTGCAGCGTGATGAAGGCGAGGTGCGCACTCTGCGCGCCGGTGCGGCCGAGTCCACCGTCGGCGTGCCAGGCTGGTTCGCTTCCGCGATTCAACGGGCGCACGTCGGGGAGTTGCTGATTGAGATCCACATGCGTGAGCGCGGTCAGCGCCCCTTCCGTGGCGACGAGACTGCGCCACGACAGGTCGCTCCACTCGGACACGGGCGCGCCGAACGCTTCACCTACGTCGAGGCCGAAGCGCGGCTCGGACGGCTGCTCCTGCAGCACAAAGAACCACCCCTGATCGAGCGCACTGTTGGTCGCGTCCTTGGCGCCGATCGCCTGACTCGGCGTGAGCGGAAATCCGAAGAACGCGACGTCTGGCGACAGACGTCCGTGAAACTCGTAGTCGATGCGCGCGGCGCCGAGCGATCGTTTGCCGGAGGCATGCGCCAGCGCCTTGAGCGCGTATACTTCCGTGTTGGGATAGCGCCTGAAGAGGTCACCGCGCACCAGCAGCACGAGACGATCTTCACCGCTCGGCATTGGCGGCCGTGCGCTGTGCGAGCCGAGGGCGAGTCGCTTGAGCCAGGCGTGAATCTCGCGAATGTCGCGCAACTTGTCCGGATCGTTCTGCGGTGGCGTGACACCGTTCACATTCCAGAATTGCCGGAAGTAGGAGCCGCGCTGATCGGTGGGATACTCGTTCCACAAGAGCTCGCGCGACATCTCGTGATTGAGTCCCACCATGTACGACTCGATCATGCGCTGATTCGAGACCACGAGTGCCACCGTGTTGCCGGGAATGAGCTCGAGTCCCGGGAGCAACCAGTCCTGGCCGAGATCGCGCAGCGCCTCGTACATCGGCTGCGGAAAGCGCGGGTACGCCATGATCTCTTCGATCGGATCTTCGCGTTCCCAGACGACGCCAGGCGCGAACACGGTGCGGTCGCGCAGCCCGCGCGCGATCGTCAGCCGCGGATCCACTGCCGTCTGCAGTTTGGTGCGCAGCAGCGGAATGGATACCTGTCGCATCGGCGGCGGAACGGCCACCGGCGCGCCTAACGCGTGCATCAGGTCGATGGCAGCCGCGCGGAACAGGCGCGCATCGGCGCTGTCCGCCGCGCTCGCCCCGTCGGCCGGCGCGTCGGTCTCACCGGTCGCGCCGGGAATGGTGCTCAAGGGTGTACCCAGCGGCGGCGCTTCGAAGAGCCGGAAGTTCGCGCGCGGAGGGAGCGTGCGAAGCAGCTCCGCCACCGACGGCGCATCGCCGCCGGCGCCGCCTTCCGTCTCGAAGCGTTCGTCGCCAAGTGCATCGAGGGCACGCGCGGGGACGCTGGACGCTGGCGGCAGCGGCGGTGCGCCGACGATCGCTCTGCCTATCGCGTCGCGGACGTACGCGGGGATCACGGCCGCACCGACGGCGATAACCGCAACGCCGAACGCCAACGCCGCCACCGCGCCGAGAACGCGCGCGCCGATGAGCAAAACAAGCAGCAGCAGCAACAGAAGAAGGAACACGAGCCAACGTTCGATGTTGATGGTCGCGCGCCCTGGCGGCGCAGTGACGACATCGGCCAACCCGCCGATCGTCGGCAACGCGTCGGGCACCGGCGGCGGCGCACCGGGACGCAACGTGCCCGTATTCAGCCGCTCGAGCAATCCTTCCGTGGTGGGCGCTTCGCGGCGCCCCTGTCGGCGGCCGATGGTGCCGCGTGGTCGTGCGAGACGACGCCAGGCGGTGTCGAGCACACCCATCGGGATCGGGCTCTGACGCAACAGCGCGGCGATCGTGACGGGGCTGCCCTTCACCTTCGTGTGCAATCTGGTGGTGAGTACCAGCACCGTTTCGTTGCCGGCCACCGCGAGATGTCGCTCGAAGAGTCGCAACGAGGCGCCGCGCGCGATCTGCGCCTGCCGTCGCTCTTCGTTGATGGCGCGAATCCCCTCGACCTGCAACCACGCGCTGGCCATCAGCTCGCGTTGCCGCGCCTGCACCACCTGCGTGCCTAACCCGGACGTTACGCGCAGTCGCGGATCCTGATTGAGCTCCTGAAACCAGACCGGCCGTTGTCCCGGCTCGAGCGTCTGCTGCGCCGCATGCCAACGCCCGTAGAGTGGCGGCGCGACCACGCGCTGCGGTATGGTGCCCTGCAACAGCGCGGCCGGCGCGTTGAGCAACGCGCGCAACCGATCGATGAATCGCTGTTTCACCGGCGCATCCGGCCACGGTGTCGTGATCGTGCGCACGGTCTTCAACGCCCCCTCGAGACCGAGTGGTGCATCGTGCGCTGGCACATCCTTCAACGCGCCCTGCGGATCCGAGACGTCCATCGCGCGAATGCCTACCTCGGCGGGCAACACGCGCGGCTCGAGCCGCCGCACGAGCGACTCGAAGTCGCCCGCTTCGGCCGTGTGGAATCGCCACTGATGCAACACGGGGAGCGTGACTCCCGGTTGCGCGGGCATCCATGCCGGTGTCAGCGCATCGATGGTATCGGGCACCGGCAGGCGCAACCCGGACAGTCGGCCGCGCTCGAACGCCGGCACGAGATACGCCGTGTATCGTGTCAGCGGATCGAGTCGGCGTGGACAGAGCAGACGCGACGTGACGAGCGGGCTCTTGGCGTTCACCATCGCGCGAATGCGATCGGCCGTGATGCCGGATTCGTTGCTGACCTGCACGTGTGCCCACGCCCACGAGGACGCAAGATCGGGGAGCGAAGCGGTATCGCGCACGACGATCGAGGGCAGCGCGCCAGCTGAGGTGGCCGAGCGAAACGTGTACTCCTCATCGCGCAGCACCACCAGGACCATCCACGGACGTAGACGACCCGTGGTCGCCGCGCTCGCTGGCGTCAGCCGCCACGGCAGGTCGGGCTCACGTAGTTCGATCAACGGGAAGTAGTTCGCTTCGGCGTCGGCGACTTCGGGGCGTGGCCACGTACGCATCACCGATCGCACATCGAAGCTGCCCAGTTCTCCACTGCCCAGCAGCCGTAGCGGCACGTCGACGAACTGCGCGTCCGCGTTGAATCCGAGGTGTACCGACACGATCGCCCGCGGCTCGTTGCCGGCGTCGCCATCACGCCGTCCGATCTGCGTGGCCACGCCGCGCCGCAGCCACGACAGGAAGCTGTACTTCGCCAGCGGCTCGTTGGTCGCCGGTGCCGTCATGCGGGCACCTCGACGTCATGGCGCGAGATCACCTGCCACTGCCCCTTCAACGAGGGATCACTCGTCACCAATGTGCGCAACGCATCCGATGCCGCGCCGCGTGTCATCGCTGTGCCGAGCATCGCATGCAGCTGCAGTGTGTCGGTACTCACGACGACGAACTCCTCTGGCGTAACGGCAACTCGTGGCACCTCTCCGGCAGACGGGGCGTACTTGTCAAGTCCGTACCGCGGCACAAGTTCACCGATCGCGCGCGTTGCCATGCGCGAGAATTCGGCGCTGGTGAGTGATGCGACGTCGAGTCGGCGCGAGATGAAATCGCGAAAGCGGAACGTACCGGGGTCCGGTGCATCGATCACTTTGGTTTCGTAGGTCAACGGCGTCTCACGCACGTCGCCAATCGTCACGGCATCCGACGCGATCGCCACACCGGCGTCCATGAGCTCGTACGAATCGCGTGACAGCTTCTCTGCGTCAGAGAGAGTCACGTACTGACCGGCGGCGAAGAAATCACGCTCCGGGCTGTGCGACGCACTGTTGGCACCCACGCGCACGTGACTCACATCGAAGCGCGACGGCCCGGAGATACGCGCGTCACCGAGCTTGTCGAGTGCCTTGTTGAGTGGCAGCACCTTCTGATGAACCGCCAACCCGCCGGCAGGATCCACCAACGTCTCGGTGACCGAGGGTGGCACGGCGTATGAGATCACACGCATGACGCCCGCAGGCACTTGTCCCTGCCAGTTGCGCACGTCGCGCAGCGCCACCTGCAGGCGATCCCACGCATCGAGCACGGGAATCGGCTGCTGCTCCTCCTCGCCGACGGTGAGATTCACCGGCACGCATACATCGAACAGGAAGAGACTGATGCAGGCACGTCCCTTCACATTCCATGGATTCGGTCCGCGCAGCGTGGCGTTGACCGTGATGCCGGCGATGACGGAGCTGCCGCGACGCAATTGCACGCCCGCGCTGATCCCCACCTCGAACGAGAACGGTACGAAGATGACGATCGCATCGTAGCCGATCCAGCCGCGAATGTTGAAGCCAGCCGCCGCCGCGTACAGTTCGATACTTGCACCGAACTGCACAGAGTTCGACGTGATGGCGATGTACGATTGACAGGTGTAGCGTGGGTTGTCGCCAAGCCCGATCTCGATGGTCATGCGCCGCAGCGTCGGGAAGTTCGGCGGCGGCGCGAAGTGCGGATGCAGACCACCCAACGAAAGCGCGAAGACCGGCTGGTCACCCCACGACAGCCGCAGCGCCATATCGCCGTAGACGCTGTAGATCGTGATGCGCGAATCGTAGAGCGACGCGTCGATGGAGAGCGACTTCTCGCCGAAGTCGAGAATGCCCAGGACGTCGAGATTGAGCGACACCAACGGCAGCTCGGGCACCGGCAACGCGACCTTGAGCTGCCCCAGGATGATGATGCGGATCGGATCCGGGAGTTCGAGGATGAGGCCTAACGCGCCCGTAATGAGTGTGGGCGTGCCCCAGCCCAACTTGAGAAAGGGGCCAAAGACGAACCGATTGTTGGCGGGCGGAAAGATGGCGCGCAGATCGGCGATGATCTGCGGTGCGTTCCTGATCGGGTCCTTCGGGAACATGATGTGATTCAACGCGCCGGCACGCACGCCTTGTCGCAACGTCTCCGTGGCTACGGTGCGATGAATGCCGGCCATGCCGCCGACACCATTGAACGTGAAGCCGTAGCCGAGCTGAATGGGCGGCAGCTCGACCGACACGAGAATCAGGAACGAAAAGCCCTGCGATCCATCCGGGAGCCGCGTATCGAGCAGCGCAATGGCGGTGACGGAGACGATCGATGCTTCGAGCTGCAGGATGCCGGCGTAGCGGCCGTTGGCCGTGTCGATCGAAAGGAATCCGCCCCCGGAGATCGGACCGGCATCGACCACCACCCCAATGCCTGTTGGCGGTCGGAACGCAAACCCGAGATCGAGCGGACCGAGGTTGCCGTTGCGCGACGATGGGAAGCGCATCGGAATGTCGAGCCCGATCTTGTCCACCGACATGCCGAACGGACCGATCTGCACACCGATCGCCGCCGCCACACCGATCGACAGCGGCGGATCGGCGGCGAAGCCGAGCATGAAGTACAGCGTCTGGATTTCGACGGGGCCGAGGTTGAGGTGCAACGGCACCACCAGCTCGATCCCCGCACCGCCTTCGAAGCGCACCCCTTCCGAGGGTGTCCACCGTGCCGTGAATTCGAACGCCGACTCCACCTTGATCCCGCTCAGGATCTTCTGGATGAAGCCGTCGCCCTTCGACATGTCGATGACAAGCTTGCCGCCGCTCACTTCGGCGCGCAGCACGGGCTCGCCGGCAAGCCCGCCGCCCACGGTCTTTGCCGTGAAACCGAAGCCAGCCGCGATGCGCTTCGCCTCGAGACGCGAACCGCCGGCTTCGCCGATGAGAATGATCGGCGTGCCACCGTCGTCGCCAACGAGATCGGCGGTCAGTGTCAGCGATGCACCGGCGGTGGGTGGCGTGAGCTGCACGTCGAATGGCGCGCGGATGACGCCGTCCATGCCGGCAGCGAATCGCGCCTTCGCAGCGAGGCGATACGTCCACGGGGCGCGAATGGGAAACGATTTCTCGAAGTCCTGCGTCGCCTTGAATCGGAAGCGCACCGCGAGCGCGGGCGGCGACACCGACGGATCCGCTTCGAGACTGACGAGATACCCTTCGAGAATGGGCCGTGCCGCGGGCGGCTCGAGCAGGACGACCGGATAGTCGTATGACTCGAGGAACTCCCGCACTCGCTCGAAGAGCGCGCGACCGTCGAAATCCGGTGCGCCGAACTTGTAGATCGAGCGAAGATAGCCCGCCGGATCCGAGAGCAGATCGCCAATTCGATCGATGCGCAAATCGCGACGCTGGAACGGGGCAGAGATCGGATTGGCCGGATCAGCGGCAACGTGGATGCGGTCGATGAGCCCCAGCAGCGTGAGCCCCTGCACGATCGGCAATGACTTCGCTTCGAGATACTCGATCACCAGCATGTCCACGACACGCCGTGCGATATCGGGAATCAGTGCCTGGAGCGCGGCGCGATCCGCGGCAGACAAAGGCGCAGCAGCAGTGGCCGTTTGCAGTGCGTTCCCCATGTCCCGCACGGCGGTGAGCACCTTCGATACGTCGTCCAGCACCGCAATGCCGGCGGAGATGATCTGCGCTTCGTTGTCGGCATCGATCGCGCCGACGAGTTGCACCACCTTCGGCGCAAGCGCTGTGGCGCGCGCGATCGTGGCCGTGACGGCACCAACCACCTGCGCGTGGCCCGCAACACTCGCCGGCAGTCGCACGCCCAATTCGGCGAAGAGCGTGGATGCGCCATCGCCCGACAGGCGCTGCTCCAACGGCTGCAGCAGCGTTCCCAGCTCACGCGCGATCAGCTCGATCGTGCCTGCCTTGGTAGCCATCTCAGGCGGCCGGTGACTGACGGGACAACAGGGCCTGCAGCGACTGGCCGGGGAACGCGAGAATCGCCGCACGGTGCGCGTCGATGGCGGCGACGAGCGCGGGCGACGCGTAGCGCTGCCAGCTCGCGAGGATGCGCGCCCATTGCTGCGACGTCGCCTCGTCTCCGAATGACGCTGGGATCCGCGCGTGCTCCGGGGCAGCCGAGATGTCGAGGGCCGCCCGCACCAGCGCCGGCCCGCCATTGCGATGCCACACCGTCGCCACGCGTTTGTTGGTGTTGATGAGGCGCAGCACTTCGTCGAAGTGCCGGCTCACCAGCGCGCCCCAATGGTGTCCGCTCGGGAACGACAGCATCCACGTCTGGAAGTGCTGCATCCGTCGCAGCAGTGCGCGCTCGTGGAGATCGAGGGACGGCACGTAGTACGGGATCGGGGCCGGCCCTCCGCCACCGATCACGCGACCGCCCGGCGGTGGCGCAGGAGGTGGAGCTGGCGGCGCCGGCACCGCGCCGACTGCCGCCGCCGCGTCGATCATGCCGAATCCCCAGTTGTTCTCCGGAAGCATCGGCGCGGTGATCGGGTCCGGCGCGCGCGCCGTGCTGGTGATCGCGTTTCGGATATCGAGATGGTCGAGCGTTTTGTTCTTCTGCAGCATCAGCGCGATCACCCCCGCCACATGCGGTGCCGCCATCGACGTGCCCGACTTGTCCACGTAAAATGTGTAGCAGCAATCGCAGCAGCATCCGCCGTGCGATTGCGCGCGCGCGGCGGTCACAGCGACACCGGGCGCGCAGATGTCCGGCTTGAGCCCACCGGTGCGCGTCGGGCCGCGACTGGACGAATCCTGCAGATCGCCCACGTCAATGTGAGAGCCGGATCGCGTGGAGAACGACTCGGCGGAGTAGTTGCCGACCGTGATCACCGACGCGCTCGTGCCGGGAATAGTGATCGTGTGCGATCTCGCTACATCCGACGTGAAGGTCGGTGATTTATCCTCAGGATCGACCTGACGTTCGAGCCAGCAGTGAACCTCGCTGCTGACGGCACCACGATTCGTGAACGTCAGCGTCCATGTTCCGTTGGGCAGCGAGACGTTGGCCGGCGATCTCAGCTCTATGAGAATCTGGTTGTCGAGATTATCGGGATCGGAAAGCGTCGACGTGATGGTCGCGGTGGCTTGCTGCGCTGGTGGTACGGCTGGGTTCACCGGCCAGCCATTTAACACTCCTCCCGGTTCGACCGTCGGGCTCGTCGGAGCGGGAACACCCGGGGCGGCGAGTGTGACTGCCAGTCGCTCGGCGCCGTGGTACCAGCATTCCATGAACCGCGTGTGGGTGTCGCCCGCCTCGACAGAAAAGGTGACCGATCGCGTGCCCGGCGCTGGCGGTACCGTCAGCATCGCGTGGTGACTGGCGCTGCCCTCGTTGCCCGCCGACTTCACAATCGCGCGACCCGGATCGAAGAGCAGCTGCAGATCGATCGCCTGCTCGACGAGACTGGTGCCGTCATGCGGGCCGAGATTGTCGCCCTGCGAGATGTTGATGACACACGGACGTCCGGCCCCCGCGTCGAGCTGACTCGCGCGCAGGAAGATGTAGCGGATTGCGTTGACGAGATTCTGCGAGTCGCCGAGTCCGTTGGTTTCCGACACGTTGTTGACGACGATCAGTTCCGACTCTGGTGCGACACCGATGTACGTGTTGGCGCCCGTGCAGTTGTCTTCGACGCGCGTTCCCGCCTGACTGCCGTCGCCCGCCGCGATCCCTGCGACATGCGTTCCATGCGCGGCGGTGTCGTCCATCGAGCGGACGATGGCGAGCGGATTGGAGGCCGCGAGCGCCGTGTTGATCTGATCCATCGTATACTCGACGCCAATTCCTGCAAACTCGGGCGGCGCCGCTTCCTGAAACGGATCTGCCGGAAGCTTCACCTTCGCGGGCAGGGACTGATCCCACAGGAACCGTACGCGCGATGTGCCATCCGCATGCCGAAAGGCGTGATGCCGCCAGTCGATGCCCGAATCAACGATACCGATGACGACGCCCTTTCCCGTCAGCTTGGGGTTCCCCGTATGCAGCGGCCGCGCATTGATCTGCGCGACGCTGACGTCCAACTCCGTTCGCAACGGACGCGAGAGTTCGACCTTGATGACGTGCGGCACGGCCGCCAACGCTTCGACATCGGCCAGCGCGACGGAACCGGTGGCGATCGCGAAGGCGGCGCGCGGATGACCGATCTCCGAAGTGATGACGAGTCCTGCCGCGCGAAGATCGTTGGCGTCGCCAGTGTACTTCACGAGCACGCCGAGCATCGCGGTCTCGCTGCTCTCGGCCTCGCGTGCAGCGCCAGGCGCAGCAGTCCTCGCGACAGATTGCTTCGCCTCGGCACCATTTGCGCGGCGCGCAAGCAGACTTCTCAGACGTGCATCCAATGCGACCATGCGTACCCTCATCGCGTTCAACTCAATGGCAACGCGCTAGGGTACGGGCCTCGCCATCGAACAGCAAGCAGGCTCCAGCATTGCGCTTTGCTCACGCGGCGGCGAGTGCAAGATGCGTCAGTAGCCTTCATGCGCGAGCACAGCGCGTCCTTCCGCCACCAGCCCATCCACCAGTCGCTGCAAGTGCTCCTCCGTAGTGCGCGCGTTCATCACGGTGATGCGCAGCACGCGGCGCTTATCGAGCGTAGTCACCGTGATGAAGCCGCGACCCGTCCTGTTGTAACGCTCGCGTAATGTGTCCGTGAGTTCATCCAGCTTCGACGAGGGGACGTTCGGCGGCGTCCAGGCGAAGCAGAGGATGTTCGACTCCGGTTCGTGCAGCGGCTTGAAGTCGGTGCGCGCAGCGAGCAACTCGTGCAGCGAACGCGCGCGTGCGCAGAGTCTATCGTAGAGTGCCGCCAATGCGTCGGCACCATAGCGCTCGATCGCCACGTACAGCTTGAGCACATCGGCACGGCGCGAGCATTGGAAGCTGTGCGGTCCCGTGTCCCATGCACGCGCCTCATCGCCCGGCGTGAACAGATACGGTGCCGTTTGTGCATACGCGCCGTCGAGATCGCGCTCGTTCTTCATCAGCAGCATGCCTGCCGCCAGCGGCAGCAGCAGCGTCTTGTGCGGGTCCCACGCCACCGAGCGCGCGCGTGCGATCCCGTCCACGCGGTGGCGATGCACCGTGGACAGCAGCGCAGCGCCGCCGTGCGCCGCGTCCACGTGCAACCAGAGATCACCGTGCGTGTCCTTGAACTCTGCGCACAGGTCGGCGATCGCGTTGAGATCGTCGAAGCTGCCGGTGGCCGTGCAGCCGGCCGTCGCGACCACCGCCATCACGCCGATGTGCGCGCTGTGCAGTTGCCGCAGTTTGTCGCGCAGCGCCGTCACGTCCATGCGATGATCGTGCGACGGAATGGTGATCACGCGTTGCAAGCCGAGTCCCATGACGCCCGCCGCGCGGGTGACCGCGTAATGCGTGTGCTCGCCGCAGATCATGACCGGGCAGTGTGCCGGAATGCCATGCGTCCACACATTGGGAATCACGCGTGATCGCGCCGCGAGCAAGGCCGTGAGCGTCGCCTCGGTGCCGCCCGACGTCATCATGCCGCCAGCGTGGTCGTCCCAGCCGACGAGATCGGTCATCCACGCCACCACCTGATGCTCGAGCGGGGTGAACGACGGCGACATCTCGCGCACGGCCAGCGACTGATTCAGCGCGCTGATCAGCGCGTCGGTCCAGACGGCGGCGGGCAGCGGTGCCGAGACCTGATGCCCGATGTACATCGGATG
>CAYWCJ010000092.1:2636-13584 GCA_964456595.1 uncultured Gemmatimonas sp. | reverse complement strand
CGCGGCGTCAGCGGGTAGCGGCTCGGGCTCCACCGGGATCGGAGCGGCGGGCGGCAACGACGCCAGGAACTGCGCCACCTGCTGATCGAACAGGTAGCTCGAACCGCTCACCGCCGAGCCGCCCGGCACGGTGCGCGCCGCGACCACGATCTCCTCGCCGCCTTGTCCGCGCATGACCACGTGCGATGGCCCCTGTTTCTCGAGGTACGCCGAGTACACGCCGCCACGACGCGCGAAAAACTGCACGGCCGCAGTGAGGACGTCCGGAATAGTCAGGGCAGTGACGCGATCCTGCAGTTGTCGTTGGGACTGCTGGTGCATGGCAGAGGACGAAGGGCGGTGAACGGACGGCGGCAACATTGCGCAGCGGACCGGAATCCGGCGCCGAGTACAAGGTGTCCGGAGGCTGGCAGCGGTCACCTTCAAGAATACGCGACAGCACCGGGTTCGGCTGTGCGCGCCCCAGCTTCGTGAATCAACTTCGTGAATCAGCTTCGTGAATCAGCTTCACGGATCAGCGTCGTGGATCAGCTGGCGGGGAGTCGGGGCCGCTTGGGGGAGAGCGGGCGCACCTCGAGACGGTGCACCAGCATGTGCGGCGGCGTCGTGACCGCGAACACCACCGCCTCAGCGACGTTGCTGGGCTCGAGCATCCAGGAGCGATTCGTGCCCGGCGGGAAGAGGTCCGTGTCCACCGAACCGGGCATGATCACCGACACCCCGACCCCTGCGTCACGCACCTCCAGCATCAACGACTCGGCGAAGCCCATCACGAAGTGCTTGGTGCCGCTGTAGCAACTGCCGCCGGCAAAGGAGTTCCGACCAGCGATGCTGCCGATGATGCAGACGTGACCCCGACCGCGCGCCACCATCCCGGGCAACAGGGGCTGCGTCACATGGAAAAGTGCGTTGACGTTCACGTCGACCATGCGGTGCCACTCCTCGGCGGTCAGCTCGAGGAACGGACGCATGACCGCCACACCGGCGTTGTTGATCAGCACATCCACCTCGAGTCCGGACAGCGCGCTCGAGACCGCGTACGGATCGGTGACATCGAGCAGCACGGTGCGGACATCGGCCCCGGCATCGCGGCAGGTAGCAGCCGTCTGCTCGAGCTCCGAGGTATCGCGGGCGACGAGGATCAGATCGTGTGCGACGGCGAGCGCGACGGAGATTGCGCGACCAATGCCGCGAGAAGCCCCGGTGATGAGGGCGACGGGTCTGCTCATCAGGATCGGGTCCGGCTGGGGGATCGGTGGGAGTGGGTGCGCAGCGAGACGCTCCAAAGATAAGCGGTGGTCGAATGTCACACGCCGATACCGCTTCGTGACATTCTGCGAGCCGAACCGTGACCGAGCTGAGGAAGACTTGAGATTTTCCGCGGAACCGTTCCGCCTCACTCCCTTCTCCCGACCTTCCATGACGCTCGTGTCGTCAGTTTTCTTTCGTCTCTCCGGATGCCGGGCGCTCGCGCTTGGCGCGGTGCTGCTGACGTCGCCGCTCGCGGCCCAAGGCGTGGTTGCCGGCACCGTCACCGACGCTAACGGTCGTCCGCTCTCCGGTGTTCTGGTGCTCATCGACGGCACGAGCATTCGCGCGGCCACGGAGAACGGGACGTTTCGGGCGGTGAACGTGCCGGTCGGACAGCGCAACGTCACCTTCCGTTACATCGGCTTCCAGCCCGTCACCCGACCGGTCACCGTCGCCAGCGGCGCCACGGCGCGCCTCGACGTCAAGCTCACAGACGCGATCACCGCGCTCGCCGCCATCGAAGTGCGCGGTCAGGTCGCCGGTCAGGCGTCAGCGCTCAACCAGCAGCGTACCTCGGCCACGATCTCCAGTGTGATCGACAATGAACTGGTCGGCCGTCTTCCCGACCCCAACCTCGCCGAAGCACTCGCGCGCGTACCCGGTGTGGCCGTCGTGCGCGACCAGGGCGAGGGTCGCTTCGTGCAGATTCGCGGCACCAACGCGGACCTGAACAGCATGTCGCTCAACGGCATGCGGGTGAGCACGCCGGAACAGAACAACCGGCAGCTGCCGATGGACGTGATTCCGTCCGACCAGGCGGCGCAGATCCAGATCTCCAAGACGCTCACGCCGGACATGGACGCCGATGCGATCGGCGGTAACGTCAACATCGTCACACGGACCGCGCGCGCGAATCAGCCGCTCCTCAACGGCACGTTCGCCGGCGGTCAGAATCAACTCGGTGGCGGTGCACTGATCAACGCCGGCCTGAACGCCGGCAAGCGCTTCGGCGCGTCGCAGAAGTTCGGCGCGATGTTCGGCGGCACGTATTATCGCAACGATCGCGCCTCGCAGAACGTGGAAGGCGACTGGTGCTCGCAGACGCGCAATTGCGGCGTGTCGGGCACGCCCTCCTTCACGTCGCTGGACGCACCCAACCTGCTGGAGTTCCGTGACTACCCGCAGGTCGATCGGCAGCGCAACGGCGTTAACGGCACGCTCGACTACCTGCTCGGCAACAACAGCAAGCTGTTTCTGCGCGGCACGTGGAACCGCTTCAGCGACGACGAAGTCCGCGCGCGTGCACGCTTTCGATTCCGTGGCGGTGGTGGCTCGCGCTGGAACCAGATCACGCCGGACTCCGGTACCACCACGGGCTCGCAGTTCGATCGCGACATCCGCTTGCGTGAAGTCATTCAGGACATCTACACCGCGCAACTCGGTGGTGAGCACTTCTCCAACAGCGGCAAGGCGTTCGACTGGACGCTCGGCACCTCGCGCGCCAGCGAAGACCGTCCCGACGTGCTCACGATGGGATTCCGCCAGAGCGGCATGACGTTGGCGTACAACGTGTCCGAGCCCGATCGCCCGCGCGCCTATGTCGTCACGGGCTCGTTCGACGATCCGTCGCGCTTTCCCTTCAACAGTCTGGTCCGCGAAGTCCGTAACACCAACGACGACGACGTCAGCGCCAAGGCGAATGCGTCCATCCCCGTCTCCTTCGGCCGCTTCATCGGCACGCTCAAGGGCGGGTTGTCGGCTCGACTCAAGGACCGTTCCAACTCGATCAAGAATACGACGTACACGAGCGCCGTGGGCACCAATAGCGCCGGCGCTACTGGGGCCACGCTCATGTCGGCGCTCACCACGGAAACGACCGGTCGTACGCTTCTTGACAATCGCTACCAGTTCGGCCGGACGTTCAATCCAGACCGTATGCGCTCGTTCATCGCAGCCAACCCGAATGCCTTCACCGTAAATGCGCTCACCTCCCAGACCGTATCGGCGGGAGGAACCTACACGGTGGGTGAAGACGTGTACGCCGGCTATCTGATGGCCACGCTCGATGCCGGTCCGGTGCGCATCGTGCCAGGTGTGCGCGTCGAGGCCACGCGTGTTGACAACACGGCCAAGATCGTGGCACTGAACTCCGCCGGCACCGCGCTGGCCCGCCCGATCAGCGATACGACCGGTACGGCGAACTACACCAACGTCTTCCCGTCGATCAACGCCACGTGGCGGGTGGACGAGTACACGAACGTGAAGGCTGCAGTGACGACCGCGCTGGTGCGGCCGCAGTTCAACGACATGGTGCCCTTTCTCAATGTGCAGGCCGGCCAGCAGACAGCAAGCATCGGCAACCCGGCGTTGCAGGCCACCACGGCGATCAACTACGACCTGATGGTGGAGCGCTATTTCAAGAGTGTCGGCTTCGTTGCGGCGGGCGCCTTCGCGAAGACGCTCTCGAACTTCATCTTCCCGATCTCCCGCGCACGCGTGGCCGAGGATGCCGTCGGTCCCGACGCCACGCAGATCACGCAGCCGGTGAACGGCCCGAACGCGACGCTGTACGGCTTCGAAGTCGCGTGGCAGCAGAACCTCACGTTCCTTCCCGGACTGCTTGGCGGCCTTGGATTGAACGCGAATTACACCTACACCACCTCCGATGCGGACATCCCGGGCCGCGGTCGCAGCGGCGTGACGACGCCGCTTCCCGGCCAGACCGGCAACGCAGGCAATCTCGGCGTCTTCTTCGATCGTGGTCCGCTGTCGCTGCGTGTCGGCGGCAACTATTCGGGGGCATTCCTGTCGACGATCAACCCCACCACGCCGCAAGCGGACACCCGCACCAAGTCACGCTTTCAGGTGGATGCGTCGGGTTCGTTCCGCATCCGCAGCGGCGTCAAGGTCTTCGGCGAGTTCATCAACCTCACCAACACCCCGCTGCGCGCGTTCGTCGGTGATCGGCAGAACCGCGGCGGTGGCGGCGATGACCCATCGTTCGAAGCGTACAAGTCGTGGGGCATGATCGGCATCCGGATCGATCGCTGATCGTTTGAGCAGCACGTACAGGATAAAAAGCGGGGACGCCTTCTGGCGTCCCCGTTTTCGTTGTCCGCAGCCTACGAACCTCGCGTCCGCCGTTGCCGCAGATGCGCCGGCGCAAGGCGGCGTGCGGCCCATCCGAGCATTGCATCGACCGCGACCGCCATCGCAGCGGCGGGCAGCGCCCCGGACAACACCAGTCGCGCGTCAGCCAGACCCAATCCGGTGACGATGGGTTCACCGAGTCCACCCGCACCGATAAACGCGCCGAGTGTTGCGGTGCCGACGGTGAGTACCGCCGCCGTGCGAACACCGGCCAGCACGACCGGCGCCGCGAGTGGCAGCCGCACCCACCACAGTTGTTGCGACGACGTAGCCCCCATCGCGGCGATGGCAGCCACCGCATCCGGATCGGCGAGCCGCACGCTGGTGTAGGTCGCGCGCGCGATCGGCAAGAGCGCGTATGCCCACAGCGCCACAATCGCTGGAACCACGCCGATGCCGAGCAACGGGATCATGAACACGAGCAGCGCAATGCTTGGCACCGTTTGCAATACTCCAAACAGCTGCAGCACGGGTTCCGCCGCGATCGGATGCGACGACAGCCACAAACCGAGCGGTACGGCCACGAGCAGGGCGAGCGTCAGCGAGATCACCACCAACATCGCGTGCTCGCCTGCCAACCGCAGCGTCTCCGCACGTCGTGCCCAGAAGAACGACCAGAAGCCCGCCGGACCGTCCGTTGCACGCGCCGCCGGCGCGAGCGCGTCACCCACACCGAGCGATGCCAGCGCACGCCGCGCGACCTGCGGAATCGGTTGGGCATCCACTTCGATGGCACGATTCCACGCGCGCATGTCGACCTCCGTGAGCCGACCGCTGAGCGTCGCCAGCACCGCCAGCGCACCCGGATCCTCCTGCGCCAAGCGGCGCGAGACCACGGCAGTCGCGTCGTACGGCGGGAAGAAGCGCCGATCGTCCTCGAGCGTGACCAGCGCATACTTCGCCAGCAGTCCGTCCGTGGAATACCCGTCGATGATGTCGACGGCACCCTGTGTCAGCGCTTCGTACTTGATGGCTGGCGCCAGCGGTCGCACGGCCGCCAGCGTTAAACCGTATGCGCGCTGCAACCCCGGCCAGCCATCGCTGCGCCCGATGAAGTCGGACGTGAAGCCGCCGTTCAGTCGCGCCTCCGACGCCGCGAGATCGGAGAGTGTACGCAGGCGATAGCGTTCCGCCGTTTCCGCGCGCACCGCAATGGCGTAGCCGTTCTGAAAGCCGAGTGGAGGCAGCCATGTCACGCCGAATCGTTGCAGGCTCGCCGTCGCCACGTGCGTGTACGCGCGACGGGGATCGGCGCGCATCGCAGGCGTGACTGTATCCGCCAATATCGCAAGCAGACCGGTTCCGGTGTACTCAGGGTAGACATCAATCGCGTCGGAACGCAGTGCTTGAAAAGCCACGTCGGTTGCGCCGAGCCCCAGCTTCCGTTCGACCCGCCGTCCGGATCGCTCGAGCAGCTGCGCAAACATCTCCGCCAACAGGAACGACTCACCGAACGGTTTGGATGCGACCACGATTGCCCGCGAAGCGCTCGAGGTCGTCGGACCGTCGGGCTGTGCAGCGACCGCCGTTGCGGAAGGCCCCTGCGCATCGACCGCACGCGCGCCCAGCGCGAGCGCCAGCCAGAGCGATGCCAGAGTCCAGCGCGCGTGAGTTGTCACGCGTGAAAGTTCCGAGCTCACGCGTCCACCAGCAGTCGCGCCGATGATCGCGCCCGATCCACCAACGCCGCGACATACGCGGTCGCCGGCTGCGCGATCAGCGCGTGAAGTGTGTCGATCTGCTCGATGCAGCCGGCGCGCATGACAGCGATGGAATCAGCCAAACGCGCCGCCTCTCCCAGATCGTGCGTCACCAGAACGGCGGTGAAGCCCAGCGCGCGGCGAATGTCCGCGAACGTTTCCAGCAGCTCGTTCCGCGAAATCGCATCCAGCGCACTGAACGACTCATCGAGGAGCACCAGCCCTTGGCGCGCGGCGAGCGCACGCGCGAGTGCAACACGCTGTCGTTGACCACCCGAGAGCTCATGGGGGAACCGCTCCGCAAAGACGTGCGGCGCCAAGCCGCACCGTGACAGCGCTTCGTTCGCCGCGGCGGACGGATCGGCCTGACCTGACAGGGTCGGAACCAGGGCCACATTCCGGTGCACCGACCAGTGCGGAAGCAGACCGCCGGATTGAGGGACGTAGCCAATCCGGCGGCGCAGCGCGACCGGATCCTGCATCGTCACATCGTCGCCGTCGACAAAGACGCACCCTGCAGCGGGCTCGATGGTGCGGTTGAACGCGCGCAGCAGCGTCGTCTTGCCCGAACCGCTCTCGCCGACAATCGCGAGCAGCGTACCCGCAGCCACCGTGATCGACACATCGTGCAGGGCGGTAACGTCGGCGTACCGATGAGTGAGGGACGTGACACGAAGTTCGAGGGTCATGGAAGGGGAATGTCGCTGATGAGACGGCCTGCGGGAACTTACGGACGTCAGAGTCGGTTGTAGACGGTCGGAGTGTCTTTGTCTCCGACTCCGAGCGTGTGCATCGGCATACGCAGGGAATGCACAGCGTCCCGCTGAGGATCCATGACGTCAGCCGCTCCCTTCCTCATACGTTCTGTCGAGACACCGTCGTCCTTCGCCAACCGCTATGCCGCAGTGAGGGCGGCCACCGAGCGACTGTGCGTGCCTCTGCACACGGAAGACTACGTCGTCAGCAGCATGCCCGACGTGAGTCCGACCAAATGGCACCTCGCGCACACGAGCTGGTTTTTCGAGACGTTCGTGCTGGCCCCATTCCATCTCGATTATCGCGCGCTGAACCCCAAGTACGCCTTTCTCTTCAACTCGTACTATGTGCAGGCCGGCGAGCGGCACTGCCGCGCACAGCGTGGCCTGCTGACGCGGCCGACAGTCGCCGAGGTCTATGCGTACCGGGCCCATGTCGATGCGCACATGCAGCAGGTCATCGCCACCATCGATGACGATCCGCATCACCCCGCCAGTGCAGTGCTCGAGCTCGGGTTGCACCACGAGCAGCAGCATCAGGAACTGCTGGTGACCGACATCAAGCACGTGTTCTGGACGAACCCGATGCGGCCGGCCTATCGGCCGGACATCCGCGTCGCGTCGACGCCTGCAGCCCAAGGCTGGACGGTGATCGACGCCGGCGTGCGGAGCATCGGCTACGACGGCCAGGGATTCCACTTCGACAACGAAGGCCCGCCGCACCGCGAGTACGTGCAGCACGCGGCGCTCGCGCATCGACTCACGACCAATGGCGAGTTCGCCGAGTTCATCGCCGACGGTGGATATCGGCGACCCGAGCTGTGGCTCAGCCGCGGATGGGCCACGGTGCAGGAGCATGCGTGGCGCGCGCCGCTGTACTGGGAATCTGTGGACGACTCCTGGCACGAGTTCACGCTGGCGGGAGCGGCCACCCTGGACGTTCACGCGCCAGTGACGCACGTCAGCTATTTCGAAGCGGATGCATTTGCGCGATGGGCCCACATGCGCCTCCCCACTGAAGCAGAATGGGAAGTGGTGGCACGGACCGAACCGGTCGCGGGTCGATTTTCCGACGCCGAGTTGCTGCATCCGCACAGCGAGGGTGCATCAGGGTTGCAGCAACTGTTCGGCGACGTGTGGCAGTGGACGCAGAGCGCGTACGTCGCGTACCCCGGATATCGCGCGTCCGACGGCGCGCTCGGCGAGTACAACGGCAAGTGGATGAGCGACCAATGGGTACTTCGCGGGGCGTCGTGTGCCACGCCGGCCAGCCATGCCCGTGCCACCTACCGAAACTTTTTCCCGAGTGATGCGCGCTGGCAGTTCACGGGCATCCGACTGGCTCACGATGCCGATGGAGATTTCGCGTGACAGCCTCACCACCGCGCTACCGCACGACCCCGGATGTCGCCAGCACGTCGCTCCGTGACGTAGTGCTTGATGGCCTTCGCTCGTCGCCCAAAACCCTGCCCGCCGCACTGTTCTACGACGCGCGCGGTGCGGCCCTATTCGAAGATATTACACAACTGCCCGAGTACTACCTCACACGCACGGAGCATGACATCCTGTTGCGTCATGCCGGAGATCTCGCCGATCTGGTAGGACCCAACGCCGCGATCATCGAGTTCGGCAGTGGAGCCGCCATCAAGGTGCGCCACTTGCTCCGCGCTTTTCGTGAAGCGTCGGCCTACATCCCGGTGGACGTGTCGCGTGACCAGCTGCATGACGTTGCGGCCGAGCGCGCCCTCGAATTTCCGCACGTGCCGGTGCTCCCCGTCTGGGCAGACTACACGGAACCGTTCGACTTGCCCGATATCCCGGACGGCGCACGTCGAATCGGATTCTTTCCGGGCTCGACAATCGGCAACCTGCACCCCGAGGAGGCGAGTGTATTCCTGCGACGCGTGCGCGAGTGTGTCGGCAAGGACGGTGGCCTCATTCTCGGCGTCGATCGCCGCAAGGATCCGCGCCTGTTGCATGCGGCATACAACGATGCCGCCGGTGTCACGGCCGAGTTCAACCTGAACGCGCTCCTGCACCTCAATCGCGAGTTGCACGCCACTTTTTCCAAGTCTGCCTTCCGGCATCGGGCATTCTTCAACGACGCGGACAGCCGCATCGAGATGCATCTCGAAGCACTGTCGCCGCAACACGTGCGTGTCGACGGCGAATCAATCACGTTCGCCGCCGGCGAGAGTGTACGCACGGAATGCTCATACAAGTACGACCGTGCCCGGCTGGAGCGCGTCGTCGCCGCCGGTGGATTCCGCGTGACGGAACTGTTCACGGATGCACAGCAATGGTTCTGGGTCGCCTGGCTCGAACCCGTTTGACCCTTCGGCTGCCCGCTCACGCGCGCGCAATGGTGAATTCATCGCATGCAAGCAATCTGGAACGACGTGGTACTCGCGGCATCAGACGATACGGTCGTGGTGGAAGGCAATCACTACTTCCCGATGGCGTCCCTCGCCCGCGAGTACGTGCAGGAGAGTACGCATCATACCACCTGCAGTTGGAAGGGCGAGGCGAGCTACTACACGCTCAACGTGAACGGCTCTGAAAACCCCAACGCCGTCTGGTACTATCCGACACCCAAAAGCGGCGCGGAAGCCGTCGCGGACCGCGTCGCGTTCTGGAAGGGTGTGAAGGTCGTCCCGTGACCGTGCCGCGTGACGACGATGGCCGCTCGGTTCGTATCAACGCGGCGGTGATCGGCAGCGGACAGGCGGGGCCGTCGCTCGCGGCCGCACTCGCCGCCGAAGGCGAGTCGGTCGCGCTCTTCGAGGGACACCTGCTCGGCGGCACCTGCGTGAATACGGGGTGCACGCCGACCAAGACGCTGCGCAAAAGCGCGCGCGTGGCACATCTCGCACGTCGCGCCGGTGAGTTTGGGATTCAGGTTGGCGAGGTCACGGTGGATTTTGCAGCGGCCATGGAGCGCATGGCGGCTGTAGTCAACGCTTCCCGTAGTGGACTGACGCGGTGGATGACCGGCAGCAGCGGAGTCACCCTCGTGCGCGAATGGGCGCGACTCGACGGGCGCGATGGTGTGGGGGAGCGGGCGGCGTTTGTCGTGCGCGCCGGAGACCAGCGCTTTCTCGCCGAGCGCGTGTATCTCAACGTGGGCACGTCCGCGACCATGCCGCCCATCCCCGGCCTGAAGGAATCGGGTGCGATGGTCAACGATGCCCTGCTCGCACTGCGTGCACTTCCCGCGCATCTGGTCATTCTGGGCGGCAGCTACATCGGCCTCGAGCTTGGCCAGATCTTTCGGCGACTCGGCAGTGCCGTCACCATCGTCGAGACTGCGCCGATGATCGTGTCACGCGAGGACGCCGATCTCAGTGAACGATTGACCGCACTGCTGCACGACGAGGGCGTGCAGATTCTCACCAACGCCACAGTGCAGAGTGTCAGCGGGCAGTCCGGCCATGAGATCACGGTGCAGGTACTGATGGGCGGCGCGCCCTCGGCGACTGCTGTTCGTGGCACGCACCTGTTGGTGGCGACCGGTCGTCGCCCGAACACCGCGACGCTGGGCCTCGACACCGTGGGCGTGGCGCTCGACGCACAGGGCTACGTCCCCGTAAACGGAGCGCTGCAGACCAACGTGCCCGGCATTTGGGCGCTCGGGGATGTGAATCGCCGCGGTGCGTTCACGCACACGAGCTATCAGGATCACGAGATCGTGCTTGCCAACCATCGCGGTGGGACGCGCACGGCAGACGGACGCGTTGCCACGTACGCGCTCTACACCGATCCGCCGCTTGGTCGCGTGGGGCTCAACGAGACGGAGGCGCGTCGGCTCATGCCGACGGGGCGACGGTTTCTTCAGGCCTCGCATGAAATGCGAAATGTCAGTCGTGCGAAGGAAGAGAGCGAGACGGTCGGCGTGATCAAGGTGCTCGTCGATGCGGAGACGCACCAATTCGTCGGTGCGACGATCTTCGGCATCGGCGGCGACGAGATCGTGCAGATTATCGGCGCGATGATGGCGGCGAAGGCACCGTATCAGGTGCTTCGCGATTTCCTGCCGGTGCATCCCACGGTGACGGAGTTCTTTCCGACGATCCTCGGCAAATTGGCACCGCT
>CAYWCJ010000092.1:0-2536 GCA_964456595.1 uncultured Gemmatimonas sp. | reverse complement strand
TGCATCCCACGGTGACGGAGTTCTTTCCGACGATCCTCGGCAAATTGGCACCGCTCGCGTAGCACATCGGCGCGACGCGACGCGGGTGCAACCTCCGACACACGGTTGCCACACGGCTGCCACACGGTTGCCACACGGAGCCACACAGCGCCACTACCAGCCGCTCGTGCCGCCTCCGCCCTTCCAGGGCCCGACGATCTCGGACGTCACCCAGCCGCCATAGAAGCCGCCGTCCTGCGGGCGTACGCGCTCGCCATCGATCAGGCATTCGGCCTGCGTGGCGTACAACGCGACATGATCCCGAATGTCGGCAAAGGCAGCCCGAGGCTCGTCGTACGACCACGCAGCTCGCTCCAGTCGCACCTCGCCGGCAACGATCGTCCAGTAGCGCGCGGCACCCTTCCATTCGCACATCGACGAACCCGCGGCCGGCTCGAACGCGCTTCGCACCGCATCGCTGAACGGGAGGTAGAACGTCGGAGGACTGGCCGTCTCGAGCAGGCGCAGCGCGCGTCGGGTACGCACGATCTCCACACCACCGACCCGCACGATCACTTCACGCGAGTCGGCGACAATCGCCGGCGGGCGTGGATAATCCCACACCGATTCCTGCCCCGCGCCAGCGTGGTCAGCGAACGGTGGACGTTCACGCCCGGTCCATCGCCACATGAGAGGCTCCTCTCCGCGTCGGATGCGGTGCGCGCGTACGACGTTAGCGCGCCAGCTTGTTCGTAAGGTAGGCGGACAACTGGTCCGCGTGGATACGATCCTGCGCCAGCGTATCGCGATCGCGCACCGTCACGGTCTGGTCAGTGAGGCTCTGTGGATCGATCGTGATGCAGTACGGTGTGCCCACTTCATCCTGACGACGATAGCGCTTGCCGATCGAACCCGTCTCATCGTAGTCCACCGCGAACGACTGGCGCAGATCCGATAGAATACTGCGCGCGAACTCCGGCTGTCCGTCCTTCTTCGTCAACGGGAAGATCGCCGCCTTGATCGGTGCGACGGCGTGGTGCAAGCCGAGCACGACACGTCCTTCCTCTTCGCCCTCGACCTTCTCTTCGCGATACGCATTCACCAGCGCGGCCAGCGTGACACGATCAGCGCCCACCGACGTCTCGATGACGTACGGCACATAGCGCTTGTTCGCCTGTTGATCGAAGTACTCGAGCTTCTTCCCCGAGAACTGCTGGTGCTGCGTGAGATCGAAGTCACCGCGATTGTGCACGCCTTCGATTTCCTGAAAGCCGAGTGTACCGCCAAAGTCGAAGGTGACGTCGAATGCAGCACGTGCGTAGTGCGCGAGTTCGCCGTCCTTGTGCTGATGGAAGCGGAGTCGATCGGGCGAGAGACCGAGTGCGAGATGCCACTCGAGCCGCATCTGCTTCCACTGATCGAACCACGCCATATCGGTGCCGGGCTCGACGAAGAACTGCATCTCCATCTGCTCGAACTCACGCGTACGGAAGATGAAGTTGCCGGGCGTGATCTCGTTGCGGAACGCCTTGCCGATCTGCGCGATGCCGAACGGTACCTTCTGGCGCATCGACTGCTGCACGTTCAGGAAGTTCACGAAGATGCCCTGCGCCGTTTCCGGGCGCAGATAGACGATGCTCGCGCTCTCTTCGAGTGCGCCCATGTACGTCCTGAACATCAGGTTGAAGTTGCGCGCTTCCGTCAACTGACACTGCTCCGCCTGCCCCGGCTGTTTGCTTGGCTTCTGCGGGCAGCGCGCGTCTTCCAGCTTGTCAGCGCGAAAGCGACCCTTGCACGTCTTGCAATCCACCAGAGGATCGACGAAACCGGCCACGTGACCGCTCGCTTCCCACGTGCGCGGATGCATCAGGATTGCCGCATCGAGTCCTTCGATGTCGTCGCGCGAACGCACCATCGCGTTCCACCAGCGATCCTTGATGTTCTTCTTGAGTTCGACGCCGAGTGGTCCATAATCCCACACCGAACCGGTACCGCCGTAGATTTCGGACGACTGGAAAATGAAGCCGCGTCGCTTGCACAGCGACACGAGTTTGTCCATGACGTCTGGCGTGCTCGACATGTTGGTTCAGTGATGGTGTGACGTGGAGTGCCGCGTGGAGTGCGGGGCAGCGGAGGCCGCGAGAATGCCGGCCGCAATGCGATCGCCGTGATCGCGACCGTTCTCGATGAAGATCTTGTTCGCGTCGAAGCCGGACGCGATGACTCCCGCAAGGTAGATCCCCGCGACCGGTGTCGCCATCGTCGCGCTGTCGTGCGTGGGAACGCCGGTCGTGGCGTCGATCGGCACGGTGGCGCGCTCGAGCAGCCCGGTCTCGGGGAGATAGCCGGTCATCGCGTACACCTGCGTCGCGGCGATCCATTCCTCCCCCTCGGGACCGACCAGGACCACATGCTCTGGTTCGATGGCCACCACGCGCGACGAGTAGCGGGCGCCGATGCTGCCGTCGGCGATACGGGCAAGGATGTCGGGCTTCACCCACGGCTTGATCTTGGCGTCCAGCTCGGGGAGAAAGTGCACCATCGTCACGCGTGCACC
>CAYWCJ010000091.1:0-13900 GCA_964456595.1 uncultured Gemmatimonas sp. | reverse complement strand
GGTTAAGGCCAAACCCGCCTTTTTTGCTCAGGCAGTGCCGATCGGTTCCAGAAAAGTTTATCTTTCGCCTCCCGGCGGCAGGATTGCTGTCGGCGCACTATTTGCGAGGAGGCGGGATGCGTAAGCCACGACCGAACACCTTTAATCCGGCGCAAGCGCTGCATCTCATTGCAGCGGACCGCACCGGGCTGCCCCTTAGCTGCCCTTCGTGCTCCGGGCACATCGATCGCGATCCGGTGTCTACGCCGGCGCCGCCGAATTCGCACGTGACGTTGAAGTGCACAAGCTGCGGGCGGCTGGCCCGTTATATTGCCGGGGTGAACTGAACCCTCACCGCAGCAGGCATGGCGCGATCAGCGCGCCGTCTGCGCAGTGATCGACCGGGATCGCTCCGGAACGAACAGCGCCGTCTCCGCCATGCGGAGACGGCGCTGTTCGTGTGTTGTGCTCTGCGGTGCATCACATCGACCCTGCGCGAACCCTCATCGCACCGTCAGTGCGTGATCGTGCCCTGCTTGGTGGTATCGACGTCGTCGGTGTTGCCGGACTTGAACAGGAAGCCTTCCATGTTGCGCGTGAGGAACGTGCGCGCCTGCGGGTCCATGACATTCAGTCCGTAGTGATTGATGAGCATGGTCTGCTGCTTCAGCCACTGCGCCCAGCAGTCTTTGCAGATCTCGCTGATGATGCGCGCTCCTATGGCGCCCGGAAACGGCGAACGTTCAAATCCTTCGCGGGTCTGCCCGCAGCGGGCACAAGTCAGATCAGCCATGGTCGCGTTACTCGACCACGCGGACGTGCGTCCCGATGCGCGCGTACTTCACTTCAGCCAGCCCGACGAACGACAGCAGCTTGATGTACATCCAGCCGATGTCGAACTCGAACCAGCGATGCGCAAACTTCGCGGAGTGCGGATCGGCGTGGTGGTTGTTGTGCAGCTCTTCACCCGCAATGAGGATGCCGATGGGTGAGATGTTGCGACTGCCGTCCTTTACGTCGTGGTTGCGATAGCCCAGTGCGTGTCCGACACCGTTGATGACTCCGGCAGCCCAGAGGGGAATCCAGATCATCTGCACAGCCCAGACGAGCGGTCCAACAAAGAATCCGAAGAGCCAGATATCGATGGCGAGCATCAGGAGAATGCCCAAAGAGCTGCGCTTGTCGAGCAGGTGGCGTTCCAGCCAATCCTCGGGTGTTCCTTTGCCGTACTTCTCGAGCACCCCGGGCTGACGGACGGCCTTGCGATAGTAGAAGGCGCCCTTGAGCAGAATATTGCGCAGTCCTTCGACGATGGGGCTATGTGGATCGCCCTCGCGGTCGGCGAACGCATGGTGCTTGCGATGGCAGGCGACCCACTCCTTGGTGCGCGTGGCGGTGGTGAGCCACAGCCAGACGCGCATGGGCAACTCGGCGATATAGTGAAAGCGTACACCGCGATGCGTCTGTGCGCGATGCAGGAAGAGCGTGACGCACACGTTGGTGATATGACCAGCGACGAGAATGAAGAGAACCGGCTTCCACCAGTCGGTCCCCCAGCTTCCGAACTCGGGCATCTACAGCACTCCAGATGATGACGTACAGGGGCTGCGCTGTCTCAGCGCGCAGACCGGGAAAGCTATCCAGGTGGTGAGCGCACGCTACCTCTGGACAGTTCCGAGGAGGGACGGTGCTTGGTCGAGTCCGGTGCGGGGGATTTTTCGGATACGGCGAAAAGCGACTGACTATCACGGATAGGAATGGATTCGACGGGGATTTGGGGGATACTGCGGTTACCGCGGTCAATTAATGAAAAGCGGTATCCGTGAAGATCCGTGCTGTTCATCCGTTGCTATCCGTGATAGTCAGTTGCTCTTCCCGTCCGCTGGTGCCCGTCCACAACAGTCGCCTCGTACTCGCTTTGGGTCCGAAATTGAGAATGAGCCCAACCGACAACCCAGACGCACGCAGGTCGTTCAGCAGTTGTGATTCGTGCGCGGCAACAATGCGGTCCGCGACTTTGATCTCGACGATGACGGCGCGTTCGACGACCAGGTCGGAACGATACTCTCCGACGAGTATGCCTTTGTAGTACACCGGAAACGGGCTTTCACGCGCGTGGGAGGTGCGTCACCGAATCATTGCGGGTACGCGCAAAGGATTGCGGTGCGAACTCTGGTTACAACGACTTCACTTCACTCACGAGTTTCGACAGCGAGGCTTTTGCGTCACCGAAGAGCATGCTCGTCTTCTCGTCGAAGAAGAGATCGTTTTCGATGCCGGCGAAGCCGGTATTCATGGAGCGCTTGAGCACGATCACGGCCTTTGCCTCGTTCACGCGGAGAATGGGCATTCCATAAATCGGGCTGCCGGGGTCGGTCTTGGCCGCCGGATTGACGACGTCGTTGGCGCCGATGACGACGGCGACATCGCACTCCGGGAACTGATCGTTGATCTCTTCCATGTCGTACATGCGATCGTACGGCACGTTCGCTTCGGCGAGGAGCACGTTCATGTGGCCGGGCATGCGACCGGCCACCGGATGAATGGCGTACTTCACTTCGCCACCCTTCTTCTCGATCAACTCCGCCAGCTCGCGTACCTGATGCTGTGCCTGCGCGACGGCCATGCCGTAGCCCGGCACCACGATCACCTTGCCGGCATAGGCCAGCAGCACGGCGGCGTCTTCTGCGGTGATGCTCTTGGCAGTGAGTCCTTCCGACGTGCGGGTACTGGCCGCGCCACCCCCCGATCCGAACGCACCGAAGAGGACATTGGCGAACGAGCGATTCATCGCCTTCGACATGATGAGCGAAAGAATGAAGCCTGACGCGCCGTCGAGTGCGCCGGCGATGATCAGCACGTTGTTGCCGATCGCAAAACCGGTCGCCGACGCGGCGAGACCTGCGTACGAATTGAGCAGCGACACCACCACCGGCATGTCGGCGCCACCGATGGGCAGCACGAACAGGAAGCCGATGATGAACGACACCAAAACCATCGTGTAGAACGCCCACACGTTCGACGGCTGCACGATGATCATGACGAACGCGCCAACCGCGACGAGGAACAGCGCTGCGGTGACGATGTTCTGTCCTTTGTACGTGACCGGTCGGCCGGTGATGAACTCCTGCAGCTTGCCGAAGGCCATGAAGCTGCCGGACACCGTCAGCGCACCAAACAGCACTTCGAATCCGAGTGCGGCCATCTTGAACCGCACATCGCTGTCGGCCGGCGCGGGGAGCCCGGCCTGATACATGTGGTAGAACTCGCCGATGCCGACCAGCGTGGCGGCCAGCGCTCCGAACATGTGCGAGAACGCAATACGCTGCGGCATCGCGGTCATCGGCACGAACTTCCCGAGTGGGTAGCCGATGATCGAACCGATCACGAGGCCCGTGAGAATCCACGTGAAGGTGAGGATCTCCTGCTGCAGCATCGTGCCGATGATGGCGAGCAGCATGCCGAGTGCGGCGAGCTGCATGCCGCGTCGCGCCTGGTCCGGCTTGGTGAGACTGCGCAGGCCGAGGATGAACAAAACGGAGGCGACGAGATACGTGAGCTGGATGACCAGCTCCTGCGTACCCCCGTGCTCTGCGCCGTCGATTGCTGCCTGAAGCAGCGGCAGGAATGTCATCGCGGTCATACTCACGCCGACCCTTCCTTCTTGTCCGTCGGTTTGTCGCCGCGCTTGAACATGTTGAGCATGCGATCAGTGATGATGAAACCACCGACCACGTTGGTCATCGCACAGGCCACCGCGACCACACCAAGAATCGTTGCCACGCGGCCGTACTGACCGCCGGCCAGCACGATGCTGCCAACGAGCGAGATGCCGCTGATGGCGTTGGTGGCCGCCATGAGTGGCGTATGCAGCAGCGGCGGCACCTTGGAGATGAGGAGAAAACCGACGAACCCTGCGAGGATGAAGACGTACACTTGAATGATGCCGGTGCCGGACATGGCGCGTTCTCCGTCGTGTGTGAAGCGAGCCGTCGATTGGCGACGAAACTCGCAGGCGGTATCGAGTGGGCGCCGCGCTCAGCGACGCGCCTGGCCGTCGTGCGTGAGTGTCATGGCGCCGGTGATCTCATCGGAGAGATCGATGGTGAGTGCGCCGTCCTTGACGAGATGTTGCAGCAACGTGAGCACATTGCGACTGAACATCTGGCTGGCGTGGGTGGGCATCGTCGCCGGCAGATTGAAGGCGCCGATGACCTGCACGCCGTTCTCGTTGACCGTTTCGCCAACCTTGGTGAGCTCGCAATTGCCGCCGGTATCGGCGGCGAGGTCCACGATCACCGATCCTGGCCGCATGCTGCGCACCATGTCCGCCGTGATCAGCCTGGGTGCGGCGCGCCCCGGGATCGCGGCGGTGGTGATGACGAGATCCTGATCCTTGATGTGCTTGCCGATCGTGGCCAGCGTGCGCGCGGCTTCGTCTTCGCTTTGCGCCTTGGCGTAGCCGCCCTTGTCTTCGGCGGACGCACTGACCACTTCGGATTGTACGAACGTCGCGCCCAGTGACTTCACCTGTTCGGCGGCGGCGGCGCGCACGTCGAATCCGCTGGTGACCGCGCCCAGTCGACGTGCGGTGGCGAGCGCCTGCAAGCCAGCCACTCCTGCACCGATGACAAACGCCTTGGCTGGAGTAATCGAACCAGCGGCCGTGGTGAGCATGGGCAGAAAACGCGGCAGCTGCGACGCGCCGATCAGCACCGCTTTGTAGCCGGCGACGGTCGCCTGCGACGACAGCACGTCCATGCTCTGGGCGCGCGTGATGCGCGGCACCAGCTCGAGCGCGAGCGACGTGACCTTGCGCGCGGTGAGCGCGGCAACAATAGGCGCGGCCGACGCGGGCGCCATCAGACTCACCACCGTCGCGCCTTCGGGGATCAGCGCGACTTCGGCATCATCGGGGCGTTGCACACGAACGACGACGTGCGCGCCGGCATGGGCCGACCCCGCGTCCGGCGCGATGGTGGCGCCGGCGGCGACATAGCTTGCGTCATCGTGATAGGCCGCCGCACCGGCACCCGTTTGCACGACAACCTCGTGCCCCGCCTTGACGAGCTTCGCCACACTGTCGGGGACCAGCGCGACGCGGTGTTCGCGTGGAGCCGTTTCAGCGGCAACGCAGATTCGCATGGCGTACCAGTTGGAAGGATGAGAGTTAGCTGATCAGTAGATGGCGGCCCGCGACGAACTGGAGGAGAGGGATCAGCGGTTCCCGGTCTCTCCCGGACCGTCCGGAGCACCTGCATGCTGCGCACACCATGCGATAACCTGCCGCGCGACCTCGTCTCGGCAATAGTCTGCAGTGAGAATGTGCCCGCAGCCGGTCAGCCAGCGCTGTTCTCGGACGCGGGCGCCGAGCATGGCGAAGCGACGCTCGGCGTGGGCAGCGGAGATGCGGTTGTCCTCGCGCGACTGCAGGTAGAGCGTCGGAGCGCGCACGGCCGGCAGCGCCGCTTCGGCGGCCAGCGCGATGCTGCGCAGGTCGGTCAGGGTGCGCGCGGTGTTGACCCCGCCGCCGAGCGCGCGAGCGCGCGCCTCCGGGTCGTGCAGTGAGCGGGCGCCGCTGTTGCCGCGCACGTATGGGGTGAAGCGCTGTGCGATCCAGACCAGTGGCAGTTGCAGCTGCATCGAGCGCGACATGCCGAGGTATGGGGCAAGCAGGACCAACGCCGGAAGCGCGGGCTCGGCGGCGGCGAGCAGCGTACACAACGCGCCCCCCATCGAGAGTCCGCAGAGCACGACGGTGGAATGCGTCGCTTTGAGTGCCGCGTACTGTTCGCTCACGCACGCTTTCCAGTTCTCGGCGCGCGACTCGATGGCCATCACCGGCAGGCTGCGCCCGTGGCCCGGCAACAAGGGCGCGACAACGGTCCAGCCAGCGTCATACAGCGCGCGCGCCAGCGGTGCCACCGACTGTGGCGTGTCGTTGTAGCCGTGCACCAGCAGCACCGCATGCGTGGCGCTGGCCCTCAGGCGCAGCGAGTGCGCACCCACGACAATGCCATCCGGCCCCAACGGAAGACGCGCGGCATGCTCCCGTTCGAAGCGTTCGGCGATGACGCGTTGACGTGCCGCGAACACGACGTGACGACCGATGAGCGACGAGGCCTCGCGAGGTCCTTCAGTCAGTAGCGCGGAAGCGAGACGTCCACGTGCACGCTGTAGGCGTCAATGCCACCCACGAGGTTGCGCACGCGGGTGAACCCATGCTGGCGCATCCAACCGGCAGCCATCTCGCTGCGCATACCATGGTGACAGAGGGCGATGTACTCCACGTCGCGATCGAGCGATTCCGCACCGCGTGCCAGGTCCGAGAGCGGCAGCGACGTACTGCCAGCGATATGCACCGTCTCGAATTCCCACGGTTCGCGCACGTCGAGCACCGTGAGGACGTCGCCGCGGGCGAGACGTGCGGCGAGATCGAGCGGCGAGATGTCAGGATCGTAGAGCATGGCGTGTGATGGATGGGCAAACGAGGCAGCAGCTGATGACGTCGTTCCCGTTCGTGGTGTGCCGCACGCCGGACAATCGGGCCGGCGCGCGACCTCAATGCAACGCGAATCGTTCTCGAGCAGGTCGAGCAGCAACAGTTGACCGACCAGTGGTGTGCCAATGCCCGCAATCCACTTGATCGCTTCCGTCGCCTGATGCAACCCGATGATCCCGGGCACGACGCCAAGCACCCCTTCTTCGGCGCAGGTGGGAACGGTGCCGGGTTCCGGCGGATCGGGGAAGAGACAGCGGTAGCACGGACCATCGCCAGCCGCGAAGATGCTCACCTGTCCTTCAAAGCGCGCGACGCTGCCGTACACAAAGGGCGCCGACGAGGCGAGACAGGCGTCGTTGATGGCGTACCGCGCCGGGAAGTTGTCGGTCGCGTCGATGACGATGTCGTGCCCCTGTACCAGTGCGAGCGCATTCGACGCGTTGAGCCTGGTGTTGTGCATCTCGATGCGCACATGCGGATTGAGCGACTGCAGGCGATCACCGGCCGCATCGAGCTTCTGCCGTCCGACATCCGGCGTCGCGTAAAGCAGCTGCCGATGCAGGTTGGTGACATCGACCACGTCGGTGTCCACGAGCGTGATGCCGCCGATCCCCGCCGCCGCGAGGTACATCGACGCGGGAGACCCAAGTCCGCCCGCACCCACGATGAGCACGCGTGCCGCTGCCAGCTTCTCCTGCGCCGTCAGTCCGAATCCGCGCAGGACGTGTTGACGCGAGTAGCGCGCCTCGTGTGCGTGCTGCTGTACGGGAGTCTGCGTCGCGCTCGGCATTGATGATTGAAGACGTGATGCAACAGGAGTGATCAGCGGCGCGCCGGTGCTGCGGGAGCGACCAATGCCTGGCGTGCGGCATCGATCGCATCAGCGGCGGCGAGAAACCGTGCGGCCAGATCGGTGATCTCGGACTGCGCGGTCGCGAGATCACCGGCCCGCACCGCCTCGTTCACCCCCGGAAAGTTC
Source organism: uncultured Gemmatimonas sp. (assembly GCA_964456595.1). GTDB lineage: Bacteria > Gemmatimonadota > Gemmatimonadetes > Gemmatimonadales > Gemmatimonadaceae > Gemmatimonas. The sequence goes on along the minus strand of CAYWCJ010000091.1, from coordinate 6,440 downwards.
ATCGTCGCGTAGCCGTTGTCGATGTCCGCCGCGTAAATGAGCGAGCGATACCACGGACGACCTTTGAGCCCCGACGAACGGGCGAAGGCGCGCTCGACCTTGAGCAACGAGGCGTTGGTGGCTTCGCGCACGGGCCTCGCGAGCGGCATGGCGAACGGCATGGCCAGCACGCTATCGCGCGTGGTGGCGAACGCGGTTGCCGAACGTTCGAGTCGTGCGATGCCGGCCACGAGTGGAGCGATGGCCGTGGTATCCCACCCCTTGGCGATGAACGCTCGCTGCATTGGCGGTATATACCGGCGCATGGTGCGCGCAAACTCCACGTAGTCGTACGGCAGGATGTCGGCGTCGGCCACACGAATGGCCATCGCGGCCGCGATGCTGGCCGCGGTCGCATGATACAGAAAACCCGGATCGCCGAACCGCTCCATCCAATTGAACGTGTCGTACGCCGAATGGTACGTGCCGGCGGGCCCGCCAAAGCCCCAGTCGGCGATGGGAATGCCGAAGTGATTGTAGAAGCCGGCGAAATCGCTGCCGCCACCCGGATCACCCATCGGTGGCTCGAGCGAGTCGACCGTAGTGCCCGTGGCCGCACGCCACGTTTCGTAGATCGTGCCGCGACCGCGTGGATCGAGCACACCGCGGGTCACGTCGCGCAGGGTGGCGCGCAACGACGGCGACCCGCCGCCGCCGAACTGCACGCCCTGCGCCGCGACATCCTGATTGAAGTACGCCACCGCGCCCTTCTGCAGCCGCAACGAATCGTCTTCGACGAACTCGGTGGAGCCGACGAGCCCCCACTCCTCTGCGTCCCATGTGGCAAAAACGATGGTGCGCTTGGGGCGCCAACCGCGTCGGGTCATTTCGCCGAGTGCGCGCGCCGCTTCGATCACGCTGACGGTGCCACTGACATTGTCGGCGGCGCCGGCACCCCACGCATCACGATGTGCACCGATGTAGACGAATTCGTTGGGAAACTCGCTGCCGCGAATGGTGCCGAGTGTGTTGAAGATCTGCTTGGTGCCGTTGGTGGCCGCGTCGGTCGTGACTTCCACCATGACCCGCGCCGGTCCAGGTCCGACGTGATAGCGCAACGACAGTCCACCCTGCCAGCCGGACGGGATATCGGTGCCACGCACCTGCGCCAGCAACAGCTCCGCGTTGGCGGCACTGATCGGCACCACAGGAATTTTCGCCAGTGGCGTGTCCTCCGGCTTGAGACGCGGTGCGCCGGGCACGCTGGCATAACCGGGCGTGAGCGGATCGCCGGTGCCGTTCCAGACGCTGCCACGCTGCACGCCGCGCGCCGGACGCATGGGACCTTCGGGATAGACATCACCGCGCACAAATCCATCGTCCGACGGATCGGTGTAGATGAGCAGTGCAACCGCGCCGCGCTTCTCCGCCTCACGCGACTTGATGCCGCGGAAGCTCCGGCCGTAGCGCGCCAGCACGACCTTTCCCTTCACCGACACGCCAAGCGAATCGAGCGTCCCGTAGTCCTCGATCAGGCCGAAGTTGACGAACACCAGTGCGCCCTCGCCCACACCGGCGCCGCTCGAGCCATTGACGGTGAGATACTGCAGCGTGGCCGTGACCGGATCGCTGGCGATCGCCGGTTCGGCGAGATCGAGTCGCAACGTGTCGCGATGCATGCGTGTGATACGCACGGAGGTCGCGTGCGGCAGCCACACATCGTAGGTGCGCACTTCGGTTTCGAGGCCGAACTGCTTCATCTGGTCGATGACGTAGTCGCGTGTGCGCGCCTGCGCCGGCGTGCCCGCCACATGTGGTTCCTGCGACAGGATCTGCGAGTGTGCCTTGGCGCGCGCCGGCGACGGTCCGCGAATGGCGTCCTGCTCGCGTTTGCGATGCGCGTCGGCGTTGGACGCCGCGAAGCCGGTCAGCGGGCGCGTGGACGCACCGACTGATTGCTGCGCGTGCGTCGTCGCCAGCGGGATGAGCGCCACACCAACCTGCGGCACCGCCGTGACCACCGCCGCCAGCATTGCCGCGAATGCTGAACGGCGCACGCTCGCTGCCGTGTGGGCCAGCAGTCTGGTCGAGTGAGGACACCGAACGTCGATCATCATGGGATCTGCACTGCAAAGGGAAACCACGTGGCGCCCAACCAACAGTGCCAGGCCGCGCATCTGTCTACCCGGACAGTGTGCGACACGAGCGACCACGACAAGAGGGAACCCCCGGCGTGCGTCAGTCCGACTCGAACTCTTCCATCGCGCGCTGTGCGGCCTGCTGCAGCACCGCTTCGCGATCGCCGGTGTTCGGCAGGCCCGCGCTGAGGTGCGCGAACTGACGACACATCTCCTCCTCGACCATGACGCGCGTCGGCGCATGGATGCCGAGCGACGTGAGTGTCGCCGTGGCGAGATCGCGCAGGACGTTGCGCGTTTCCGGATCGAGTGCAGCCAGCTCGGCGGGGAGTGCGGCCTCGGTGGCCGGTGTTTTTTCGCGACGACGTTTGGGCGCTTCGAACAGCGCGCGCACCGGCGCGAAGTTCACGACAAACGAACCAGGCGTGTGTTCGGCGAAGGTGGCGATGACGTTCCGACGCCGAAGTGACGGGAGCAGCTTCACGATCGCTTCGCGTACCGGCGAGTACCCGTCCACACTGCGGTTTCCTCGGCCCGTAATCACCAGTGCTTCGGTCGCGCCCTCCATCTGCTGCGACCGCAACCACTGCTCGGCGAGTGTGGTGGCTTGCATCGCCGTGGGCTGGAGGGCGCGCAGGTTGAGCGTCCGCGAGGTGCCGAAACGCATCTCGTCGAACGCGCGATGCAGGCCGCGACCAGCGTCATCGGGCAGTTGGTCGTTGCGCGCATCGTCGTCGTTCTGAGTCATGAGACGGAGGCCATTGCGTTCGCGTGGGGACAACTCGTGCGCTGCGCCGGATCGGAGCGCGTGGCAGCGTGCGCCGCTTGGGTGGCGATCGGATCAGCGTCTCGCGCCGCCGCGGCCGCGTAAGACCTGAGTGAGCACGCGACCATCGATGGGTTCCGTGGGTTCGACACCGATCGCGGCCGCCAGCGTGGGCGCGATGTCGACTGACCGCACGGTGCGGGTGTAGACGCCCGGCTTGATCATCGGGCCCATCATCAGTAGCGGGATGTGTGCGTCGTAGTCGTGCGGCGATCCGTGCGTCGCATAGCGTGTCGTGAACCAGTAGTAGTACGGCTGCAACGTGACGGTGAGCACGGCCTTGAGGTCCGGCGGCAGCGCGTTGAGCCAGCGGCGGGAAATCTTGTCGCCCCTGGCTGCGCCCGCAGCGAGCGTGCTGACGCGATCGACACGCATGATCCCCTTGTCGCGCAGGAGGGCGCTCCGCAATGCCGTGACCACCGAGTCGCTGTGCACGCCCTTCGCCGCGAGTCGCGCACGATCGAGCGAGATAATTCCGGCCTGCAGGAGCAGCGCGTCGCCTTCCACCCCGCGCGCGGCCAGCCGGCTTCGCGTCGAGTCGATGACGGGACCCACTTCCACGCGGCCGCGATTCGGATCGGTGCCGCTGAACTTCGACTCGGGATACGGCGCCACGCCATGATCAGAGCTGAGCGCGAAGACGATGCGGGTGGAGTCGCGCAGCTTGAAGAGCGAGTCGATCAGTCGGCCAAGCGCGCGGTCGACGCGCAGCACCTGATCGTGCAGCTCGCGCGATTCCGGGCCGTAGCGATGGCCGACCGCGTCGGTGGTGGAGAGCGAAACCGCGAGCACGTCGAGCGTCGGTCCCTTGCCCAGGGCCAGCGCGTTCACGCCAGCGAGCGCGAAGTCGACGGTGATGTCGTCCATCCACGGGAACTCGACGAACTCGTTCGTGCCAATGCGCACGTCGGCGGGAAGTCGATGCGGAAAGACGAAGTCCCTGCCCTGGTGTTCGATGGCGACGGAATCGGGTTCGGAGTAGGCCGACGCGTCGAGCAAGGGGTTCCAGTCGGCGCCGAGGTAGCGCGCGACCGGGTTGGTGGCGTTGTAGCGCTGCACCCAGGTCGGAATCGTGTCGCCGTAGTAGCGACTGGTGGTGAAGCGACCGTCCAGCGAATACCAGAAGACGTTCTGCTTGGCGCGTCCGAGTGGCAGGATGGCGCCGCGATCCTTTCGTGAGACGGAGAGCGCGCGACTGAACTGATCGTTGATGCGAATCCAGTCGAATAGCGCCGAGCCGCGGAAGCGATACGGAGACGCCCCGCCGCCGCGTCCGAAGAGCAACGGCGACTGCGCGTCAGCTACACCGATGTCGTTGAGTACGACGCCGGTGTTGGCCGGATATCGCCCCGACCAGAGTGTTGCATGGCCCGGCGCCGTTTCCGTTGTGGCGTGATCGTGAAACGCATTGGTGAAGCGCGCGCCGTTGCGCATGAGCCGGCCGAGTCCACCGGTGAGCTGCGACGCGAACCGATCGAGATAGTCGGGGCGCAGCTGGTCGACTGTCAGTTGCACCACGAGCGTCGGCGGTGCGACCGCAGTCGTGGTCGGCGTGGTGGACACGGCGGCGCGGCGCGTTTGTGCAGCGAGCGGTGCAAGTGTCGGAAGTGATGTCAGCAGCACAGTGAGCAGACGTGCGGACACCACGGTGCGGGCGGAGTAGGTCGACATACGCTGGAAGCTAACCCGCGGCAGTGTTGATCGACTCGGCGCGCGCGGGAGAACGGTGCGCTGTGACGAAAGCGATGCGCGGCGCGACGCGCGGGCCTGTACGCAGACGAGCGCGCGGCTCATCCGGCGGCACCTGTCCGGCCTCGTACGCGCCGCCGGATCGACGCGTCAGGACAGGTGCTACACCGCCGGTGAGCGCGCAACGCGGAGCCGAAGACTCACGCGGCCGCCAACACGCATGTATATCGCGTGACGAACCCGCACCATTCACGGAGGCACGTGAAGGTTTTCGCAATATTGCGCATTCCGCGCAAACGCACTAGTGACGTCGCGATTCTTTTTTCGTGCGCGCACATGCGTGACATCTTCCACTTCCTATCGAGTCGCGTGATTCGACTTCGACGCCGACGACGGCACGTGCCAGCTGTTCGAGATAGTCTGCCGGCGCATCGTGCATTGCCAATGGATGTGACTGCGACGCTGCCTGCAGATCGGTGAGCGCGTCGAGGTGCCGCATCGGGAACGCGATCGTCGACGAAGCGCAGCGTGCCGTAGTCATGCACCGCGACGTAGTTCCCGCTGGACACTACCTTGCCGTGTTCCTGCCTGGCGGGCTACCAAGTGGGTGTGACGTAGGCTTCGGGTCCGGTGAAGATCACCAGCGCATGAGCCGCGCTGTCGACGACGGTGTGATGCGGGTTGGCGCGCGCAGCGGCGAGTCCGCAACTGGAACAGCGACTGACGATCACGGATAGGAACCGATGAGCGACGGAAACGACACGGATACAGCAACAACAGGTCCTTTGTTGTTCGCAGTATCCGTGTCGTTTCCTTCTGTTGATCTGTTGGTATCCGTGTTAGGCGGTCGCGGTCGCGGTCGCGGTCGCCATTGCTTTTGCCGTTCTCGATCTCAGGCCAGGACCGACGCCATCGTCACCCGACCAGCGCCGCCTCGAGAATCTTGAGTCCGTCGGCCAGCTCGGCCTTCGTGATCACCAGCGGCGGCAGGAAGCGCAGCGTGTGTTCGCCGGCGCCAACGAGCAGCAGTCCGTTGCTGAAGGCGCGCGCAATGATCGCTGCGGCAGGTTCGTGCACGTCCACGCCCCACATCAGACCCGTGCCGCGAATGGCGCGGATGCGGCCGGTGCGATCCGAAAGATCCTGCAGCTGCTGGCCGAACCACGCGCCCAATTCGCGCACGTGCGCCAGCAGCGACGGATCGGCCAGACGCTGCACGACATGATGTGCGACGTGCGCCACGAGCGGACCGCCGCCGAACGTCGTGCCGTGATCGCCGGGTTGCATCGCGCTCGCGACGGCGCCGTTGACCAGAATCGCACCCATCGGCAGTCCGCCCGCGAGCGGCTTCGCCAGAGTGAGCATGTCCGGTTCGAAGCCGAGTTGCTCGTAGGCGAACAGCGAACCGGTGCGACCGAGACCACACTGAATCTCGTCGAGGATGAGCAGGACGCGGCGCTCCTTGGTGAGCGCGCGCAGTCCGCGCAGGAAGTCGGCGTCCACTACGCGCACACCGCCCTCGCCCTGAATCGGCTCCACGATCACTGCCGCCGCCGTTTCGGTGTCGAGCACCACACTCAGCTCCGCCAGATCACGCTCGACGATACGCACACCGCCCATGAGGGGATGGAACGGCAAGCGATAGCTCGGACGATCGGTCGCCGCGAGTGTACCGGGCAGGCGGCCATGAAATGCACCACGCAGCGAGATGATCTCGTGCTTGGACGGATGCCCCGTCGTCCCCGCCCAGCGACGCGCGAACTTGAACGCGCCCTCGTTGGCTTCGGCGCCCGAGTTGCAGAAGAAGA
>CAYWCJ010000090.1:0-13984 GCA_964456595.1 uncultured Gemmatimonas sp. | reverse complement strand
GTCGACGCCATCGCCGATCTGCTGATGTCGGAGTCCGTTTATCAATTGGTGCAGGGAAACACGGCCGGCGCATCGGCGTCGCTCGACGCGCTGGCGCGAGGCGTGCGCGCGCCCGATCCCGAAGTCGTGAAGAGTCCGCGTGGCGGCTCGGCGTTGACGCATCGCGTGGCGCTGCTGCTGGGCGGTGCGCCCCTCGCACCCGCTGGCTGGGGCGCCATTCCGCTCACGCCCCGCGCCGCTGCCGACCCGTGGATGGACGGCTGGTTGGGCGCGCTGATCGGCGATCCGGCGCGCGTGCGCTGCGCGGTGACTTATACCGACAGCACCGTGCCGCCGGTGGTGCGCCCAACTGAAGTCACGCTCGCTGACCTATTGCTACGGCCCATCGATGTGTTGCAGGCCGTGACCGCAGCGGCGAGCGAGGCGCAACCGGACGTCGCGCAACCCACGCGCACCGCGCAGCTCTCGGAGCTTGATGCGCGCATTGCAGCCGTCGCCCTGGACCGCCCCGACGCCGATCCATTGGGTGACGTTCGCATCGCGTACGCCGCGACGGACCGCGCGAACACGCTGAGCTTTGCCGAAGTCGCGGAGCTGATGCGCGCCGTGCAGGCGACACTCTCCACTGCACGCACGCTCGCTCCGAAGGATCTGCTCGCATCGTCGCAGGCAGGCGAGCTGTCGTCCGCTGTGGTGAACAACGCCAGTGTGATGACGCGCGCGACGAACGCGGTCGCTGCAAGCGCGGCCGCGCGGGACGCAATCGTGGCGGCCGTCGCACCGCTCTCCGTGCAGCCGACACCGATCAACAGCAATCGCGCGCCGTTGGTGACAGCGCTTCGGAATGCAGCGGCCTTCGGTGTGGCGGGCGCGTTCATTCCGTCACCACAGAGTGATGTCGCCGTCTCCGCGGCGGAACGTGACGCGCAACGCCTCAGCACCGAATCGCTGTTGGCACGCGGTGCGAGTGTCGCCAGCGAACTCACGCGACGTCTGACGGAAGCAGGCCCGGTTGTTTCGGCGCAAGGGAAGCTCACGCAGCTCTTTGGCGAGAGCTTTCGTGTCATCGTTCCATTCACGCCGGCCACCACTGCGATCGGACAGGCACTGGCCGTTGGTCCGACACCCGTGCCAACGCCAGCGCAACGACGTGAATGGCTTCGTGGCGCCGCGTTGGTGCGCCCACCGCTGGACCGTTACCACCGGCTCACGCTGTTGCAGCGCGCACTCGGCGGCACGTCGGCCGCACTGACCGTCACGCAGGTGCCGCATGCGCCGGGAGCCAGCTGGGCTGCGCTCCCATTCGCCGATGAAGCCCATCGTCATGCGTCCGGGCTGATGGGAGTCGCGCTGCTTTCTGCGTCGGGCGGTGTGCCGGCAGCGAATGCATCATGGGCCGGTCTGCTGCTCGATGAATGGACCGAGCTCATTCCCAACGCCGACGAAGCAACAGCGGTGGCCATTCACTACGACGACCCCGGTGCCGAAGCGCCGCAGGCGATTCTGGTGGCGGTTCCGCCGGACGACGCCACCAATTGGACGCTCGACACCGTCACCGATGTCCTGCGTGAGACGCTGCAGCTGGCACGGTTGCGTGCAGTGGACGGCGACCTGCTCGGCGATCTCAGTGTATTGTTGCCGGCGACCTATCTGGCGGCCAATCCCAGGTCCGATACCGTGTCGGCCGTCTTCACCGGCTTGCTGCGTTCCGATGCGATCATCGCGCGGGCACTCTGACATGCCGACATCTTCCTTGCCCGTGTCGTCCATTCAGCCATCGCCGCTGCGGAGCGCCTCGTGAAGTCCATCACCTATTGGAATCGACTGGAGCCGCGGCCGCGCGGCCGCGAAGTGTTGGAGAGTCTGCAGGCGCGCGTGCGCGACCCGCTCTGGTTCCTCACGCGCCAACTGCAGATGGGCGAGTTCCAGGGCGAGGATGCGGCGTCACCGGCGTGGGTGCAGATGGCGTACGGGCTCACTCCCTTCACGGGATGGTCGCCGCGCGGCGTCGCCACGCAGGACATCGACATGACCACGCCGTTGGAGGAATTGTCGCAGACGGAGGCATTTACGGCGCATCTCGCACTGCGTGTCGAACTCGGCCAACTGGCCGAGGAGTTGCTGAGTGATGCGGGGCATGGCGCGCAGATCCCGCTGCTCCGACGCGCGTATGGCATCGGCGCGCCAGATGAAGCAGCGGTCGCGCAGGATCCGGATGGCGCCGAAGCGCGGTTTGCGCGGGTGGTGGGAGGTCGGTGCTGCGACGGCGTGGCACTGTATCGCGATCTCGTCGCCGCGTCGCCAAATCTGCCCGCGGCCCTCACCACTCCGCCCAATGACATTACGCCGGCGTTACGCGCCGTCGTGCGCGCGGTCCTCGACGAGCTCGTGGCGTATGTGGATCGACTCTACGAGGAGATCGGTGACGCCGATGCGCCGGCCTGGCGTGCCGATCGGCTCGAGTACGATCTCGACGTGGTGGCGCGGGATACATCGGGCAACGTGCTCACCTACGATGCGGAGCCGTCGTCGGACGGATCGTTCGACTGGTACGCGTTCGACCTGCGTGCACGCCGCGCCGCCACGCCGGCCGATACGCCGATCACACCCGTGGCGACGACGATCTCGGTGATGCCGACGCATGTGCGCTTTCGCGGCATGCCCAATCATCGCTGGTGGGATTTCGAGTCGGCGATGACCGACTTTGGCGCCGTGGAGCCGGAATCGCGCGATCTGGCGCGCCTGCTCGTGGTGGATTTCATGACGGTCGCGGCCAACGACTGGTTCGTGGCGCCGCTCACCATTCCCGTGGGTTCCGTCTGCGAGATACAGTTGGTGATGGTGCACGATGTCTTTGGCGGTCGCACCCATGTGCCACCGGCCAACAATCTTTCGGGAGACATCACGCGGCGGTGGGCGATGTTCGCTTCCACGTCTTCGGTCGACGAGGGGGTGCGGTTCATCATTCCTCCTGCCGCCGCGTCAAGCGTCATGCAGGGGGACACGATCGAGGAGGTGCGCTTTCTTCGCGATGAGATGGCCAACATGGCGTGGGCCATCGAGCACCGACTGCAGAGTGGCGCTGGCGATGTCATGTCCGGCCATGAACGTGCAGTCCGGCACGGCGAAGTGGACGAGACGATGTCAGCACGCGGGGGACCGCAGCTGCGTTATCAACTCGAGACTCTGGTCCCCGAACACTGGATTCCACTTCTCCCGGTGGCCATTGACCCTGCGCGAGGCGAAGTGGAACTCGAACGTGGCGCCGTGGTGCGCGCACGCGACGACGGAACACTCTTCACGCTGCCGGCGCTGGGGCGCATCCTCAATCCCTCCGGTGTCGCCCCGTATCGAATCCAGGAGGAAGAGGTGTCGCGCGCCGGCACCCGCGTTTCTCGCGTGGTCTGTCGTGCGCGCTGGCTCAACGGCGACACGTTTCACTGGATCGCACGTCGCAAGGGGGTCGGCGGCGGCGAGGGGTCGAGCGGGCTCAAATACGATCTGGCCCGCTTCGCCCAGGAAGAGGGCGGCTGACCGGCGATACGCGACGATACGGCCGATGGGAGCGACGGGAGCGCCCGGCGCGGTGTGACAGTCGGTCGGCGTGAGACTACGTTAGCCGGATGCGTTCATCCTCACGACTTCATGCAGCGCGCCGTCTGGCGGGCGCCGTGCTGCTCACCGCGATCGCAGCCCCGCTCGTGCTCCGCGCGCAATCGTCGCGCAGCGTCAGTCAGACAGGATCGTCGCGGGTCGGCATCGACGTGCTGCACTACGAGTTCCGCGTCGACTTCCCCGATCGCGCCTTTCCGGATACCGTGCGATTCGTCGCCACCACGACGGCGCTACGCTCGGCCGCGGCGCGCGCACTGTCGCTCGATCTCGTGGCCGCCATGCGCGTCGATTCGACGCTCGTGAACGGCGTGCGCGCGGATTTCACTCGGCCGACCGACTCGGTGCGTGTCGCACTCCCCGCCACCAACACCACGCGCGACACGATTCGCGTCGCGGTCTTCTATCGCGGCCTGCCAGTCGACGGACTCATCACGCGACGCGATTCGACGAACGGCTGGACGGCGTTCGGCGACAACTTTCCCGATCGCGCGCGACAGTGGCTGGCAACGATCGATCATCCCTCCGATAAGGCGCTCGTGGACTGGATCGTGCGCGCCCCGGCCACGCATCGCGTCATCGCCAACGGTGAGCTGATCGAGGAATCACCAGACGCCGGCGTGAACGGGGTACGCATGGTGCGCACGCATTGGCGCACCGCGCGTCCGATCTACACCGCGGTGATGGTGATCGGAGTGGCACCGTTTGCCGTGCTGGAACTCGGCGCCACTGCCTGCGGGCTGAGCGAGCTGCCGGGCTGTGTGCGTCAATCGGTGTGGACCACGCCTGCGCAGCGCGGTGTGGTGCCCGGCAACTTCGCGCGGGCGGGAGACATCGTTTCGCTCTTCTCGCGCCTCGTGGGGCCGTACCCGTACGAAAAGCTGGCGCATGTCTCCTCATCTACGCGTTACGGTGGCATGGAGAATGCGGCGGCGATCTTCTACGCCGCACAACTGTTTCGACCGGGGTCACCGAATGAAGGGCTGATCGCGCACGAAACAGCGCACCAGTGGTTTGGCGATGCGGTCACGACGCGCGAATGGCCGCATGTGTGGTTGTCGGAAGGATTCGCGACGTACTTCGCGGCGCTGTGGACCGAGCATGCACACGGGGACAGCGCCTTCCGCGCGGATATGGCCACCATGCGTGCGCAGGTGCTCAAGGCGCCGATCACCGTCGAGAAAGCCGTCATCGACGAGGGGCTCGACGATCTGCGCCGCGTGTTGAACAGCAACGTGTATCAGAAGGCCGGGTTCGTGCTGCACATGCTGCGGCGGGAGATCGGTGACTCGTCCTTCTATCGCGGCATTCGACGCTATTATGCCACGTATCGGCACGGCAATGCGCTGACCGACGATCTGCAGCGCGAGTTCGAGCGCGCGTCCGGGCGTAACCTGCAGTGGTTCTTCGATCAGTGGATGCGTCGTCCGGGGGTTGCCGAACTGCAGACGTCGTGGACGTGGAATGCACGCACCCGGCAGTTGCAGGTGACGATCGAGCAGGGGGCGCGCGTGCCGCCCTACCGCCTCTCGCTGGCGGTCGATGTGACGGACGCGAATGGCGCCACTCGTCGGCATCGCATCACGGTGCCGGCATCGTCAACGTCCACGGTAACCGTGCCGGGAGCACGTTCCGCCGCGCCAACGCGCGTGCTGTTCGATGCGGACGTGTCGCTGCTGGGCACCATCGTGTCCAGGTAGCCGTGCACCGCCACATCACGAGCGCACGCGCTCCCGCAGCATCACCATCGCCGATCAGTCAGGCGGTGGTCGCCGGCGGCCATTGCTAGGTGAGCGGCCCTCGGTCACGCGAACGCTGATCCCATCGCGCCACTCGATTCAACAGACGATGTACACCACCTGTCTCTTCTGCTCGCACGCGCTCGGCCGCAACGAGAGCATCGAGTCGTTCCCCGTCGGCCGCCGACTCGCCTACGACACGTCGAAGGGACGACTGTGGGTTGTCTGTCCGTCATGTCTGCGCTGGTGTCTGACGCCGCTCGAGACGCGGTGGGAAGCGATCGAGTCGTGCGAACGTGCGTTTCGCGCCGCGCGTGTACGCGCTTCAACGTCAGAGATCAGCCTTGTTCGCCTGCGCGATGGACTGGAGCTGGTGCGGGTCGGTGCACCGCTGCGCCCGGAACTCGCGGCGTGGCGCTATGGTCGCGAGTTCTCGACTCGACGGAGACGCGCACTGATGCTGGGCGTGTCGGCAGCGACGGTGGGATCGGTCGGTGCCGGTGCGGCCATCGTGAGCGGTGCGGGTGCAGCGATCGTGGGGCTGTTTGCGATGGGCGCGCCGGTGCTGCACATGACCGGTCTCCTCGCCTTCGCTGCGTATGCCGCCGTGGACAGCGCCCGCGCCACGCGACTGATGCATGCGGGCAAGGAGCTCAAGGTCTATCGCGCCGACCTGCGCGAAACCCATCTGGTGGAAAGTGAAGACGCCGACGGCTGGGGGCTGCGACTCAAGCACTCCTACGGCCGACTGGTGCTCACCGGCAGTGATGCGACGGCCGCCGCGACGCGCCTCCTGGCACGCGCGAACGGTGCCGGAGCGTCACGCATCGATGTGCACGACGCTACCGAACGACTCACCGATGCGCCGTCGCTGGCTGTGGCGCTGCGCGATATCGCGTCCATCTCTGCCCGACTGGCGGCACGACACGCGGAACGCGTGCGCGAGCAGATCAAGGCGATGGACGACGGACCGGTCCGGACTCGCGTCTACGAAACGCGCAATGCGGGTTCGTTGCTGCTGCTGCCCCGGCCGACACGACTCGCCCTGGAGATGGCGCTGCACGAGGAGCGCGAGCAGCGCGCGCTGGAAGGCGAACTGGCGCCGCTGGTAGCGGCGTGGCGCGAGGCCGAACAGATCGCGGGGATCGCCGATGCGCTACTCACGCCGCCGCACATCGACGAACGGCTGGCGGCGATGCGAAAGCGAGACAGTTAGTACCCTTTTGTCCGTCCTGTTCGACTTTTTCGAGGATCGGCTCGATCTCGAGCCGCATCGACAGTCTCCGCCATATGGATCTGGAGCGGGTACTCGCCAAACTCCTGTCGCCACAGGGCGGGTCGGAACGCATCAAGAATTTTCCGTATCCACGACAGTTCGCGACGGTGAATCTCCTGTTCGTTCGCATCTTCGTCGCACTCGTTCCCCTGGGCATGCTGCAGGAGTTCGAGAAGCTCGGCGGTCCGCTGGTGTGGCTCTCCATTCCGTTCAGCGCATTGGCGGCTGGATCTTCACCACGCCCGAAAAGATCGGCGAGAGCACCGAGAGTCCGTTCGAAGGGAGCGCGAACGATGTGCCGATCACGTCGATGAGTCGCGCCATCGAGATCGATCTGCGTCAGATGCTGGGCGACAGCGACGTGCCGCCCGCGATCGCGGCCGAGCATAACATCCTGATGTAGACGAGCGATGGACGGCGTGCCCGGAACGATCTCCCGGCACGCCGTCCGTCCGTCGCTCTCGCGTGATGATCAGGCGCGACGACGGCGTCGTGCGGTCACCGCACCAACCGCCAGCATGCCGATCGCCAACAGCGCGACCGTACCTGGCTCCGGAGTGGTGGTGACGTTGGCGCGAACTTCACCGCCCGGCCACCTGGCGTTGTGCAGGTTCACGTAGGCGTTGCCGGCATCGAGTCCGGCAATGAGCGCTGCCTCCGAGCCGGCCGCTGTGCCGCCCCCGAAGTTGTTGCGGAAGCCCGCTGCGTAAACCGCGGAGTTGGTGAGGTCGAAGACGCCCGTGTACGTACCGCTGGAAGTCGCGGGCAACCCCGGAAATCCAATGGCGACACCGACGTTGCTTCCCGGCGCCGTGCAGCAGTGAATGTGTCCCGCGGATGGATTACCGCCGACGAGGCCATTCCAGCTCACGAAGACGGTGAGTGTGCTGTTGAGCAGGGAGATGAACGAGTAACCGGTGGCGGGAGACGCGTTGGCCGGCACTTCGTTGAGGCCGCTCAGATAGCCCGCCCACGATCGCTGTGCTTCGGCGACATTTGCACTCACGAGCAATGCGGCGGTGCCAACCGCAACTCGTGCGCTGCACAGGACCCGGCGTGATACGACTTGCATGATACGGGACATTGGTGCCTCGAATGGTGAACGGTGGTGGCGGGAGGTCGGGCGACTTCGAGAACCTGCCGCGCGGAGCTTGCGGGCGAGACGGATGACGGCGCAAGCGACCTCGATTATTCCCGCGACTCTGTGATGTTTCGCACACAGGTCGGAACGCTCCTTGCGATTGCTGCGTGCGTTGCATTGGCAGCACGCCGTCGGTCGCGCACATTACGGATCGCGCGTCGTTCCCATGACTTGCGCAAACCTCCGCGCGACATCACCTGTCCCGACTGACGCGTGCGACTCGCGTCCGCCCGCCCTCCTCCTCTGTATGTCGCCTGGATTTCTTGGACTGCTCGCTGCGGTTGCGGTCTTGATGCTGGTCACGGTGCTGGCCGTGGTCTGGATGAACCGCACGCCAACGATCGAGCGAGATGCAGACGAGATCCTGCCACTCTTCAGCGCACTGGGGACGCCGACGGTCGAGGAGAGCGAGCAAGGCGATCACGCGGACGACGAACCGTCCCGCGAACCAATGCGCACACCGGGAACGAATGGCACCGCCCCCACGCCCGTACGTGCGCCGGCATTCGGTACCTCGTCGTATGGGCCACCGCCTTATGCACCGTCCTACAACGGCGCTGGGTCGTCCGTGCCTGCTTCGCCAGCCGAGCAACCGAACCCGAGCATACGCACTTTCACGACGGGCGCGCCGCAATCGGCAAGTGTCGCTGCGTCCGCCGCCGTTGATCGCCCGCTGATGCACTTCACTCTCCCCACCGAGGGGACGCTCCAGTTTCTTCCCGGTCGGCTGGAAATCACCGCTGGCACAGACATCGGTCGCGAGATCCGGTTTGTGCGACTTCCCGGCCCGAACGGCACCGAATTCACGTTCGGACGCAGCGAGGGCGAACCGTATCGCCACATCCAACTCCGCGACCAGACAGTGAGTCGCGCCCACGCCCGCATGCGTTTTCACGAAGGTCGTTGGTACCTCAACAGTCTGTCGCACACGAACCCCGTCGTGCTCGACGACGCGGCACTCACGATCGACGAGGAGCACGTGCTGAACGACGGCGCTCGGATCGAGATGGGCGAAGTGCTCTTTACCTTCAAGAACCGTTGAGCCGCTCGCAATTGCACCAGTTTGGCGCGGAGTCGCCACAGCGCGATGAGTGACGAGCGCGACGACAGCGAGATCACGGATCTCGAAACCAGCTACACCCTGCTCGGCGAGTTGGGGCGGGGTGGCAGTGCCATCGTGTATCGCGCGCTCGATCGGGCACTGCATCGCGATGTCGCCATCAAGGTGGTGCGGCCGCGTCTGTCCCTTACGGGTGAAGAGGCCCTCGCCCGACTGGTGCGGGAAGCCCGAACGGTGGCGCGCTTGCAGCATCCCAACATCGTCACGGTCCATGCGGTCAAGCGTTTGCGCGACGGTGGCCTGGCGCTGGTGATGCAGCTGATTCCCGGCCGCACACTCAAGGAAGCGCTGGCCCAGGACGGCGCGTTTGCACCGGAGCGTGCGGAGCGCGTGCTCAAGGACGTGGCCGAGGCGCTGGCGTTCGCCCACGCCAACGGGGTGGTGCATCGCGACGTGAAGCCGGAAAACATCTTCCTCGACGACTCGACCGGGCGCGCGCTGCTCAGTGATTTCGGTATCGCGCACTCCACCGAATTCGATTCTCGACTGACGATGGATGGCGCGGCGATCGGCACGCCGGCCTACATGGCTCCGGAACAGATCGATGGCGCGACGGCCAATGCGCGCTCCGATGTGTACTCGCTCGGGCTGGTCGCGTGGGAAATGCTGACCGGCGTGCGACCGTGGGAAGGGGAAGCGCTCTACAACGTCATTTTCAAGCAGAAGCATGAGGATGTGCCGGCCATCGATGCACTGCGTCCGGGCGTTGTGCCACCACGGTTGCAGTACATCGTCGAGCGCATGATGCAGAAGCGTCCGTCGGCGCGGTGGGCGGGCGCGGATGGATTGCTGACCGTACTCAACAACTGGGTCGTGCCCAGCGATTGGAAGCAGTGGGAGGCGTCGCATCGTCGCCGTCGCGAGGCAGCGCGGGTGAAGGCGAAGACGAAGCCGTCGCGTCGCCTCACGCCGGTCGATGCCTCCGGACCCGAAAGCCTGTCCACCGTGCGCTTCACTCGACCAACGGCCGCGGACCAGACGGTCGCTGCGGGCGTCGCCGTGCGTACCTCCGCGGCGGCGATGGCGTCAAGCGCGTCGGCCGGCGTGGCGCCGGCGACGACGGACACCGGCGGCCAGGACGACGCGCCATCGTGGGCCACTATGGCGGTGCCACGCGCGCGCTCGCGCCGGTGGATGGTGGTCGCCGGGTTGCTGCTGCTGGCGGGCGGAGCTGGTGGCACCACATACGCTCGGCGTCAGGGCTTCTTCGACACGCGCTTCACCTCCGCCGGTTCGTTGGCCGAGTCGAGGGCGATCGATTTGCCGATCGTGTCCGCGTCGAGCGGGGACAGTGCAGCCGGTCGCGACCGTGGTGTGGTCGGCCTCACCGATTCGTTGCGTGCGGATTCGATTCGTGTCGACTCAGCGGCCAGACAACGCGGGCTTGCCGAGGGCGCGCTCGCACGACGCGTCATCGATTCGGTGCGCGCCGATTCGATGGTGGAAGCGGCGATGCGTCGCGCGACGATTCGTGCAGCGGCGGCAGCGCCGCCCGTCAGCCGACCGATGCCGGCAACGATGACGTCCCCTGTATCTGCACCCGTCGACGCGCCCGCCGTTCGCGCCACCGACGATGCCGGTGTCATTGCCGCTGGCGGACGGCACAGCTGTTCGCTGGTGTCGGGCAAGGTGTTCTGCTGGGGCGCCAACGAGCGTGGACAGTTGGGCGACGGTGACGTTGAGTCACGCGATGTGCCCGCCCCGATCGTCGGCGATCTGGTCTTCGTGCACGTGGCAACGGGACTCGCGCACAGCTGCGGCGTGGCGCGCGGTGGCGAGGCATACTGCTGGGGCGGGGATGACCGCGGACAGCTTGGCGATGCCACCACCACCGCGCGCAGCGCGCCGGTGCGCGTGGCGGGCAATCACACGTTTCGTCTGCTGCGCGCGGGGCTTTCACACACCTGCGGGCTGACGACGAGTGGTGAAGTCGCCTGCTGGGGTGCGAACACCAACGGTCAGCTTGGCGACGGGAGCACGACGACGCGCTCTTCGCCCGTCATCATCGGCGCTGGCATGCGCTTCGTGTCGCTGAGTGCGGGTTGGAATCACAGCTGTGCAATCGCCGCGGACGGCATCGCGTGGTGCTGGGGAGCAAATGCCAGCGGACAGCTTGGCACTGGTGTCCGCGCCGACGCACGGACACCGGTGGCCGTCGCCGGCGGCCAGCACTTCAGCAGCATTTCTGCGGGCGGCCAGCACAGCTGCGCGGTGAGCGACAGCAGCGAAGCGTGGTGCTGGGGGCGCAATAGCTACGGTCAGCTCGGCGGCAGTGGCGCGACCGATCAGGCCATGCCGGTGCGCGTCGAGACAGGCACGCGTTTCGCATCGGTGACGGCAGGTGGTGTGCACAGCTGCGGTCGAACGCGCACCGGACAGGCGTGGTGCTGGGGGCGCAACGTGTACGGACAGCTTGGCGACGGCAGCAACAGCAATCGTGAGACGCCCACGCGCGTCATCGGTGGCGCATCCTTCCAGTCGTTGAACGCGACCGGCGCGCACACCTGCGGCGCGGCCTCCGACGGCGAGACGTACTGCTGGGGCTTCAACGTGGAAGGACAACTCGGAGACGGCACGCGCAATCACAACGCGCGCCCGACCCGAGTAACACTTGGCGCACGATAGCGTGCCGATGCGGACGCCGTATTCGCCGACGCCGTCGACCGCGCAACGCTGGCTGATAGGAGTCATGCTGCTGTGCGTCATGCCGGTGACGTTGCTGAGCGGATGCCGAGGACTGGGTGATCTCACCGGGCCAACGCCTGTCGATGCACCGATCAGATCGGTGGAACTCTCGTCGACGCAGGTCTCGCTGGCGGAAGGCACGACCGTCGCACTGCAGGTGACGGCGCGCGATGACCGAAACAACGTCGTCGCCGATCGCACGGTATTGTGGTCGAGCAGCGACACCGCGATCGCGCGCGTGTCGGCGGCGGGTCTTGTGACCGCGGTGCGTTCCGGCATGGCGAGAATCTCCGCGTCGGTTGATGGACAAAGCGCGGTCGCATTGCTCACGGTCACCGCGCGCACTGTGGCCAGCGTGCAGGTGACACCCGCGACCCCGACCCTGCTTGCCGGTGGATTCCTGCAGCTCGTTGCGCGCACGCTGGATGTGGGTGGAAGCGAGCTGCCCGGTCGGCCGGTCTTCTGGAGCAGCAGCGATACCCGCATTGTGGTCGTGAACGCATTCGGACTGCTCACCGGGCTCACGTCGGGCGTGGCGACCGTGACGGCGACCAGCGAAGCGCGCAGCGCAACAGTTGGCGTGACGGTGTCGTCCGTTCCAGTGGCGTCCATCCGTCTCACACCATCACGCGACAGTCTTGCCGTCGGGCAGTCCACGCAGCTCAGTGCAACGCCACTCGATTCCACCGGTGCGCCACTCACCGATCTGGTCACCTGGACTACGAGCGCGCCCGGTGTTGCCACCGTGTCGTCGTCAGGTTTGGTGCAAGCCATCGCTCCGGGCACGGCCACGATCACCGCCAGCACGGGTGCGCGCACGGCAACGGCGATTCTCGTCGTGCAGCCGCGTCCCGTCGGCGCCGTCATCATTTCGCCCGAGAACACGTCGATCGTCGTCGGGCAGACGGTGCGTCTCACCGTGCAGATCACCGACGCGAATGGCAATCTGCTGACCGGTCGTCCGATCTCGTTTGCCAGCAGCAACGCCGCCATCGCACGCGTGGCCGGCGATGGTACGGTCACCGCCGTCGCGCCGGGCAGGGCCACCATCACCGTCACCAGTGAAGGAAAGACAGGCACCGCGTCGATCACCTCGCTGCCGTCGCCGGTGGCGTCTTTGCGTCTCACACCATCGACGGCCGCGTTGACTGTGGGTGGCACGGTTCGCATTGGCGCTGCAGCGCTCGACGCCGAAGGAGGCGTGCTGGGCCAACGCGTCGTGACGTGGACGTCGGGTGCGCCGAGTGTGTTGTCGGTCGCGGCGGATGGAACGGTGAGCGCGGTGGGGCCGGGAACGGCGCTGGTCTTCGCGTCGTCGGAAGGGCGCGTGGCTGCCGCGACCATCACCGTGACCGCGATTACTGCGGCGACGGTGACCGTGTCGCCCGCGACGTCCACGCTCGTGGCCGGTGATGCGCTTGATCTCAATGCGACGTATCGCGATGCGAACGGCACGGTGATCACTGGTCGTCCGGTGCAGTGGAGTTCGACGAACAGCACGGTTGTCGTGGTCTCCAACACCGGTCGCGTGCGCGCGGTCTCGCCGGGGAGTGCGCGTATCGACGCCACGGTGGACGGGGTGGTTGGCTCGAGTGCGTTCACCGTACTGCCGGTGCCCGTATCGACGGTGACGCTGTCGCTCGTGTCGTCGCTGTTTGTCGGACAGACCACGCAGCCGACGGCCGTCTTGCGGGATGCGGCCGCCAATGTGCTCATCGGTCGCGACATCAGTTGGACCAGTTCGAGTCCGTCCGTCGCGTCGGTGAACGCCTCCACGGGATTCATTGCGGCGGTCGCGGCGGGTACGACTGCCATCTCCGCCAGCAGCGAAGGGAAGAGCGCGCAGGCCACGCTCGTCGTGGCGATCGTGCCCGTGTCGTCGGTGGTGGTGTCGCTCGCCGCTCCGTCGCTGCTGGTGGGTGGCACCACCCAGGCCAGTGCCGTACTGCGCGACGTCAACAACGTCGTGTTGATCGGACGCATCATCGTCTGGTCCAGCTCCAACGCATCGATCGCGGCGGTGAATGCCGCGACGGGCATGGTGACCGCCGTCGCGGCTGGTATCGCCAACGTCATCGCCAGCAGCGAGGGGCGGAGTGGTCAAGCGTCGATCGCGATCGGCGTGCCGCCTGTCGCCAGCGTGAGTGTGTCGTTGGCGTCGTCGTCGCTGGTCGTTGGCGCTACGACGCAGGGCACCGCCGTTACGCGCGATGCGGCGAACAGTGTGTTGACGGGCCGCGTGGTGACGTGGGCGAGTACGAACACATCCGTCGCGACGGTGAGCGGCAGCGGTGTGGTGACGGCCGTTGCTGCAGGCACTTCTAACATCGTCGCAACAAGCGAGGGGCAGAGCGGGCAGACGGTGCTGACTGTTTCGGCGACGCCGGTGGCATCGGTGAGCGTATCGCTCG
>CAYWCJ010000089.1:6977-14048 GCA_964456595.1 uncultured Gemmatimonas sp. | reverse complement strand
CCCCATGTGGAGCACCGTGTCGAAGTGGCCGAGCGTGCCCGACTCGAGTCGGGCAAGCAGGTCTTCTGCTTCGACGTAGTCCTCGAAGCGAAGCGGCGCGAGGTTGCGCCACTTGTCCGTGGTGCCAAGGCGATCCACAACAACAAGGCGATCGAGGCCGCGGTTGTTGAGTCCCCACACCAGTGCGCTGCCGATGAAACCTGCGCCGCCCGTCACCAGCACGCGCCCGAGATCGCGCGACGCGGTCTGGGTCGTCGAAGGGGTCGCCGAAAGCGTGGTCATCGGCGCACCCTCCGTTCGAGAGCGCACGCCCCATCAGCGGCGAACTCGCATGCGTGGTCCGCTCTGTCGTAGCGCAGCGCGGAGTGTGTCGGCAAGCAGGCCATCGAGATGCCATCCGGTGTGAGCGTGAGTCAGGCAGTCTCGCACGGGCGGGGCCTGCGGCGCAACCGGAGGAGACACGCCACGTCGGGACTCGCGCGAATCCGAGGCATCTCCTCCGCCGTGGCGTCTTTTGTCCTCTTCTTCCGTGTCAGCCAGTGCGACGATGCAGCGATGCCGGGTGACCATCGCAATCCCGCCATCGAAGTTCGATCCGCGCGTCAAGCTTTCGACCGCTTTTCCGAATCATCCGTCGTAGCCGGATGGGGGCTGGACCTGGCAGGAGGAGCATGCTGTGCAACGCGGGCACCGACTGGTTATCGCTTCAAGGAAATCGCTGCTGGCCGCAACTACAGTATTGGGCTGGATGTGCAGGGCGAAGTGCATGTGTAGGGCGACGTGAGTGGAGGTTCCGTGACCGGAGTCAGGTCGCGGCAATGGTTCTGGCGCTCGCTGCGTCGGCCGTGCCCGCGCGCGCGCAGCTCATCGACTTCGAAGCCAGTGCGGGCCCGTGCAATGTCGCGCAAGGCTACGCCGGCATGAACTGGTTCGGTCCGGGGAACGCCACGACGGCGTGGAATAATGCCGTGGGCGCCTGTGGTTCGCAGGTTTTCGGCGCTGCACTCCTGCAGCCCGTGTCCGGTGCAAACAACATCTGGAGTAACGGGGGCTCTCCGCTTCTGATATCGAGCGTGAACGCCAGCGCGTTCGATTTTTCCAGCGTCTGGATGGCCTGTGCCTTCGGTGTCTGCAGCGGCGGCGTGACGCAAACGGTCCGCGGCTTTCGACTGGGTACCGAGATTTTCACGTCGACCGTTGCGGTGAGCAACACGATGGCGAAGTACAGTCTCAACTTCAACGGTGTTGACGAAGTGCGGTGGGATGCTTTTCAGCCGGACATTGCGAACCTGCTGATTGATGACATCGATCTCCGCCCCACGACGACGGTACCGGAACCTGGCTCGTTCGCACTTATGACGGCCGGTCTCGCCGCGTTGGTGTTCGTTGGCAAGCGTCGCCGAGTCAGGTAACACACCGTTGCATTGACGCGTGCGGGGCTGCGTGATGGTGAGTGCGCGGCGCAGCGCGTCGCCAAAGTCCGGCGCACTCCATGTTCCCCGATCCACTCGGCAAAGGCGTCCCAGACGTCCAAATGCTTTCCGCGGAGCCGGCGTTCGAGTCTCACCGCCGGAGCAGGGCGAAGAGAAAAATGGGGCGCCAACATCGTCCAGAGGCGCTACAGCGCGACTGCAGGTACCCGCACCCGCCATTGCGGCAGATCGCGCTCGAGAAGTGTTCTGATGAAACTCTTGCGCCACGCCGCGCTGTCCGCCTCGCGCCTCGCGAGCGCTGCCCAGAATGCGGAAGCGGGCAGTCGCGGCTGTTCCCCCCTGCCGAACGAAGCCTGCGGCCAACCGACCTTCACGGTTGGGCCACCCGCCTCATTCGTCCGGCTGCGCTGCCTCCTTCGCCGACGCCGGGAGCGACCGCACCTCGGCGAACGGAGCCGGCAGCGCCGACGCGCGTTCGGCGTCGGCCAGCGCCAGTTCCGCGATGGCAAGCTCCACCTCCGACGCGAACTCGTACGCGAGATCCAGGTCGCTGCGTCGCACCGGCAGCACCAACTCGGCGGGATGATCGAAGGCGAAGCCGTCGTCGTTGGCCAGCAGGTCGAACGCCACCAGATCGCGGGCCGTCAGTACGAGCTCCCATTTTCGCCACCACCACAGGCCACGGGTGCGCACGCGCGCATCACCCAGCATGCGCACCGGCACGGGCACCTCGCGCATTCCCGCGCGTTCCACGTCGGTGCGGATTTCCGGGCCGATGCGCTGGACTTCGCGCTCCACACGCCACTGCACCACCATCGTCTCGCGCTCAAGGCGCAGCACGCCGTGGCGACGGTCCTTCGTCGTGATGACCGTCCCGTTGCCGATGACCTGATGATCGTTGGTCAACTGGAAGGGGAGCGTGGCGATACGCGCGCTACGCGACAGGAGCGGCACCGTCTGGAAGTCGCTCGAGCGTTGCAGTGAACAGTTCCCACAGCGCCCGCATCCGCGCTGGCGTGTCCACATAGCCGGGCACCGACAGCTCGAACGGATCGGCGTCCGGCGTCGGATCGCTGAACATCGTGCGGTCATCGCGACGATGCAGCTGACCCTCGAAGTCGCGCAGGTATCGTTCACGCAGCGGCGCGCTGGCGAACAGGGCACGCACGAGGTCCGGGCTCTCCCCCTTGAGGACGAAGGCCCGGTCGAACGCTTCGTCGTCCACGTGAATGTCGAGCGCTCCGAACCAGTCCGCGACCGCGGAGGCGAACGACGCGCGCGACACAGAGAAGCGCTGCGCTCGTGTGGAAGGCAGCAGCGCCGAGAGCGTCGTGGAGATCACTGGCACCGGCACCTTGCCGACCAGCATCATGGTCACGTTCCCGGTGATGCTAAGCGCACCACGGACATGCGCGATGTCAATGCGCGGCGCGTCACCGAAGCCCGGCGCATTCCACGTTCCACCAATCTCCTTGGCAAAGGCTTCCCAGACGTCCAAGTGCTTTCCGCGGAGCAGGCGTTCGAGTTTCACGGCGGGAGCGGGGTGAGGGAAAGGTTGGACGTCAACGGCTTCGTGGGGAAAGACGCATGCCGCATCTGAAATGTGCCATTGCCACCCGCGTTCGAGGTAGGAGATTTGATGGATGACGGAGCACCTATGGCCAAGACGAAACAACCGGCAAGAATTCTGGTGAGCGGAATCAACCTCGCACCAGTGTTCCGGGACGCATCGGTAACGATCGATCAGGGCTTGCGTGGGCACCCACCACGCGGAGGAGGGTCGCGACGTCTTTTGGAAAGGCCTTGATCGGGTGCGTGCGCTCGGACATGCGTGGAACCGCAATGTGGAACCACCATTGTGTGCAGCGGCGTCACGTCAGCGCACGATCACGCATACCGTCGAGATCGCGCTTCCCAAGCCGCTCGTGGCGATCCGCTGTATGGTACGGGCGGCGCGTGCCGTGATGCGCCCAGTGTGTGCCTCCGCGCGCACAATGGCACTGTCCAGCGAACGCCAACTGATCGTCGGCGCGAGAACGAGACGTCCGCCGCAGGTGGGCGCGCGCGCGGTGCCGGTGAAGACAGCGTCCACCATTGCGCCAATCAGAAAGCGCCGATTGGCACCTGCACCGGTGTACATGCGGAGAATGTGCATGGCCTACCTCTACACTCCTCATCGGCGGCAGGTCCGCGAACGTCCCCTCAGTGACTGGCGCGACGCCGCCGTGCCAACAGAGCAGTCACACTCGCACCAGCCAGCAACAGCGCGAACGACGACGGCTCCGGAACCGTACTCGTGCCGTAGATCTCGACCTCGTCCACGAAGATCCAGCGTCCGTTGTTCCGGTCCTCCAGATCGATCTGCACCTGGTTGGCGAAGACGTTGGTGCTGAATGACACCCAGCCACGCTCGCCGGAAGGAACCTCGTTCCCGGCCAACGCGAACGCGGCGCCGTTGATCGTGACATCGACAGGTAGATAAATCCCGCCGAACGACTGGCTGTTGTTGAAGCCAATGCGAACCTGCGTGACCTGAAAGTACGACGGCAACGTGAACAGCAGTGATGGCGAGACATTCAGCCACCCCACCCATTCCTGCGCGTTGCCGTTGCCCAGATTGGCCGCCCAGTTGTTCACGCCGAGCACACCGTCGGTGAGCTGCGTGCCGCCATCGTCGAAGTAGTTGTAGCTGCCGCCCTGCGCCTGCCCTTGTCCAGGCGTGGCCGTATAGCCAACCGCTGTGATCAGCTGCGCCGAAAGCGGCGTGAAGGCTGCAGAGAGCGCACCGACGGACAACGCAGCGAGGAGACGGACGGTCTGGCGCATGTACACTCCACAGGGAGACGGCATTGAGCAGAGGCTCGGTGAGCCTCCGCGATCATGCGCCATCATCCGTCCGTGTGACCCCTTCGTCAAGTGCGATGCAGCGGCGCCCGTGCCGACCTCGACCGTCCAGCAATGCAGCGTCGCCATCGGGCGATGTTCAACTCCGCTCACATCACGCCACTGCAGAACGTGTATCGATGACGCACGGCCGCCGGCACCAGCACCGCCCAGCGTGACTCCATCGCGCCGCGCCGCGACCGACGCCGCGTCGCACCAAGCCCGCCGTCGTTGCGCGCCCCGTCGCCATCAAAGTCCGCCAGCGCGCGTCTGAACGCGGGCGTTAGCTCGTTCGCACGCGGAATGTCCGCCACAGCGACGGAGAGCGCGCCAACTGCCGCACGACGTTCCGGCGTCGACCCGAACAGCATTTCGCGCGGACGCAGACAGGCCCCGCTCAGCACGGCATCCAGCGCGCCGAGTCGTATCGCCGGCGGCAGCAGCGCGTCCGACGCCATCGCACGCAGCCTCGGGTCCGCCGGATCGAGCGCCATCGTGCGGAGGCGCATCACCTCCGGATGGGACCACGCGTAGGTGACGCGCGCCAACTCCACCAGCCGCAGCGCTTGCGAGGCGGTGAACGGGTCGTCGCCTTGCCGCGCCGCACGCGCCAGCAGTTTGGCGCCACGAGTCACGAAGGCGCGTCCCACCATCATGTCCATGAGCAGCGGCTGCGCGATGAAGTGCCGACCCGCCGCGATCGTTTCGCGGGCCTTCGTCATCGCCGACGGCGCGTCGCCCGACAGCAGCGCCACGTCCGCCTCTCGCTCGTTCAACACCGTAAAGCGCAGCAACGGCCGCCACGCGCGCGTTGGCAGCGCCCAGGGGTCGCTGGGGGCGCCCAAACCGCGTGCATAGCCCCAGAGCGAGGGAAGGGGGGCGCTACGCGCCCAGCGACGAAGCATTGCCATCTCGTCCGCATGCAGCGAGTCGGTGACCGGCGTCGGCGTCGTCATCCAGACCGGGGCCGCCGTCGGACCGTCCTCGCGTCCCGCGTGCTGCGTCAGGGCGACCACCTGCCGCAGCTCCACACTGTCGAGCGGAGCGAGTGCGCCGAGGGGTGCGAGCAGCGAGTCGAGGAGCGCCGACACGGCGACGGACTGTCGATGAGGAGTCATCTCCAGTTTGCCGGCCATCCGCTCGTGCGCGGTGCGTCGCGCCGGCTCGCTGGCCACGAACACCGACGCGGCCGTCCCGGTCGTGAGGACGGCCGACAACACGAGCAGTGTCGACAGCAGTAGTTTGAACCGCGTCGAGCGGGCGGTGGACGGCATGTCGGTCGGCAATTGGAGGGAGGCCACCTCTCCCGGAATCCCGGTCGGCCTGCACATTTCCAACGCACGATTTCGTCGGGCGTCACGCCAGCGTCACTTCTCCGACCGACATCGTCACCCTCTCGCCGTTTCGCTCGGTTTTCGCATCGAATGCCTCGTCATCCCGGTCGCCCATGACGCGCTCCCCTGCCCCGCTCAACTCCATCCTCGGCACCGTCCAGCGCTGCGCCGCGGTCGTACGCCGCATCATCGGCGTGCCCGACTACGACACCTATCTCGCGCACATGGCGGCACGCCACCCGGACGCCGCACCGCTGTCGGCAAGGGAGTTCGAGCTTACGCGCATGAACGATCGGTACAGCAGACCCGGGTCGCGCTGCTGCTGAGCGCCTGTCACACGCATCTCACACGCTTTTCACACGAATTCACACGTACCACGACATGACCATGTTCTCCCTTCGCACTCGATCCACGGGTGCGTTCGTGTTTCTGTTCTGCAGCGTCCCAATGCTCGCCGCCGCGCAGCCAACCACGAACGCAAACTTCGATCTCTCCATTCCCAACATCATGCGCGGCCCCGAGCACTTCGGGCGCGAGCCGCAGAACGTGCAGTGGAGTGCCGACGGTCAATGGCTCTATTTCCAGTGGAATCCGCCGGGCACGCGATGGGATGAACCGGCACGTCCGCATCGCATACGCGCGGCAACTGGTGCGACGCCTGAGCGGGTGACGGATGCGCAGATGGATAGCGTCGCACCGTTGCTGGCCGATGGTCCGCGTTCGCGCGACGGATTCCGGCGCGTGGTCGCAGCCCGGGGCGATCTCTATCTCTTCGACACGCGCCGGAATACCGTGCGACGTCTCACCGAAACGGTGGCATCCGAATCTGATCCCCGCCTTTCTGCGGACGAGTCGCAGCTGCTCTTCATGCGCGATGGGAACGCGTTCGCGCTCGAGCTGACCACCGGCAGCGTGCGACAGCTCACCGACCTGCGCGCCGGCCCCGCACCGCGCGACTCGGCGCGCGCAGCAGGAATGCGTGGCGCGCTCGATCGACAACAGCGCGAACTGCTCGAGGTGATTCGCGATCGGCAACGCACCGATTCGATGCAGCGCGCAGATCGTGAGGCCGCCGAATCGCGCCGATTGCGCGCCGTGTACCTGCCGAACGGTGAGCGTCTGACCTCACTCAGCGTGTCACCCAATCTGCGCACCGCCGTGGTCGTCAGCGTGCTCACGCCTCCGGGTCAGCCGCGGTCGACGATCGTGCCCAACTTCGTCACCAGCACCGGCTTCACGGAAGATATTCCCGGGCGCACGAAGGTCGGCGACGTCACCACACGTTTTCGCGCGTACCGACTCGAACTTGCGAGCGGGAAGTTGCAGCCGTTGCACGTGATCGCCGGTGACAGCACGCGCGCCGCCTCGCAGCTGCGTTTCGTGTCATGGTCGGACGACGGATCGGCCGGACTGCTCGCGGC
>CAYWCJ010000089.1:1832-6967 GCA_964456595.1 uncultured Gemmatimonas sp. | reverse complement strand
CCCGACTTCAAGTGGCGCTATCTCTCCACCGTCGGCGACAGCGGTGGCGTGCGCATCGTGGACGCCATTCGCGACAGCGCGTGGGTTGGCGGACCCTGTGGTGGCTGCCTCGGCTTTCTCCCGGATGGTCGTGTCTGGTTTGCGTCGGAAGCGAGCGGGTACGCGCATCTCTACTCCGTCAATCGTGACGGGAGCGCGAGGACCACCCTGACGTCCGGTTCGTGGGAAGTGGAGCGCGCCGAGCTGTCGCCCGACCGCAAGTGGTTCTGGCTGCACACGTCGGAGGAGTCACCGTTCGTACGACACTTCTATCGCATGCCGGTGGGCGGTGGAGCGCGCGAGAAACTCACGCGTGATCACGGCGGCCACACGGTCGTGGTGAGCCCCGACGGCAAGCGCATCGCCGATGTGTACTCGCAGTCGAACGTGCCGCCCGAACTGTTTGTCGCGTCGTTGAACGATGCCGCGCGCACGCAACTGACCACATCCACGTCGGCTGAGTTTCGCGCTGGTCAGTGGATCAAGCCGACGATCGTGAAAGTGCGCGCCAGTGACGGCGTCGATGTGCCCTCGCGCATTTATCGGCCGCAGGATGTGGGCGCCACACCCAATGGCGCGGCGGTGATTTTCGTGCATGGCGCTGGCTATCTGCACAACGTGCACGATTTCTGGTCGAACTACGCACGCGAGTACATGTTCCACCACTTCCTCGCCAGCAAAGGCTACGTCGTGCTCGATATGGACTATCGCGCATCGGCCGGCTACGGACGCGACTGGCGCACGGCGATCTACCGCTGGATGGGCGGACGCGACCTGCAGGACAACGTCGATGGATCGCGCTACCTGCAACGGCAGTTCGGCATCGATCCCGAGCGCATCGGCATGTACGGTGGCAGCTACGGCGGCTTCATGACGCTCATGGCGCTCTTCACGGCGCCCAAGGAGTTTGGTGCGGGCGCCGCGCTCCGCTCGGTGACCGACTGGTCGCACTACAACCACGGCTACACCGGCGGCATCCTCAACCTGCCGCAGGATGACACGCTCGCGTACCGTCGCTCCTCGCCGATCTACTTCGCGGAAGGACTCGAAGATCCGCTGCTCATGGCACACGGCATGGTCGATACCAACGTCCAGTTCCAGGACATCGTGCGACTCACGCAGCGACTGATCGAACTCGGCAAGACCGGTTGGGAGCTCGCACCGTATCCAGTGGAAGATCACGGTTTTGTCCGGCCGTCGTCGTGGACCGACGAGTACCGTCGCATCTTCGACCTCTACGAACGCACCATCGGCCCCAACGGCAGCAAAGCGAAGCGGTGACTGATGCGCTCGTGTTGCGTTGCGACTAGCCCGATCGGACCGCTTTCGCTCGCGTCACGACCATCAGCATCGCCGCGACCACCGAAAGCATCGCGCCAACGGTGAACGCGGTTGGCGCTCCATAGCGATCCCAGAGCACGCCAAAGAGCACGGACGCCGGCAAGGCCGCGATACCAATGGTCGCGTGGTACCAACCGAACGCGGCACCCCGCCTCTCCGGCGCGACGAGGTCGGCCACGAGCGCCTTCTCACTGCCTTCGGTCAGACCGAACACGACGCCATACAGCGCGAACAGCAGCCAGGCGTGCATGGCGCTCGTCGCTGCGGCGAAGCCGACATACACAAGCGCATACACGATCCATCCCGTCACGATCAGCGGCCGACGCCCGACCCGATCAGACAGCGCACCACCCGGCGTGCTCGACGCGCTCTTCACGAGATGCAGAAGTACCCACAGCAATGGAATCATCGCCGTCGGCACGCCAAGGTCGGAGGCGCGCAGCAGCAGAAACGCATCGGTGGAGTTGCCAAGCGTGAAGAGCAGAATCGGCGCCATCGTTGCCCAGAACGTCGTCGGCAACGGGTTGCGCGAGCTCGACGTGCTCCGTACCTCGTTTACAACGCTGGCGGATGCGTCGCTTCGTGGTTCGCGCCCGCGTTGCGCCGCGCCGGAAACGTCACCGGTCTCCCGCACCATGACGACTGCCACGAGCACCGCCAGCGCGCCTGGAATGGCCGCCACCCAGAAAACGTTGCGTACAGGCATGTCCAGCAGCTGGAGGCAGGCGATCGCCACCAGCGGCCCCACCACCGCTCCGGCGTGGTCCGCCGCCCGATGAAACCCGAACGCCCTTCCGCGTTGCGCTGCCGGCGTCGAGGCGGCGAGCAGTGCATCGCGCGGCGGACCCCGCAGCCCCTTGCCCACGCGGTCGACGAGGCGGATCATCAACACCTGCGTGGCCGATGTCGCGACGGCCACCAGCGGCCGCGCCAACGAGGCGATCGTATATCCCGCCACGATCAACGGTTTGCGACGCGCCGTCCGATCCGACCACCAGCCGCTGCCGAGTTTGAGCAGCGCGGCCATCGACTCCGCGCCGCCCTCGATCAATCCCACCATGCTCACCGATGCGCCTAACGTGCCAACCAGAAACAGTGGCAGCAACGGCGCGATGATCTCGCTCGATGCATCGGTCAGAAAACTCACGATGGCAAGCGCGAGCACGTTGCGGCCCGGCCGCCAGCGTCGCTCCGGCGTACGCCTCACCGCATCACTCGACATGCGATTCTCCGTCTCCTTCTCCGTCACCATCGGCACCGGTCGCAGATGAGCACCAGCGCGCACGGTCCGTCATCGCAGACCGACGTCGCGTGGCAGACGCGCGCACTCGCCCCGTGGCATGCACGACGCGCGTGGGTGCTCGACCAACAGATCGCCATCGCGGAAACGCCGGCACCGACTGGACACGAAAGCGCTCGCGCCGCGCTGCTGCAACCGCGTTTCGTCGCCGCCGGATGCACAAACGTACGTCGTGACCATGTCGGCAACCTGATCGTGCGCATCCAACCGGGCACGTTGCACAACGCCGACGCATCGGGCGGACGAGCTCGGGAGGTTGCCGCTATCGCGTGCCTCGCGCATCTCGACACGGTCTTCGCTGCGGACGCGTCGCTGCGCGTCACCCGCGAAGGCACCCAGGTACGATGCCCGGGCATCGGTGACAACAGCCGCGGGCTGGCCGCGATGTTGGCGCTCGCGAGCACGCTGCACATGCCCGAAATCGCGGCGCGCATGACCCGAACGGTCGATATCGTGGCCACCGTCGGTGAGGAAGGCGACGGCAATCTTCGCGGTGCCCGCGCCTACTTCGACGCGCTGGCGGAAAAGAGCGAGCTGACGCATGCCGCCATCGCGGTGGATGGCCCTGGTGACAGCACCATCGTGCATCACGCCGTCGGCTCACATCGGATGCGACTGCACTTTCACGGACAGGGCGGACACAGTTGGGCGAACGCGGGTACGCCAAACCCGGTGCATGCCGCCGGGACACTGATCGCCTCGATCGCCAGACTCGCCAACCGCGAACGTCCGCACGCCGTCATCACCGTCAGTCGCATGGGCGGAGGTGAGACTCTCACCAGCATCCCGCGCGACGCGTGGCTGGACGTGGATATTCGCGCTATCGATCCGGCGCGCGTGACGCGACTCGTTGGCAGCATCCGACAGCTCGCCGAACGCGCGGCTGACGACGAATCGCGCACGCGCCCTACGCTCGCCCTGCATGCGCGCAGCGAGTTCATCGGCGAACGGCCTGGCGGCTCACTCGACATCGCGCATCCGCTGGTGCGTGCCGCCGCACTGGCCACCGAGCGCGCCGGCCGCGTGCCGCGGTCCGCGTCCGCCTCGACAGACGCCAACGTTCCGCTTGCGCGCGACATTCCGGCGATCGCCATCGGTGCCGGCGGTACGGGTGGCGATGCCCATACGCCTGGCGAGTGGTTCGACGATGACGGAAGCGACGTGGGGCTTGTCCGATTGCTCGATCTCATCACGACGCTTGCCTGCGCGCCCGCGCGCGGACGTGCCTGAGGCAGCGCCAGCACGGGCTGCTACGCGTCGCCGTCCACCGACGACGCATCACGTAACACCTCGAACGCCGGCATGCTGGGCGCCGTCACGAAAAAATGCGTGCGGGCGGTGTGTCCGGTGTGACTTCGCACAAAACGTTCACGCCATCGAGCCGCAAACCGCTCCGCCTCGTCGGTGCGCACCATCGCCCACACACTCCCGCCAAATCCGGCGCCAAACGCACTCGACGCCACCGCGCCGAGTTCACGCGCCAGTGCAACGAGCATCACCGTGGCCGGGATCTGATTGTCCAACGCGCGCTCGGCGCCGGCCTGCGACTGCGCCACCAACGCACCGAACAGGTACAGGTCATGCTCGGCGAGCGCCGCTGCGGCCTGCGGCACCAGGCGATAGCTCTCGTCGGCAAACTGCTGCAAACGCGCCTCCAGCACGTTTGCTGTGAACTCCTCCGATGCTGATGCATGCACCGCATCGATCAGCGACACCGGCACTTCCGACGGCATCTCACTGCCGCTCGCGTCGGCAAAGGCCTCGTGCAGCGTGCGTGCACGTCCGTTCGTCGCCGCGTTCCACGCATGTACGATGTGATGCGCCGTGCGCGCCACACGATTGTAGCGATCGCGAGCGGCACCGGTCTTCGCCGCCGTGATGCCGCTCACACCGATCACGAACGTGTAGTCCGACGGCCACGGCACCGACCGCTCGTGGTGCACCGGTGCCCAGCGAAACACGTCCAGTTGCGCTGGAGCGCTGCAGAGAATGGCCGTCTGGTCCTGCGCGCCGCCCATCGTGCCCACACCACGTTCGCCGCCAAGCACACCAAAGTCCAAGCCGTTCTCCAACGCGCCGACGTAGCCCGCCAGGTGCACACGATCCGGGATCGCCTGCTGCCAGAGCTCGTGCTCGTGGAGCGACGAGAGCGCCGCCATCACGATCGTCAGTCCGACGGTCAGTGCGCTCGAACTCGACACTCCCGCCGCGGCGGGCAGGTTGCTCGCCAGTGCAAGGTCACTCCCGTGTATCACATCGCCGAAGTTGCGCCGCAGCCGGCGCACGACGGTGCGCGGATAGACCGCCCACGGGACGCTGCCCTGCGGCGCGAGGTCGAACGACACGGAGATTGCCTCGCGACGGCGCGCGTCGCGGACGACGAGCGTTCGTTCGGCGTGCGGACGGGCCACGATGGCAATGCCGCGCTCCACCGCGCACAGCAGCGAACGGCCAC
>CAYWCJ010000089.1:0-1822 GCA_964456595.1 uncultured Gemmatimonas sp. | reverse complement strand
CGTGCTTGCCGAGGACTTCGATACGCCCGGGCACAATCCACTCGCGACGACCGTCGCGCGGCACGTTGCCATCGTCCATTGCCCGGTGTGCGTCGCGCAGCAGCTTGCGATACGAGTCGGCAGTGCGATCGGAGAAGTGCGCCGATGCAAGCGGCAGCTGCACCAGCGCGGTTTGCAATGTTGGCAGCTCCGCCGACGTCACGGACGCGGGTCCACGTCGCGCAGTTGATGCATCACCGACGCGATGTCCGAGCGGCGCGACAGATCGAGCACCGACGCACGCAGGCGAATCGCCCGCACCGGCACGCCCTCGCGCAACGCCAACGCCACCGCCTCCGGCAACTCGTACTCACCCCGTGTCGAGATCGGCACACGCGAACACGCCGCCACAATCGCCGGCGTGATTGCCCAGCAGTTCATGCCCACCCAGCGCGCCGCCGGTGACGAAAGATCGAGTGCGTCGCCCGGCTTCTCGATGATGCCCAACAACTCGTCCCGTTCGCTCACGCTCAGCACGGCGAATGAACGCACGCGTTCCGCGTCGATGTTGCCGTCGCGCACGAGTGCATCACGATCGAATGCGATCGTGCCGGCAGTGTCTTCGGCGGCCAACGCGCGCAGCGCATCGACCGGGTAGTAGTTATCCGCGTTGAGCACGAGGAACGGCGCGTCACCAATCACCTGTGCGGCCGCCACGACGGCATTGGCCGTGCCGATCGGCTGCTCCTGCAGGGCGAATCGGACGCGGGTGCGCACCGGCGGCGCGTCGTACGTGAAATGCGCACGCACTGCGTCATGCTCCGGACCCAGCACCAGCACCACGTCGGTGATGCCGGTGTCCGCTAGCGCGGAGATGATGTATTCGAGAAACGGCCGACGGATCGGGATCATCCCCTTCATGCCACTGTCGGCGACCGAGGACTGCGCACCATCGAGTTGTGCCGTCGCGTCCTCGCGACGCATGCGTGTACCCAGTCCACGCGCGAGGATCGCCGCCGACAGAATCGTCACGTACCGACTTTGGCTCCCGGCTGAGCCGCAGTGCTACGCCAGGCGCCGCGCGTGAAGTCGGGAAACCTGATCGGCTGACTTCCCTTCCGTGCCGACTCTTCGCTGAGCGGGAACGGCGCACTCCAGGCGACCGCGTCGTACACATCGAAATCCGGCGCGAGTCCTTCGCGCATGCACTGCACCAGACGATACGCCATGACGAAATCCATACCACCGTGGCCGCCGTTCTTGCGCGCGAGGTCGCCCACGGCCGTCCAGAGCGGGTGCTCGTACTTCTTGCCGAACTCCGCGAGCGGCGTCCACTTCTCGCCACCGGCGGCACCGTCGATGTACAGGCGCGGCGGATAGTCGTTGAAGATCGCTTTCGAGCCCTGCAGGTTGTTGAGCCGCGAGTAGGGACGCGGATTCACGACGTCGTGCTGCAACAGGATCGTGCGTCCCATCGCGGTGCGCACCAGCGACGAATTCACGTCACCCGCCTTGTACTTCTCCTGCCACTTCGGATTGTCCTTGGCGACTTTCTGCTCGCGCCACTCCGACAATCCAGCTTCCGGCGACGCCATCGACACCATGTAATCGAAGCGATCGCCGCGATGGATGCCCAGATACTGCGCGACCGGACCGAGTCCGTGCGTCGGATAGAAGTTCGCGTTGCGCTGTGTGTGCGGCAGCCGACGCCAGAGTCCCTCGTCCTTGTCTTCGAACAGAATCGAACGCAGGTCGTGCAGATACGCTGCTTCTGCGTGCAGCAGGGTGCCGAACACACCCTGACGCACCATCTGCAGCACCGAGAGCTCACTCTTGCCGTAAC
>CAYWCJ010000088.1:11569-14087 GCA_964456595.1 uncultured Gemmatimonas sp. | reverse complement strand
CGCGCGAACTTGAACGCGCCCTCGTTGGCTTCGGCGCCCGAGTTGCAGAAGAAGACACTGGACGCGAACGAGTGCTCCACGAACCACGCGGCCAGTGTCTCGCCCGGCTCGGTGCGATAGAGGTTGGAGGTGTGAATGAGTCCAGTCGCGAGGGCTTCCTGCACGGCGTTGTGGACGCCTGCGTCGCCGTGACCGAGCGACGTGACCGCGATACCCGCCACGAGATCGAGATAGCGCGTGCCATCGGCCGTGTACATGTAGACGCCTTCGCCGCGCACAAAGGGCGGCGCCTGTCGCTTGTACGTGCCCAGGATCGACGGCGCGGTCGGCTCAGCGGCCGGTGCGTTCGGTGTCGCGATGGGCGGCGCGTAGTTCGTATGCGTGGAAACGGGCGAGGTCATGGCGGATGGGGTCATGGTCTGCAACTCGGAAAGGGACGAATGCACCAGCGATCAGTTGCGACGGACGGTCGTACCGGCCTCGCGATCGGTCAGCGCCGCGAGATGGCCGATGCGCACCTGTGCGACGCCACGCACCAATGCCTGCGCGGCGGCGTCCAGCTTGGCGGCCATTCCGCCACTGGCAACTCCACTCGCCACCAGTGCTCGCGCCGCGTCGAGTGACAGCGCGGCCACGGGTTGCTTGTCGGCGTCGAGCACACCAGCGACGTCAATCATCAGAAACAGCTCCGATGCACCGAGTGCCGCCGCGATCGCCGCGGCGGCATCGTCGCCGTTCACGTTCAGTGCACCACCCGCCGTTACGTTCGCGTTGGCGGCCACGGGCGAGATCACTGGCAGGAAGTCGGCAGCCAGCAACGTTTCGATCAGCCGAACGTCGACCGTCGTTGGCGTTCCGGAGAACCCGAACGTTGCGACATCGATCGGTGCGGCGCGTAACAGTCCCGCGTCTTCGCCAGACACGCCAACCGCCGGAGCTCCGACCGCGACCAGCGCCGATACGAGCTGTTTGTTGGCCAGACCGGACAGCACCATGCGCACCAGCTCCAGGGCGCCTTCGGTGGTGACGCGACGTCCGCCGAGGAACACCGGTTCTTCGCCACGCAGTCGCTGCAGTGCGCTGATCTGATCGCCACCGCCATGCACGACGATGAGACGTCCGCCGGTGCTCTTCCATAAGTCGGCCAACGCCTCGGGCAGCGCCGGATCGGCCTGCGTGCGTCCACCCAGTTTCACGACCGTCACACCGTTACGCGTGCTCGACGCGAGGGTGGCCGCATTGATCGCTGACCTGGCCGCGAGGGATGCCGCCAGCGCACCGATGTTCATGGTCATGACGCGGTCACCCGGTGCGCGAGGAACGCGCTGGTCGCGCGAGCGCTCACGACGTCGGTCGTCATGTTGTTCTGGGCGCGAGGTTTGATGCCTTTGATCGTGCCGCTCACCGCGGTAGCCCCGCCGTTTCGTCGAGACCAAGCATCAGGTTGGCGTTCTGCATCGCCTGACCGGCGGCACCCTTCACCAGATTGTCGATCGCGCTGAAGACGAGCAGCGTCGGCGTCCGCACGCCCTGCGGCACGCGCGCGTTGAGGCGCACCACATTGCGATGCGCCACGTCCGTCAACGCGGGCAGGTCGTCCGTCAACTCGATGAACGGTTCGCCGGCGTATGCGTCGCGAAATGGCGCCATCGCGTCGTCGAGCGGCCGTGTAAGCGGTACGGTGATCGTGGAAAGAATGCCCCGATCCACCGGCAGCAGATGCGGCGTGAAGAGCAAATCGCAATCGGCGCCAAGATCGTGCAGGGTGGCGCGCATCTCGTGCAAATGCCGATGCGAGTTTCCCACGCTGTAGGCCCGGAAGTTCTCCGTGACTTCCGCAAAGAGCAGTTCCAGCTTGGGCGAGGCACCGGCGCCGCTGACACCGCTGGCGGATGAGATGTTCACCGTGGTGCCGGGTGCGATCAGTCCCGCCTTGGCGAGTGGCGCGAGTGCGAGCAGCACGCTCGTCGCGTAGCAGCCGGGGTTGGCCACCACCCGCGCACCGCGCACGGCATCGCGATTGAGTTCGGTGAGTCCGTACGGCGCATCGGCCGGCACGCCCGCTGGGGCACCATGTCCGCTGCCACCGAACCCTGGGCGCAGGTCGCTCGAGAGATCGACCACGCGCGCACCGGCGGCGATGACCTTGGCGACCCATTCGGCAGACGCCCCGTGCGGCAGGGCGGCGAAGACGAGTTCCGCGTCGCCAAGGTTGACCTCCTCGGCGCCAACGAGCGGAAAGGCATGCACGCGTCCCTCGGCACGCACGCGGAGCGTGGTACCGCGTTGCGCGTTGGCAGTCGCGAAGGCGAGCGAGAGCGTGGGGTGGCCGGCGATGAGGGCGCACAACTCGCGTCCGGAATACCCGCTGGCGCCGAGGACCCCTACAGGAATATTATGCACTCTGAATGCATAATTTTGCATCCGGGCGCTGTCAACCAAGGCGGGGCCCGGATACGCGCAGCGTGACGTACTGCGTGACGTACTGCGTGACGTACTGCGATACCGACGGCGATAC
>CAYWCJ010000088.1:0-11469 GCA_964456595.1 uncultured Gemmatimonas sp. | reverse complement strand
GCGTGACGTACTGCGTGACGTACTGCGTGACGTACTGCGATACCGACGGCGATACGCGCGACCGTTCGTACTGCGTGACTGGAGATGCCTCGTGGCCGACAAGACCGACCGACATATCGCGATCCGAGAGATCGTCACCGCCAGGACCGTAGCCAGCCAGGAAGAGCTGCGACGACAGCTGACGCGTCGTGGCTGGGATGTGACACAGTCCACGCTCTCGCGTGACCTGCGCGAACTGCGACTCGCCCGCATCCCCGATGAACAGGGGCGCGTGCGCTACGCCTTCCCCGAGACTGGCAGCGCCGATGCCGACGCCCGTCGTCTCGAGGCGCTGCTCCCTCAATTCCTCGTCGGCGTCGAAGCGGTGCAGGTGATGATCGTTGTGCGCACGGTCGCATCGGGCGCGCAGCCGGTGGCCGAGGCGCTCGACCACGCCGGCTGGCCCGATATCGCCGGCACCATCGCCGGTGACAACACCGTGCTCATCATCTGTCGTTCGGCGTCCGGGCGCGAACGCGTGGTGCGGCGTCTCAAGGAATACTTGCGCGGGCAGCAGTAGTGTAGAACAGCAACGGCGACTGACTATCACGGATAGCAACGGATTCAGCAAGGATTCTCGGGGATACCGCAACAGCAACTGCCTGACGCGGATGCACGCGGATTGCGCGGATGCAACGATAGCAATTTCCATGCTGTTGCAGTATCCGCGAAATCAGAGCGGTTGATCCGTTCTTATCCGTGATAGTCAGTCGCGGTTGCGGTATCCGTGAGTTTCTCCCCGTTGATCTGTTGCTATCCGTGATAGTCAGTTGCTGTTGCAGTTGCTGTTGCAGTTGCTGTTGCAGTTGCTGTTGCAGTTGCTGTTCGTGGTTTCGCTTGATTTCCCCACCCGCCTCGACGTGATTTCGCCGGTACGTCGCACCCCGTTGCCATGCACAGACCTTGCACAGTTATCTCGTCGCTATCGCTGCTTCACTCGATTTCATTCGGACAGACCCACCGTGAGCGCACACGAAGGCGACGCTGGCACGCATAAACTGTGGGGTGGTCGCTTCGCGGGCGGGCCATCGCCACTGCTCGATGCACTCAATCGCTCCATCGGCACCGACTTTCGCCTCTGGCCGCACGATATCCGACTCTCCAAGGCGTGGGCGCTCGCGCTTGGCCAAGGCGGCGTGCTCACGATCGACGAAAGCGCCGCGCTTTGCGAAGGACTCGATCGCGTGGCGATGCGGCTGGCCGATGGCGCACAGCCGATCGCGACGGACGAAGACATTCACACCATGATCGACCGGCTGCTGCACGAACAAGCGGGCACGGTTGCGTCCAAGTTGCACACCGGCCGCTCGCGCAACGATCAGGTGGCCACCGCGTCGCGCCTCTGGACCATGGAGGCGCACCAGCGACTGGACGTCGCCGTGCGCGAGTTGCAGGCGGCTCTGCTCGCGCAGGCGGAACGCCTCTCCGACGCGATCCTGCCCGCATACACGCACCTGCAGCGCGCCCAACCGGTGAGTGGCGCGCACTGGTTGCTCGCACACTTCTGGCCCCTGCACCGCGACCGCACGCGACTCGCCGCCGCGCATCGCGGCACCGCCACGATGCCGTTGGGCTCTGGCGCCATTGCCGGTTCCGCGTTCCCGGTGTCACGCACACTGCTTCGTGATGAACTCGGCTTCGCCGCGATCTCGCAGAACAGCATCGACGCCACCGGCGATCGCGACTTCGTTGCCGAAACGCTGTTCGTGTGCGCCATGATCGCCGCGCACTGCTCGCGCATCGCCGAAGACATGATCGTCTACGGTTCCAGCGAGTTCGGTTTTGTGCGCTTCGGTGACGGCTTCTCCACCGGCTCGAGCATGATGCCACAAAAGCGCAATCCCGACGTCTTCGAGCTCGCACGCGGCTCCGGTGCGCGCGTCCTCGGTGACCTCGTGTCGCTGATGGGCACCATCAAAGGTCTGCCCAGCGGCTACAGCAAGGACCTCCAGGACGACAAGCGCGCGATGTTCAACGCCATCGACATGCTGCTGCTCGTGCTCCCGGCCGTGGCGGGCGCGGTCTCCGAGCTCACGTTCAACACGGCGCGCATGCGGGCCGCCGTGTCGAGTGCGATGATGGCGACGGACCTCGCCGACTATCTCGTACGGAAGGGTGCGACCTTCCGTGAAGCGCACGGCGCCGTGGGTTCGCTGGTACGACAGGCGGAGGAAGCAGCCATCGAGCTCGAGCAGCTGCCGCTCGAAGCGTTTCTGGCCGCACACGCACTGTTCACCGGCGATGTGAAGGACGCACTCGGCGCGGAGGCCTCGCTGGCCGCGCGCAACATCGATGGCGGCACCGGCCCCGAAGCAGTAGCCGCGCAGTTGCAGCAGGCGCACAGCAGCCTTGCCGGACCGGCGCTGTCGGCGACTTCAATGCCGTCGAGCGCATCCTGAGCCGCATCCTGAGCCGCATCCTGAGCCGCATCCCGAGCCGCATCCCGAGCGTGACATCATCCGGCACCGTGGCACCGCTGCTTGCCGCATGCGATGGCGTGATCTTCGATTGCGACGGGGTGCTCGTCGACAGCGAACGGATCTCCAATGGGGTGTGGGCGCAGTTGCTGACACAGATCGGGCTCCCCATGACGACCGAGCAATCGCTGGCGATCTTCATGGGAAACTCGATGTCACGCTGCATCGCGATCGCCACGGAGATGCTTGGTCACGCGCCGCCCGACGATCTGCTCGATCGGTTTCATGCGCAGGTGACGGTGTCGCTTCAGCGAGATCTCAAACCAGTGCCTGGCATTGGTGCACTGCTCGACACGCTGGATCACGCTGGTCTTCGGTATGCCGTCGCCTCCAACGGCGAACACGAGAAGATGCACACCACCCTCGGCGCGACGGGACTCGCGGCACGTTTCGAGGGACGGCGCTTCTCCGCCATGGACGTCGGACGACCGAAGCCGGCGCCGGATCTCTTTCTGCACGCGGCGCACACGATGGGGTTCGATCCCGCGCGCACCATCGTGGTCGAAGACAGTCCACTCGGCGTACAAAGTGCACACGACGCCGGGATGACCGTGATCGGGTACGCCGAGATCGTCTCCGCTGAACGTCTGCGTGCAGCCGGTGCCGTCACGACTGTCGAACGTCTGGTGGATGTCGCCCCGCTGCTCGGCGTCGTCCTCCCCGTCGCGTGACGCGTGTTGCTTGACACTGTTGCGTGCCTGTGTCAGAACGCGTAGCCAATGGTGAGCCGCCCTGTCGGTCGCACGCGACTGTCGCCGCCCAGATCCTGCTCGCTCGCGAAGTAGCGCTTCACACCGAATCCTGCCGCCACGGCGGTCTTTCTGCTCGACCCGAGCAGCCACTGGTACTGCGATTCAATGGCGAATGCCGGAGCGACGACGTTCTTCGCCGGCACTCTGGAGCAGCTCGGATTCAGGGACTCGCACTCGTCGTAGGCGCGACGGTTCACGAAGCCCAAGCCCAACGATGCCGCAAGCCCAAGTCCTTCCAGTCCGCGTTCCTGTGGATACAGCCGCAGCTTCGCGTCGACGTTGCCGTATTTGTCGTTGTCCCACTCGGTATACGACGCGCCGAGGGCGACGGACAGGTTGGATTGGAGCCTGCGTTCAAACTCGCCCTGGAACAGGCCGAAGAGCGGCAGGAACGGATTCACGGCGATGATGCGCGTCGGTGCACCGGCGTCCTGAGCGCGGGTCTGCTCGCTCAGCGACTGGGCGGAAAGCAGCGAGGGGATCAGCGCCAGCGCGGTAGCGGACAGTAGTCGTCGCATGCCTGCAGGGTTGGAGTGAATACCGTGTGATGATGCAGCGTGACGAATACGGCCGTGATGTCGCTCAGTGCGGTTGCAGCAGCGCTCGAGCCGCTGACTGTCCGCCACGCGCCGCACCCTCGAGGGAACTGGAGTGGAGCACCTCGCTCGCACGCCACAATCCTGGAAGGCCGCAGGCGATGGTAGGTCGGAGTTCACGCCAGCCCGGCGGCTGCGCGAACTGGGCATATGGTACACGCCAGATCGCCAGACGTGTCAGCGTGATGTCCGCCTTGTCTCCGCTGGCCGCCGCCATGGCGGCAATCTCTCGGCGCGCGGTATCGTCCAGCCGATCGTCGGGCAGCGTCGCCGCCTCGCCGAGTACGGTGGCGGCGAGCAACTGCTTCCCCGTGGCGTATTCGGGCGCCACATCCGTGAGCGTGACTGCGTGACTCACGACGGCGTTCGGACTCGCGTTGAGCCAAAGTGCCTTGCCTGGCAAGGGCGAACGCGGTGCAGTGTAGTAGAGGGTGGTGCAGCCGCGCGCGCCCTCGGGCACGCCCAGCGACAGTCCGACACTCTTGGCCAGCAGCGCAGCAGCTGGTGGCTCGGTGGCCAGTACGACATCGGCCGCATCAAAGTGACTGCCATCGTCGAGCGTCACACCGGAGACGCGGCCGTCGCGTGCATTCACGCTTCGCACGCACACGCCAATGCGCACGGAGCCAAGCGGCAACTGCGACGCGAGCTGCGCACTGATCGCACCCATGCCACGCGCGGGCACTGCGGTTGAACCTTCGGACAACATCTTGAACGTGAAGAGCAGGATCGATGCGCTGGTGGAGAGCGTGCGATCGAGCAGGATGCCGCCGTAGAAGGGTGCGAAGAAGCCGTCGATCACGGCCTTGCCGAAGCCGCGCGATTCAAGAAACCCGCGCGTCGAAACGCCGGCGTAGCGTGCGCTGAAGCAGTCGTCGATGCTGAGCTGCTGTGCAAAGCGACGCAGTGCCAGCAGTCGCAGCTTGTCGCCCAGCGAGACGGCCCGCGCGAGCACGGTGTCGAGCAGCAAACCAGGATCGCGCAGCGCATCGCCGATCAGCGACACGCGACCGTCGCGCACGATCCGTGCGGCCGGGAGGAAGCGCCGGAGCTGCAGCGCGTCCTGATCGAGATACGAGCCAAGCGTCGGGTATGCGGTGAAGAGCACCTGAAAGCCGTGATCGACCACGACGCCATCCACCAGCGACGAGCGCACACGTCCACCGACATCGGCCGCGGCTTCGAGGACAACAACCGGGCGTCCCGCGCGGTGCAGCTCGATCGCGCACACGAGTCCGGCGATTCCCGCGCCTACGATGATGACGGGCTGCATTGAATCGGGCATGGGCGAATAGTGCAGACGAGGCGGGGCCAGCCGCTACTGCATTGCGACTGG
This sequence comes from uncultured Gemmatimonas sp., assembly GCA_964456595.1. Lineage (GTDB taxonomy): Bacteria > Gemmatimonadota > Gemmatimonadetes > Gemmatimonadales > Gemmatimonadaceae > Gemmatimonas. The sequence goes on along the minus strand of CAYWCJ010000088.1, from coordinate 6,269 downwards.
CCCCGAATACTCCACGCATGCGGCGGCGCACGGACACTGCTTCAGCTTGGCTCGCGATCGAACGTGAATCAAACCGTCATTCGCGCGTCGATCAGTATGGACTAGAACTTCACCAGCACCGGCGCCTCACTGCTGCGCGCGAGTTCGACGGCCTTGTTCATGACGCGGGATGGGTCGTCGGTGCCGACCTTGAGCTGGGTGCCCGATTCGGCGCGAGCGCCAGCGCAGCTTACGGTGATCGTCATCGGCGTGTAGATGCCTCCGGTAAGGGCCGCGACCAGTCCGTTGAGAAACGAGTGCTGCGTCTCCACCTTCGCCACACCACCCGGGCACGACTGCGCCGTCTCGGTGATCTTGGGCGGCACGATGCCGTAGATGAACGAATGCGCCCACGGCGTCACGATCGGCGTGCCCGTGGCCGCGCGCCCGGTATCAATGACGGCATGGTAGCAACCCGAAAGGGCGACCGCAGAGGCCAGAACCACTGCTCCAATTAGACGACCCATACACACTCCATCGAAGGATGAACCGGCGAATGCTCGCGCGTCGCGTCGGATCGCCGTCCCAACGCGATGCGCAAAGATCGCTGATCCGTGGCGCAATTCATAGCTGATTGGATCGAGCGCCGATCTGCGACTCAGCAACCGCTCGACGGTGAGCGCACATTTGCAGAACGGCCATCAGGTTCTGCTGCCCACCGTCATTGCGGCGGCCGACCGCACAAGCGGCCGGGGCCGGTCGCGATCACATCGCGACCGGCCCCGGCAACACCAACCACGACGAGCGATCTAGAACCGAATGCCGAACGTCACGGGAATCCAGTTCGTACTGTTGTCACCGGTAAATACGTTCACGAACTTGGCTTCGGCGAACGTCAGAAGCCGGCGAGCTTGAATTCGATGCCCGCGCCGCCCTGAATGCCAGCATCCGAGTTGGTGCTCGAGTTGGTGCTGGTGGTGTAGCTCTTCGTGTTGTAGATGCCGCCGCCAGCGATCAGGTACGGGATGACCGAGTTCGAGTGGTTGGACGGGTGAATGATCGCGTTTGCCGTGGCGCCGAGGCTGCGCAAGTTGAAGTTGCCGATCTTCGACTTCCAGTTGTCATAGCTCACATCGCCACGGAACATGATCGACGGCATGGAGGCTGGCTGGAACCACACATGGCCAGCGACCACGTATCCCGCATCGACCCCATCGCCAAGGTTACCCATCGGCGCTGACAGCCCGCCGCTGACGCCCAACGTCACCGGTCGGGTGGTCTGCGCGGAAACGACAGCAGGAAGCGCAAGCAGCGCAGCAAGTCCGATCAGACGAATTGACTGTTTCATGTGGTCCTCGATTTCAGGTGTGCACGTGCTCCTCCGATAGGAGCGTTTGGTGCTTCGGCGCACAGATACCAGCGCACCGTCGTCGTGCTGACACCCTTGTACTGCAACTCGCTTGCCACGCGTGGTTTCGCGTAACCCCTTGCCCTACTCACCAATCGTGCGCACGCGGTCCACGAAGTACTCCGTGTCGCCGAGGCATGACGTCGGCAATCCGATATGCTGCTTGTAGTGCACGGAGACGCGCTTGCCGCTGAGGCTGTCCATCAACTGTGCGATCGAGTCGCTGCGTACGGTGAAGTTGAAGCTGTCGGCGCGAAAACCGCGCGCGATATCGGTGTACAGCGTCCCCTCCCACGTTTTGCACAGCCATCCCTTGCGCGACATCTTCTGCACGTAGCCCGCGCGATCGCCGTCGGAGTACGTGTAGAGCATGGCGCCGACGGTCCAGACGGTCAGCAGGAGCGCGGGCACGCCGAGCACGGCGAGAACCGTGATCTTGCCCCAGTTTCGGCGCGCCAACGACTTCCGAGGGGCACTCGGCGCTGACGCCACGGGCGCCGGATCGCGTGGATCTGATGGGCCTCCATCGGCGCCATCGCGGGAAGAATTCGGGTTGTCGGCCATGGGCGGAACTTGGGGAGGTGCGGCTGGTCGCGCTACCTTACGTGTGCCGCGCGTCATTGGCGTACGCGTCCGTACGGATCTTCACTGCCCAGGGTTCATCGTGAGTACTCCTCTTCGTCGCACCACCGCCACCGTTCGCGTGCGCGGCGTTCCCGTTGGTTCTGCCGCACCGATCGTGGTGCAGTCGATGACCAATACCGATACGGCCGACGCGGCTTCCACCGCTCAGCAGGTGGCCGAGCTGTTCGAAGCCGGCTCGCAGAAGGTGCGCATCACGGTCAACAACGACGAAGCGGCACGGGCGGTGCCGGAGATCCGGCAGCGGCTGGAGGATCGCGGACTCGATGTGCCGCTCATCGGCGATTTTCACTATAACGGCCACCTGCTGCTGACGAAGTATCCCGCCTGCGCGGCCACGCTCGACAAGTATCGCATCAATCCGGGCAACGTCGGCTCCAGGCATCGCGACGCGAATTTCACGACCATCGTGCAGGCGGCGATCGATCACGACAAGCCGGTGCGCATCGGCGTGAACTGGGGCTCGCTCGATCAGGATCTTCTGACGCAGATGATGGACGCCAACGCGAGCTCGGCCACCCCGCGCGACGCCAAAGACGTTTACATGGACGCGATGCTCGAAAGCGCACTGCGTTCCGCCACGCTGGCCGAAGAAGTCGGACTCGGCCACGACAAGATCATCGTCTCGGCCAAGATTTCTGTGGTACCGGACCTCGTGGAGTGCTATCGACGGCTCGCCAAACGCTGCGACTATCCGCTGCACCTGGGGCTCACCGAAGCGGGCATGGGCACCAAGGGCGTCGTCGCGTCGAGCGCGGCGTTGGCCATTCTGCTCAGCGAAGGGATCGGCGACACGATTCGTGTGTCGCTCACCCCCAAACCCAACGGCGATCGTCGCGAAGAGGTATTCGTGGCGCAGCAAATCCTGCAGTCGCTTGGGCTGCGTTCATTCGCGCCGCAGGTGACCGCGTGCCCCGGCTGCGGTCGCACCACCAGCACCTTCTTCCAGCACATGGCGGAAGACATTCAGAGCTATCTGCGCGAGCAGATGCCCGTCTGGCGCGAGTCGAAGCCCGGTGTGGTGGAAATGAAAGTCGCGGTGATGGGGTGCGTGGTGAACGGCCCGGGCGAATCCAAGCACGCCAACATCGGCATTTCGCTGCCGGGCACCTTCGAAGAACCCAAAGCACCGGTGTACGTGGACGGCAAACTGTTCACGACGCTCAAGGGCGACAACATCGTGCCCGAGTTTCTCGTCATTCTCGAGAACTATGTCGAGAAGACGTACGGCGAGGGCGCGCTACAGCCGACGTAGGTGGTCGCGACGCTGCGATGCTGAGGCGCGCGATGAGCAAAAACCACAAAAATCAACGGCGACTGACTATCACGGATAGCAACGGAAACAGCACGGATTCTCACGGATACAGCGAACGATGTTTTTCTTTTTTTCCGTTGCTGGATCCCTGAAACCGCAGCATCTGATCTGTTGTTATCCGTGATAGTCAGTTGCTGTTGCAGTTGCTGTGGTCGTTCGCGGAGTCACCCGTGCACCGCGGTATCAAGCTCGCGCGCTGCGGCCTCGAGTTCATCGACGATCGGCGCGGTGAATCCGATCGCGCGCAACCGCTCGCCAACGCGGCGATACCAACGCACGGTGCCATCGCGATCGACGGAGAAACGCCCCCACACCGTTTCGGGGAATGACGTGCGGCGCAGGTCGTTCAGGATGGAGTTGGCGTGATGCACCTTGTCCGCCGCACACACCCACAGCGCGTCTTCCGAGGCGAGCGACAACCGCGAGAGATAATCGTCCTTCCGTTCGTCGTAGGAGAGCTCCACGCCGTCGTCATCGATGCGACGCTCGGTTACCGTGAGGACCGTCTCCAACGCACTGGCGCCGAACTTCCCGCCGATGCGTTCATCGAGCATCTCATGCGTCCAGCCGTCGCGCACGCAGTCGGCCACCACGTCGTGCAACACGCCGGCCACGATCGTGTCTTCGCCGCACCCATAGCGTGCCAGGATCACGGCGACATTCGCGGGCTGCGTGAGGTACGGCAGCTTCGTGCCCTTGCGCACCTGTTGATCATGGTGCTTGGCGGCATAGGCGAAGGCGTGGTTGATCCGATCGGAGTAGCCGGTCATGCGCAGGGTCGGGATCGGGGAAGGCTCAGGTTGGGAGCGGAACATACGTCGGACGGGCGAACCAAGCCACCAGCGATTCGAGTCCCGCGCGATCCTCGTGATTGAACGCCGCCGGCGCACCGGAATCGATGTCCAGTACAGCAATCAACGCGCCAGTGGCGTCGAACACCGGCACCACGATCTCGCTGCGCGAACGCGGATCGCAGGTGATATGGCCGGGAAATGCGTGCACATCCTCCACCACCACCGTGCGTCGTTCGGCCGCAGCCGTGCCGCACACCCCACGACCGAAGGCGATGTCGAGACAGCCCAGGGAACCCTGATACGGACCCACACGCAGCAACGCGTTCGGTTCGACGACGCGGTAGAAACCCGTCCAGAGATGACCGAAGGCGTGGTGCAGCAGCGCGCTCGTCGTCGCCATTGCCGCGATCGGGTCGTCCGACCCCTCGAGCAGCAGCAATTGCATCTCGCGCAGCTGGGCGTAAGCGTCGGCGCGGGGCGTCGCGCGCAGGTCGGGGATAGCGGATTCCATAGGCCGAACGATCAGTGAGTGAACGACATCGCGCCAGCGCTGGACCGCGGCGGCTACTGCATCGGCCCGATGACGAGGATCAGTCGCAGATCGAGCAGAAAGAGCGCGAGCCCCTGCACGATGATGCCAAGTCCCGCGCCGACGCCCCCGGCACGCGCTCCCCAGCGCCAGGCGGTCACCGCGAGCGTGACCCCGACCGCGACATAGCCGACATCGAGTCCGGTGTTGAGCCAGAGAATGTTCAGCAACTGCTGCGCGCCGGCGAAGTTGCGGAGCGCGAGACTGCGCCCCGACCAGAGACAGATGGCAAGGTCCACGGCGCCCCACGCCGCCGTCTGGATGGCGAAATGACGCAACAGCGGCGCCTCGATGCGCCGCATCATGAGCACGGCGATGAGCAACGTGCCGACAACCATGCTGGCACCGCCCCAGAGCGCCAGCCGCATCAGATGTCCGCGCTCGAGCACGAGCAGAGTGTCAGCCCACATGCGGCGGAGACTAGCCGACCGTCAGCGATGGAGAAAGTGCGGCGCACACGCGCTGATCAACGTGCGTTGCACGCGCCGCGACGCAACTCATGGCGACGGCTGCTCGGTCGTCCACAGCAGCACCGCACGAACGCGCTGATTCCGCGCCCGCGAGTCGCGCGCCACCGCGTCCAACCACGACAGCGGCGTCGCCCCAACCCGCGCGCAGATGACCACATCCGACATGACCTCGCCCGTGCCGTCCTTCAACAGGTCGTGCGACATATCGTTCGACATAGCGTTCGAGATCTCAGTCGAAAGCGCGCTCGATGCGTTGCGCACCAACCTCAACGCGGCGTCGCTCGGCAGGAGCGTGATGTCGTAGCGATTCGGCGCTGCACTGCGCGCACCCTGGGTGGTAGCGGCGCGTTGCACGTCGAACGCGAGATCGCGCTCGATCGCCAGGGTCGCGATCCCGGACGTGGAAGAGCTCGCGATCGTCTTCGTGCGCAACCAGGCGTCGAGCATGCGCGGTTGTGACGGATCCTCCACCACCAGCGCCGCCCGGGACTCACGCGCGGCGACGGCACCCAGGTTGAACGCCACCACACTGGCGACGAACGGGCGTTCGGCAATCACGTGCACCCGGTGTGCGACTTCACCCATGCCCGTCAACGACAGGTGCAGCAGCGCATACGACGGATTGCCGGCGTCCGGCAGCGGAGCGTTGCGCACCTTCACGTACCGCGTGCTCACCACCCGCGCGTTCGTGCGCTGCTCCACTTCCGCGTCGTCTCCCACCGTCGGTGTGCGCAACTCCCGCACGAAGGCCACCAGATATCCGATCGACACGCCAACGATCAGCGCCGCGAACAGCATCGCCACCCGCGGCACCGTTCGACCAAGGCGCGACGCGAGCGGCGCCCGCCGCGCCTCGAGTGCGACATTCTCCTGCTGGGCCGCCAGCAGCAATCGTGATACGCGTTGCATGTGCGTGGAGACGGTGTCCGACATCTCGCGCAGAGCCGCCGACACGCTGTCCGGAGCCACCGCCGCGCTCTGCGTCGACTCATCCGCGCGGCTCACGGCCAGCATGCTCGCGCGCGTCGTCGTGTCGCGAACGTTCGAAATCGCCGAGTCGGGCGCAGCCACC
>CAYWCJ010000087.1:3929-14205 GCA_964456595.1 uncultured Gemmatimonas sp. | reverse complement strand
GTCGCGAGCTGCACGGCATGATGCAGTTGGAGTCGTGCGTCCGTGAGGGTGCGAGCCCGCGTCGGGTCGAAGGCGGGCCCAGCTTCAGGCGTTGGCGGGGACTCGGACATGGGCGATGAGGAGGGGGAATGGGGGCAGGCATCCAAGCCCCACCAAACCCGAATCGACCGGCGACCGCGGACTTCCGCAACTGCCCGGCAGCGAGTTCGCGTCGCGTCATCGAGGGCGGTGACGAAAGCGCGGCAGTTCCGCGCCACTCGCCAGGTTCACTTCGATCAGAGTTGGCTGAGATTGAGACAAGTTGCCATAACAACTAGATTCGTCATCCTCGGACGTTGAATGAGGTGCAAACTACCAACGCGCGCAAGCTAAACCCATCGATAAGCGGTCACGTCTGCTGAAATCGAGACGCTGGGCAGTTGCGTTTTGTCATGCCATACGTCCATATTTCGAGGTGAGTGACAGGACAGCTCTGTCATATCTGTTATAACATATCATCATCAACGCTTTTCGTCAGGAGTCATGCTATGCGTCCACGCGCCACGAGCCCATTCGCCGTTCTGTCCGCCGTCGCCATCGCGGCCATGCTGACCAACGCAACCGCCGCCGCTGCCCAGCAGCGTGCTGCGGACACTACCAAGGCGCCTCGCGTCCTTGCCACGTACGGCTTCCGCAACATCCCCAACTCCCTGGCCTTCCCGAGCCGTGTCACCGTAGCAGATTCCGCGGGCACGATCGTCGCCAGCGCCACGCTCAACGGGCAGCCGAGTCAGCTTCCGATGACGGTCACGATCATCAACTCCGACCTGGTGTTGCAGGGGCAGACGCCCGAAGGTGTGCTGACGCTGCAGCTCAGCCGACAGAACGAGGGCGACGAAACGATCCCGGCGAACGGTCGCTGGATGATAGGCAAGGTCGAAGGAACGTTGCGGGGCCGCGTCGCCAAGCCGTAGTTGCGTCCTGAAGCGATCAGAAACGCGCGTCGAGTCGATCCGTCGCGCGCAGCGACGACCACTCTCTCCATCAACTGAATCTCCGTGACCGGCACCCGCTCCCGCGCCAACGCACCGGTCAGCAAGCACAATCAGGTCTTCTCGACCCTCCTCAGGGAGATCGAGAACGGTCGCTGGAAGGACGGGGAGCGGTTGCCGAGTGAGGCGCAGTTGGTCGAGCGCTTCGGACACTCGCGCATCACAGTGGGGCGGGCATTGCGCGACCTGCAGGCGGCGGGCGTCATCAGCCGTCGTGTCGGGTCGGGGAGTTTCGTGCAACGCGCCGGGAGTACCCCCAGGCTTTCGTTCGGCCTGCTCATCGCCGACCTGGGGGAGACGGACATTTTCGAACCGATCTGCCGTGGCATGATGGCCTCGCCGCTGGCGCGCGAACATGCGCTGTTATGGGGCAGTGCCGTGATTGCAACGACGCCGGGCGACGCGGAGCAGCGGGGCGAGCGTGCCTGGCAGCTATGCCGCCAGTACATCGAGCGCCAGGTCGACGGCGTCTTCTTCGCACCGGTGGAAATGACGCCAGCGTCGGACGATGTGAATCACCGCATCGTGCGTGCGTTCGATACCGCGGGCATTCCCGTCGTGTTGCTCGACCGCACCGTCACGCCGTATCCCGACCCCGGACATCACGATCTCGTCGGCATCGACAACCGGCGCGCCGGCTATCTGATGACGGAGCATCTGCTCACGCTGGGCGCCCATCGCGTGCTCTTCGTGCGGCAGCCCAACAGCGCGCCCACCGTGGACGCGCGTGAAGCCGGTTATCGCGAGGCCATGTATGCGCGACGCACGCCGTTTGCCTGGCTCGAGAGCGCCCGTCTCGATCCCGAGGATGTGGCCGAGGTGAAGACGATGCTGCGCGAGCGCGCACCCGAAGGCATCCTCTGCGCCAACGACCGCACGGCGGGTCGGTTGATGCACACGTTGCGCAAGCTCGGCGTGCAGGTGCCGGGCGATATCCGCATCGTTGGAATCGACGACGTCGACTACGCGTCGCTGCTGCCGGTGCCGCTCACCACCTTGCGGCAACCGACGCAGCAGTTGGGCGAAGTCGCGCTGTCGGTGATGCTGGCGCGCGTCGCGCAGCGAGACCTGCCGCCGCGCGATACGCGATTGCGCTGCGAGATCGTAGTGCGCGATTCGTGCGGGAGCGGCTCCTAGGCACGCAGGTCGCAGCGCGCACATCGCCGCGCAGCGTCGTCCTGCATTACGCTACGGCGTCCAACTGGGTGCTACTTCGCAGCTGGAACAACCGCCGTGACTTCGATCTCGAGCATCGCCTGCGGTAAGAGCAGTCCCGTGATCTGCACCCACGTGGCCGCTGGAGTATGGTCGCCGTACGCACGTTTGCGCACGTCGTTCGCAGCGGAGAGCGCCGCCATGTCCTTGGTGAAGACCGTCTCCTTGACGACATCACGCAGTGTTGCGCCATGTTTCGCGAGCGTACGCGCGATGCGCGCGTAGACTTGCGTGATCTGCTGCTCCATCGTGGCACCGCCGGCCACCACGCCCGACATGTAGATCGTGTTGCCGACGATCGTCGCCTGCGCATATGCCCATTCGCGCTCGCCAGCAACGTCTTCGTGGTAGATGGTGCGATCGGCGCGCTTGATGGTGGAGTCGCGTGACGCGGCGCGTTGTGCGCAGAGCGCGTTGGCCAGCGGCGCGGCAAGCAGAGCAAAAGGCAGTGCGGCGATTATGAGCAGTTCATATCGGGTCATCGCGAGTTCCGGCAGGAGGGAGGGCATGTGCAGCATACTCGGCGTCTCCCTACGCCCCGAAACGTTGCGGGGTGTCGGATGCGACGCGATTGTTTGTCTCATCTCACCACTCCACCCTCACATGCCCTTCGAACGGCAACCCACGCTGCAGGACGCACATGTCACCCTGCGTCCGCTGGTTTCCGACGACTTCGACGCGCTCTACGCCGTCGCGTCCGATCCGCTCATCTGGGAACAGCACCCGGCATCGGATCGCTACCAGCGTCCGGTCTTCGAGCAGTTCTTCGCCGACGCGCTGTTGTCTCAGGGCGCGTTTGTCGTGCTCGACACGCAGACGGGGCAGATCATCGGCTCGTCGCGCTACTTCGGCTACGACGAGTCGGCGAGCGTGGTGGAAATCGGTTGGTCGTTTCTGGCGCGCGCGTATTGGGGCGGCCACTTCAATCGCTCCATGAAATCGCTCATGCTCGATCACGCATTTCAGTTCGTGGAGCGCGTGGAGTTTCTCGTGGGGCCGAACAACCAGCGTTCGCGCCGCGCAATGGAGAAGATCGGCGGTGTCCTCACGGGCACGCGTACCAACGCGCCGGGAGTCGAAAGCGTGGTCTACGAAATCACACGTGCACGAGCCGCTGCCGGATGAGATGGGTGAACACGCCGCGCGCGCCGCGTTAGTGGTCGGACTTGGGCACCGTCTTCGCTGGTGCGATTCCACCGCTCTTGAGATAGTCGATGGCGAGGTTGGCCATTGCGCGGACACCGGTCGGCAGCGCCGCTTCGTCGGCGAAGAACAGCGGCGAGTGATTGGCCGGCTGTGACCCACGAGTGGCACCCTTGGGCGCCACGCCAAGAAAGTAAAACAGCCCCGGAATCTCCTTGGTGAATGCCGGAAAATCCTCCGAGCCGGTAACAGGATTGACGATCTGAAAACCTCCGTCGCCCGCCGTCCGCTTGAGCGTTGGCGTCATCTTGTCCAGCAGCGCCGCGTCGTTCTGCGTGATCAGCCCACCAGTGGAGATCGCCACCTTGGCGGTCGCGCCGGCCGAGTGCGCGATGTCTTCGGCCGTGCGCTTGACGCGCGTGTGAATTTCGGCGCGCATGCCGGCGTCAAACGTGCGGATCGTACCGATCATCACCACGCTGTCGGGAATGATGTTGCCGCGATTGCCGCCCTGAATCATGCCGATGGTGATGACGGCCGGTGCCACGGTGACATCGATCTGCCGACTGGCAACGGTCTGCAAACCGATCACGATCTGTGCCGCGACAACAATCGGGTCCACGCCAGACCAGGGCTGCGAACCGTGTGTCTGCCGTCCCTTGACCACGATCTCGAGACCGTCGGCCGCAGCCATGAATCCACCGGCGCGTGTGCTGAGCGAACCCAGCTCAGACGGCCACACATGCAAACCGAAAATGGCGGAGGGCTTCGGGTTCTCGAGGGCGCCATCGGCGATCATCGCCAGCGCACCGCCCAGTCCTTCCTCCGCCGGCTGAAAGATGAATTTGACCGTCCCGGGGATCTGCGCCTTCATGCCGGCCAGCACTTCGGCCACGCCCATCATGATCGCGACGTGATTGTCATGTCCACACGCGTGCATCACGCCGACTTCCATGCCGTTGTACTGCGTGCGCACCTTGCTCTTGAACGGCAGGTTGACCAGCTCCGTTACGGGCCGCGCGTCCATGTCGGCGCGCAGCGCGACCACGGGTCCGGGTTTGCCGCCACGCAGCACGCCCACCACGCCGGTCTTGCCCACGTTGGCCTTCACCTCCAGGCCGAGAGCGCGCAGATGCTTTTCCACCAGCGCGGCGGTGCGCACTTCCTCGTTGGACAGCTCCGGATGCTCGTGCACATCGCGTCGCCATGCGACGACCTTGGGCATCACCTGCGCCAGGCGGGTCTCGATCTCGGCGGCCAGCGGATCGGCGGCGCTCTTCCCTTGCGCGGCCAGCGGGAGTGCCGAAAGCAGCGTCATGGTCGCGCCGAACGCGACACGGGCAAACACGCGAGAGATGTGCAGCAACACAGGCCGGTCCCGGGAAGGAGGAAACAGGAAACTGCCGTCAACCCCGGCGCTGCGCCAGCAGTGGGTGCCGCGCGGGGCTCAGTGCGGCAGGCCGTATACCACGTAGTTGGTGGCGAACTTGTACGCGTCGTCGGAGAGGTTGACGAGGTACCACCCGCCGCCCGACCACTCCATGTAGTCACCGATATCGTTGTTGAAGTTGATGATCACCTGCATGATGCTCACGTTAGGCATCACCAGCTTCATCGACTTCTCGAACATATCCCACTGCCGATCGAAGTAGAAGCCGCTCGCACCGGCACTTCGGTCCCCAAAGGAACGGCGTCCGCACCGGTTCGATGCCAACGCCGTCCACTATGCGCGCATCCGATCTTCGGATGCACCTCTGCTCACACGATGAACGGGTCGACAATGGCCAGCACCTGCGCCATGGTCAGCGGCTCGTCGAACGCTTCCGTGATCTCCTTGCGGGCCGCCGGCGTGATCGTCGTCACATCGATCCCCAAGTGCACGACATTGTCATCGCCGGCATACACCGCCGCGGTGCCGGGAATGTCGGTGGTCGCGTTGGTGATCCACCCCTGATTGGGCTCGTTGTCCTGAAAGTTCCCGCGCAGACGTCGCACTTCCGCCGCGTGTCGTGCTTCGACGGAATGAATGGTGAGTGCGGTTTCCAGCACGCGCTTGTACGGCTGCAACGTGGCGGCCTGTCCCTTGAATGCGCGTACACCAGTGTCTTCAAAGGCCTGCGAGACCGCGAGGAAGGTCGCGTAGTTCGTGAAGACATCCGCAAACGGTCCGGCACCGCTGCCGTTGCCGGCCGTGAAATCGAACGTCGGCTTGGGTCGCGCTGCACTGCCGAGCAGATTGCGGATGAAGGTGACGTGCGTGTTCTCGTGTCCCTGAATCGTGGTGAAGATCGTGCGATCGGCCGCGGGAATCACACCGGAGGCGATACCGAGATTGTAGAACTCGGATTCGAGGTACTCGAGCTTGAGGGCAAAGTTGAGCACTCCGCTCACTGCGGTGGGAAGTCGGCCCTGACCGAACGCGTCGCGCGAAAGAGCGGCCAGCGCAACCGGAATACTGCCGAGCCGGAGACCGGCCAGCACCACACCGGACACCGATCCACCCTGCATGATGGCGCGCCGGCGCGAGACGATACGATCCGTGAGGTCAGGGTCGATCGCTGACAACACGCCTGGAGCATTGGACTGCGTAGACATGGGTCGTTGCTCCTAGGTGTTGATGGCGGTGATGCTTTCGACGATGAACGGATCGGCGGCCGTGAGCACCGCTTGCGGCGTGTTGCCCATGTCGAACGCATTCGGTGCGAAATCCGCGCTGCGATTGTTGAGCAGATCGCGAATGGCGGAGGCGTGGCGCGCTTCGACGGAGACGATCTTGCCGGCGACGCCGAGATACGCTGCGCTGGCGAGATATTTCGCCGCCCCGTTGTAGGCGCTGACGCCCAGGTCCTCGAACGTGCGCGCCGTCTGCAACACGCTCAGCCGATTCGCGAAGTCGATCGCACCGAACGCCGGCGTGAGATTGGGAATGCGTGCAGAACCGAGTGCCGCAGCGAAGAAATCCCGATGTGCAACCTCGTGATCGCGCACATCGCGAAGCACCCGCTGTTCGTTGGCCGCAAATATCGTCGCAAACGCTGCGTTGGCGACCACGCCGATATAGAACGCTGCCTCCAACTGCTCCAGCGCATACGCGTAGTTGAGTACATCGATATCGGTGGAGAAGTCGAGCGTAATGCTGCCGTTCGGTCCGATCATCGCGCGTGTCGGTCCTGCGGGCTCGAACAATGCCGCGCCGTCCAACGAGCACCCGGCGAGCGCAAGCGCCGCACCGGTGAGTCCCGCCGAGCGCAGGAAGGCCCGTCGGCCGTTCGACGCTGTGTCCGACTGCACGCCACTCGCTGCCGTCAGCTCGGTGTTGTCGTGAGCGCTCATGCGTGGCGTCCCCGGCGTGAGGCGGCGAAGGCCAGACCGGCGAGTCCGGCCAGCATCAGCACGACCGTGGATGGTTCCGGAACAACCGCCACTGACGAAATCACGACGAGATCATCGAACTTCACCAATGGCTCACCAAACTCATTGGTCGCGGTGAGGCGCACCGAGCTTAGCCCGGCGAACATCTTCCCGAAGTCGAACGTCATGAAGCCGACCTGCAAGGCATCCAGCATGAAGCTTTGCATGACCGGGCCGCCGAATGTCGTGCCGGTGAACGACACGGTCGTCATTGCGCCGTCAAAGGGTGCGAGTCCGATGGACGTGAGCGCAAAGGTTGTCCCGTCCAGGCGCGTGATATCAATGAACGATGCGTTCGGTGTGTTGAGCAGCATCGACGGCGTGAGTCCACCACCGAAGAGCGGACTGTTCGCGCCGCCGGCGATGAACGCATTGTCGGACGTTGGTCCTGAACACGGGAGGCCAACTGCGGTGAATACGTAGCCGCTCTCCGAGTAACAGTTGCTCACGAAGCGTGTGCCGGAGCCTGGCGAACTCTCCGTGAGTGCATTGAAGTCCACCGTCGTCGACTGTGCCGCGACGGTACTCGCAGACAGCAGTATCGCCGACAGCGTAAATGCGGTTGTGAGCATCCGTGTAGATACTCTTGTAACCGGTAGCATGGCTGACCCCGTGGAAGATCGTGATGTCCATCGGAGATGTTCCGATCGACGCGACCACAGAGTTCAAGATTTGAGCCACAATATCGGGCGGGAGCGTAACGCTGTGGCCTCGGGATCTCTCCGCGAGTGCGAGCCGCGGGGTAGATGCCGTCTACCGGTTCTCCACGGCGGACGCATAACGCTGACGTTTGAGCACGATATAGATCAACGCCCCAACGCCGGTCGCGACGAGCACGTCGCGCGTCTCGCGCCCCGACGTACTCGCCAGCAACCACGCGATGAGCGCGAACGCGGCCACAGGGATCGTCACGCCACCAACCAGCGTGAACTTCGCGGGCAACGTGCGCTCGCGTTTGCGCAACACGGGCAGCGCCGCGCAGGTGACGGCGAAGACGATCAACCGTGCGATGGTGCTGATGGTGAGCACGTACACGTGCGTGCTGGTAAGAGTCAGCGCGAGCACGACGAGCGTGGAGAGCAGAATCGACGGGACGGGCGTGCGAAACACGGGATGCAGCGAGGCGAACACGCGCGGAATCTGTCCGGCCTCGGCCATGGCGAACGGAATGCGCGAGATGGTGAGCATGCCGCCGTTGAGCGTGCCGAGGATGGAGACGGAGGCGCCGATCACGATGGCCGTGCCGCCGATCGGGCCAATCAGCGTAACGGCCGCGTCAGCAAGAGGCCGCGACGACTTCGCCAGCTCCGGCAGCGAGGTGATACACACCATCTGAATGCCGACGTACAGAAAGGCTACGCCGGCCAGCCCCGCCAGCAAGGCGAACGGCGTATCGCGTCGCGGGTCGCGCAGTTCACCGGCGGCCACGAGCGCGGTCTCCCATCCCACAAATGCAAACGCCAGCAGCAACACCGCCGACGAGAAGGCACTGCGCTCGGGCATCATCGAAAAGTCGAACGCGCGCACCTCGACGTTCGGTAGCCCGATGATGACGAAGAGAAACAACGGCACGAGCTTGGCGATCGTGATGAGATTGCCGAAGCGCACCGTGCGCTTCACTCCGGATACATGCAGTGCCGTGAACGCAACGATCACCGACGACAGCATCAGCGCGCGCGGTACGCCGCTGCCCACACTCGGCACGAGAAACGAGAGATACTCGGCCAGGATGCCGGCAATGGCGCAGATGCCCGCGATACGCGCCAGCCAAAGCAACCATCCCACGACGAACGCCGTGAACGGGCCGAATGCTTCGGCCGTGTACAGATACGGTCCGCCGGTTTCGGTGAAGCGACTGCTCACCTCCGCGAAGCACAGCACCACGATGCCGATCAGCACCGCGCAGGCGATGATGGCGACAATGCTCCACGGTCCGATCAGCGCGTACACTTTCGCCGGCAATCCGAAGATCCCTGCGCCAACGATCCCGTTGATGACGAGTGCGACGAGATCCCATCGACCGACGGCGCGCACGAGCCCTGGAGACGACGAACTGGTCGAAGACGTCGCGCTGGTCGTGAAACTCTGCTCGTTGCCTGCGGTCATGTGACCGGTGCCACGTCCACGGCCGCAAGCGGCCGTGCCATTCGCGCTGCGTCGCGCAAGCGCGGCATCACCAGTTCACCAAAGCGACGACACTCCTCGAGGTGCGGGTAGCCCGAGAGAATGAAGGTGGAGATGCCGAGCGATTGATACGCACGCAGCTTCGCCTCGACCTGTGCCGGATCGCCGACAATCGCCAGGCCGACACCGGTACGCGCGAGTCCAACGCCTGCCCACAAGTGGTCTTCCACCACCAGCGAACTCCCCGACGCGAGCGACAGCTGACGTCGTTGTCCTTCTGAATCGGTGCGTGCCGCCGCTGCCACAAATGCCGCGCGCGTGTCGGCGTCCACGCGACTGATCAACCGTTCGGCGGCCGCCCACGCTTCGCTCTCCGTTTCGCGCACGATCACGTGACAGCGCAGTCCGTACTTCACCTGTCGACCGGCGTGCGCTTCGTGTGCACGCATCGTCTCCAGTCGCGCGCGCACACCGTCCAGCGTGTCCGCCCACACGAGGTAGACATCCGCGAGCTCGGCGGCGAGCTGCTGTGCGGGTACGCTGTGTCCGCCGAGGTAGATCGGAACTGGCGGCGACGGCTTGGGGGCGAGTACCGCCCCATCGGCGCGGTAGAAGTCACCCGCGTGGTCGACCACGTGTTCCGTCCACAGGCGGCGTACCAGCTGCAGGAACTCGCGTGTGCGCGCGTAGCGCATGTCATGCGAATCCAGATCGCCGTACATCGCATTCTCGGCCGGGTTGGATCCGGTGACGATGTTGAGTCGCACGCGACCCGGGAACAGCGATGCCGCCGTCGCCGCCATCTTGGCGAAGACGGCGGGATTGAACATCCCCGGACGCACGGCGATCAGCAGGCCGGCGCCCTGCGTGCGCGCGAGCGTCGCGATCGAGGCCGTCCACGCATCGTGTTCGGCATGGAAGTTCGTGGCCGTGAGCAGGCTGCTGAACCCCATCTCGGCGGCCGTCTCCACGAGACTCGCGAGATAGGCCAGCGTCGGTTTGCGGAGCGGTCCACCGCCAATGAACGCGCCATCGGCGGCGAGCTGGCAGAACCAGAGCAGGTCGAGGTCGGACGATGCGGTCACGTCGTGGAGTGCATGATGGCGGACGTGCGATGAGCAGCTAACTTCGCCTCGGGTGCGGCATGACGCGAGCCGACGCACGCGCACCGGCGCTGCGTGCCGTGGTTGCGTGGAGCGATCGCGTGGACCGGTCGCGCGACGCGCCCGTCTGCGGGATAGAATTGCGGTCGGCGACTCCCGTGTGATGAAGGCGGTGTCGCCGATCGAGGGGGCTGGGCGCGCTCGGATTTTCGAGCCGTTTTTCCCCACGAAGGGTGTGGGGAAGGGGAC
>CAYWCJ010000087.1:0-3919 GCA_964456595.1 uncultured Gemmatimonas sp. | reverse complement strand
GGACTGGATACTGTGCGACGACTGCCGAAACCGCACGAGGACGAACTCGCGGTGGAGTCACGTCCCGGCCATACCGAAATTCAGGTGCGGTTGCCGGTGGCGCAGAGACCAGCAGTGCATCAGTAACCGGCGGCGAGATCCACCGGATTCTCCAACCCGTCGCCGCGCAGATATCGTCCAAGATTGTTGACATACATCGCCGCGACATCCTGCCAGTGCAACTCGCGAAAGCCGGCGCTGTGCGGTGTGATCACCACGTTCGGCATTGACCAGAGCGGACTGTCTTCCTCGAGGGGCTCGCGTTCGAAAACATCGAGCACCGCACCGCCAAGATGACCGTTCCGGAGCATGGCGCACATGCTGTCATGGTGCACGATTCCCGCGCGCGCGACGTTCACCAGCAACGCACCGCGATTGAGCCGTGCGAGCCGCTTGGCGCTGATGATTCCATTCGTTGAGGCAACGCCGGGTGCCGACAGCACGAGGAGATCGCGACCCTGCAGTGCCTCGTCGAGTTGATCCGGTCCGATCACCTCGTCCACGAATGCAGGCTTCGGCTGGTTCGGATGTCGACGAACGCCGGTGATCTGTATGCCGAATGCGTGCGCGCGTTTGGCGATCTCCATGCCGATCGTGCCCAATCCGACGATCGTCATGCGTTGCCCATGCAGCAGCCACGGCCACTCGACGGAAAGCTCGTTCTGAATCCACTGTCGCTGCGCCTGCGCCGCCAGCGTCCGATCGAACCGTCGTGACAGCAGCAGAATGCCGCCCATCACATGCTCGGCGATCGGAATGGCCTGCACGCCGCGTGAGTTCGTGACCGTGACGCCCGCGGCGGCGAGTTGTTCGAGGGGCAGCAGCCCTTCGACCGCGGCCGCCGGCGAATGCACCCAGCGCAGCTTCGGCGCACTGGCGACCATCTCCGCGGTCATGAAGGGGGTGAAGCAGGCGTCCACCTCCACGATCGCGCGTGCGGCCTCCTCCACCGTGAATGCGCGCACGAACTCCACGTCCGGAAACGCTGACGCAATCGCGGCAACCTGCGCGTCGGGAATGGACCACGCCTTGACGGGCCACTGTATGAAGATCAGAACTTTCATGTCGGGTGTCCGATGCGTTGTGTGATCGCGTGATTATCGTCGACGCGGCGTGGCCACATAGAGCGTGTGCATCGGCCCCGCCGTGTCGTGCGCGCGCACGCGCCGCGTCTCGACAACAAGTCCTGCGTGCGTGAGCGCGCCCGCGAACCCGGGATCGTCGCCCACTGACCAATACACGATCGACCCGGTGGCACGAAGCGCAGCGACTGTGAGCGCGATGCCGCGCACGGCGTACAACCGCGCGTTCTCCGACATGAGCATCCCGTCCGGACCGTTGTCGGTGTCGAGCATGATGGCGTCGAATCCGTTCGGGTTGTGGCGCAGCACGTTGACGACATCGTCGTGTACCATGCGCACGCGCGGATCGCGCATCGCTTCCGCCGACAGGTCGAACGCTGGGTCGGCATTCCACGTGATGACCTCGGCGACGAGCTCCGCGACCACGACTTCGGCATCGTCAGCGAGCTCGCGAAGCGCTGCACGGAGGGTAAAGCCCAGCCCGAGCCCGCCAATCAGCACGCGCGCACTGGCCACCTGTTTGATCGGGGCGCACGCCACTGCAGCCAGCCGATCCTCCGACAGGTGTCGACGCGTGGACATCAGCTCCACACCGTCTGCCTTGATGAGATACGCACCATCGTGCCGATACAGTGCGAGCACGGTGCCGTTGGGCGTCCGCGCCTCGCCCAACCGCTCGAGGGGCTTCATTCCGTCCCTTTCGTCGTCGAGTGCGTCTCGGCAGAACACGTCATGGGCGAACGATAGCCACCGCATGGCAACACGGCATCGCCCGCCTCATGTCCTCGCCGGATCGCCCAGCGGATCACCGACGCCGGAAATCGCGCTATCTTACAGGGATGGCTACGGAAAAACTCTATGTCCTGATCGGCGCCGACGGCGCCCGCTACTCCAGCACGACACCCGGCACGTTCGGCGGCTACCGCAAGGAGCGTCGCTACGGGCTGCTCGACTGCAAGCTCGCGCGACGCGCGATCGCCAACGGCACCGGATACGAACAGCAGCGTGTGTTCTTTGCGGATGAAGCCACGGCCATCGCGGCCGGCTACCACCCCTGCTCGCGCTGCATGCCGGTGGAACACAAGGCGTGGAAGGCGAAAGGCCGCTAGCGGTGCCGGCGCTCCGCGTGTTTGTAGTCGGCGCCACCGGCACCATCGGTCGCGCGACGGTGCGCGTGCTGCTGCGGCATGGCTACGACGTGGTCTGTTTCGTTCGCCCGCCCGCTGCGCGTCGTGCGCTGGTTGCGCCGGACAGCAGCTCCCATCCGGATGGTGTCACCGTGCGCACCGGTGACGTACGCGACGTCGCTTCGATCGCGCGCGACGGATTCCGTGGCGAGCGCTTTGACGCGGTGGTGTCGTGCATGGCCTCGCGCACCGGCACGCCGCGTGACGCGTGGGCGGTCGATCATGACGCGCACGTGCAGTTGCTCATCGCGGCGCAGGCGGCGGGCGTGACGCAGTTCGTGCTGCTGTCGGCCATCTGCGTGCAGAAGCCGCAGCTGGAATTCCAGCGCGCCAAGCTGGCCTTCGAACGGAAACTCACAGAGTCGGGACTCACCTGGTCCATCGTGCGCCCCACGGCGTTCTTCAAGTCGCTCTCCGGGCAAGTGAAACGTGTGCAGCAGGGGAAGCCCTTCCTGCTCTTTGGCGACGGCACGCTCACCGCCTGCAAGCCGATCAGCGACGACGACCTGGCCGAATTCCTCACGACCTGTCTGTCTGATCCGACTCGGCACGATCGGGTGCTCCCCATCGGCGGACCCGGCGACGCGCTCACACCACGGCAACAGGGCGAGCAACTGTTCGCGCTGGCCGGACGCACACCGCAGTTCAAGCAGGTGCCGGTCAAATTGCTCGACGTGATCATTGCCGTACTCAGCACACTTGGCCGCGCCATCCCGACTCTCGCCGACAAGGCCCAGCTCGCGCGCATCGGCCGCTACTATGCGACCGAATCGATGCTGCTGTGGGACCCCGCCACGCAGCGGTACGACGCCGACGCCACACCGTCCTTCGGCAACGATACCCTCGCCGACCACTACACGCGCATGTTACGTGGTGAACAGAAAGACGATCGCGGCGAGCACGCGGTGTTTTGAACACCCGTCGCACTCACCGCGATCGATTCCCTCAGGCGCAGTGACTTCCGTCCCGAAACCGGCCACCCACAACTTTGGTTATTACATCGCGGGGGGCTTGAGATCCTGCAACGCCTTTTTGAGCATGTCGATCTTGTTCGGGTCGCAGTCGCGGCTGCCGTCGAGATCGGAGATCAGCCTGGTGAGACCCGAATTCCGCGCCGCACCGCTGGCCTTCTCGGCGTTGGAGATCTGCGAGCGGATGTCGCTGATCCTGGATGACGCAACGCACCCCTTCCGCTCGAGCTGGTCGGTGAACGCCTTCGCCAGTGCAAAGCTGGGCGGCCACACGATCTTCGGCTGGCCCTGCGCGTTGAGGTAGTCCCACTTCACCGTGTTCGCTGCATCGATCTCATTCTGCGAGATGTACTGGCTGGGCACCAGTTGCGCGACGTCCATGCCGCGCGCGATCTCGGAGCTCACGATGCTGCCGTTGTACCAGTACACCGACCACGAGCCGCCCATCTGCATGCGCGTGCTGTCCACCGGACCACGGTCGAAACTCGCGATCTCCTTCGGGTTCGCCGCGTCGGTCCAGTCGAACACGGAAATGCCGCCCTGATACCACGACTGCACCATCACATCGCGCCCCGGAATCGGAATCAGCGAGCCGTTGTGCGCAACGCAGTTCTCGTTGGACGTCTGATACGTGGGAATC
>CAYWCJ010000086.1:2179-14208 GCA_964456595.1 uncultured Gemmatimonas sp. | reverse complement strand
CTCCGCGACTGCTCCGAGCGAGTGCCGATGATTTTGCGCGACGCGGGCGATCTCTTTGACGGCGGTCAGTTCCCGGCGCTCGCGCGCACGCCGGGTTGCCATCGCTACGAAACGCGCCGCTGTCTCGGTCCGTGTGTCGGTGGCTGCGGCGAGTACGAGTATCGTGCCCAGCTTTCTCGAGCGCGTGCCGTACTCGAAGGGCGAGATGACACCCCGCAGCAGCAGCTCGTGCGCGAGATGGCAACGGCGAGCGCAGCACTCTCCTACGAACGCGCCGGCTGGCTGCGTGATCGGCTCGCCGCACTACAGGAGCTCGAAGCGCAGCTGGAACGGGTGCGCGAGGCCATCACGCGGCCAAGCTTCGTTTATGCGGTGCCCGGACGGGATGGCGATGATCAGCTGTATCTCGTGCGACATGGGCGCGTCGTTGCACATGCCGCGTGTACCGATCTGCTGGCGGTCGAGAATTTGCAGGCGCGCGCCTCGGGCACGATGACTGCCGCGCACGCCGCACAGGCCGATCAGTTGGACGAGCTTCTCATGATCGAGCAGTGGTTTCGGACCAGACCCTCCGAAGTGCGGCGCACCGCTGCCAACGTGCCTGAGGCCTTGCAGCATCTCACACGCGAGGCGCTCGATGCGAGCCCGCCGTGGACGACGCAGGCGCCCTGAGCTTCCGCGACGCCCGTCAGCGCGACCGTACCCTGCAACGTGAGTCACGTGAGGGTGAGCCTCGCCGCAACGATCCTGCGCGTGGTTGGCAATGCACTTGGATTCCAATCGCTCTGCGCGGGGCAGGCTCCTGCAGGACTCATCACGCGTCGTCATATTGAACCCGCCGACGAGGGCGCTGTCGCGCTCGCGATCTCACGCAGGTTCCGCGAACAGTGTACGCATGCCAGACGGCAACTCGACGCCCGAAGACTCGACGCCCGAAGACTCGACGCCCGAAGACTCGACGCCGAAAGACTCGACGCTCGCGCGCCGCTCCGGCTCGCTGGAGGAGTTGCTCGACGACGTGTATCCGCAGCTCCGTGCGCTGGCCGGCTACCTCATGCGCAGCGAACGCAGCGAGCATACGCTGCAACCGACGGCGTTGGTGCACGAAGCGCTGCTGCGACTGCTCGACCAGGATCGCGTCGTATACGAGAACCCGCGTCATCTCATCGCACAGGCCGCCGCCGCGATGCGGCGCACGTTGGTGGACCACGCGCGACGCCGGCGGGCCACGAAGCGCGATGGTGGCGTGCGCGTGCCGATGCCCGAGGAACTCGCGGCCCCTGATGCGCGCGACTTCGATCTGCTGGCGGTAGACGAGTCGTTGCAGCGATTGGCCGCACTTGACCCGCGTCAGGCGCGCATCGTCGAATTACGCTACTTCGCCGGCCTCGACATCGCAGAAACGGCCGCGGCACTCGACATCTCGCCGGCCACGGTGAAGCGCGATTGGGTCATGGCCAAAGCCTGGTTGCAGCGCGAAATCGGATCGTGAGATGACGCGCCCTGGTGATTCCCCGGCGTGGGATCGCGTCAAGCATTGGTTCAATGAAGCGCTCGAGCAGCCTGCCGATCAGCGCGATGCGTTCCTGCGTGATCATCTGGGCGATGCGCCGGACGTCGACGCCGAAGTGCGCAGTCTGCTGAACGCGCTCGCCCAAGGGGATGAGCGGTTCGAGCCATCGCGCGCGCGCGTCGGCAGCATCACGCCTCCCGAGGGCGCCGTCGCGGTTGGCGTCGAGATCGGCGTCTGGCACGTGCTCAGGCGCATCGGAGAAGGCGGCATGGCCACGGTGTACGAAGCCGTTCGTCGTGACCTCGACATGCCCAAGCGCGCGGCGCTCAAGACGGTGCGCGGTCGATCCAACGATGCGGTGCGCCATCGTTTCTCCCGTGAACGCCGCATTCTCGCGACGCTCGAGCATCCGAACATCGCGGCGCTGCTCGACGGAGGCACGCTCGCCGACGGCGCACCGTGGTTTGCGATGGAGTTTGTCACGGGCGAACGCATCGATCGCTGGTGCGCAGAACGACGTCTCGATCTGAAAGCGCGCGTGCGTCTCGTGCTTCAGGTCTGTCGTGCGGTGCAATACGCCCACAATCGACTGGTGGTACATCGCGACCTGAAGCCGAGCAACATCCTCGTCACCACCGATGGCACCGTCAAACTGCTCGACTTCGGCATCGCGAAGCTGATCGCGAGTGTTGATCTTGGCGACGAGACGGCCACCGGCGCGATTATGCTCACGACGGACTATGCAAGTCCGGAGCAGTTGCGCGGCGACCCGGTCACCACCGCCAGCGATGTCTACTCGCTTGGCGTCGTGCTGTTTGAGCTGCTGAGCGGCATGCGTCCGTTCGCGATGCGGGGACAAGGGCTGCGCGAGATGCGGCGTCTCGCCGAAACCGAAGCGCCGCTACTGACCGATGTCGTGAGCGAGCTGTCGGCCCGTGAAGCGGGTCTGCCTGACGCCGATCGACTGCGAACGGAGGTGCAGGGCGACCTCCAGGCCATCGTCGCCAAGTCGTTGCGCAAGGACGCCGCGGAACGATACTCGTCCGCCGAACGATTGGCTGATGATCTCGTGGCGTGGCTCGACTCGCGTCCCGTCAGCGCGCAGCCTGACACGTCGATGTACCGCCTGAGACGACTGGCGCGGCGCCACCAGCGCTCCCTCTGGCTCGGTGGCGTATTGCTGGTGACGGCGGGATTCGTCGCATCCGTACTCGCCTTGCAGCAACGCCGCGCGGAACAGCAACGCGCGCTCGCGGCGCAACGGCTTACCGAGGTTCGCACGCTCGCACGCACGCTGGTGTACGAGGTGAACGATCGCCTCGCCGACGTACCGGGCGCGACGGCGCTGCGCGCCACCGTCGTGCGCACCGCGCTGCAATCGCTCGATCACGCGTCCACGGATGCGCCGAAGGACCCGACCCTGATGCGCGAACTCGCCATGGCGTACCAGCGTGCCGGCGACGTGCTCGGCAATCCCACGCAAGCCAACCTCGGCGATCTTCCGGGTGCAGTCACGGCGTATGCGCGCGCGATCGAGATCGCACGGCGGCTCATGGCCGAGCAGCCCGACGACCCGAACGCGATGTGGACGTTGGCGCTCTGTCTCGAGAAGGCGGCGGACGCGGAAGCGCCGTCTGGTCAACTGCAGCGTGCACTCGATCATCAGCGCGAATCACTCTCCATATTCCGTCAGGTGGCGCGCACCGACAGTGCGCGCACCAACTATCTGCGCGCCGTTGGCATCAGCGCGCTCAAACTTGGCGATCTGCTGGGGCACCCGGCGTTCACCAACAGCGGCGATACAGGCGCGTCGATTCGTGCCTATCGCGAGTCGGCGGCGCAACTGGAACGCACACGGCAGTTGGGGGACACGAGCTTCTTCGTCCGTCGTCATCGCGCGATCCTTGGCGAGCGACTGGGTCGCCTGCTGCAGGCGCGCCGCGCGTTCGGCGAGGCACGGCGATGGCTCGACTCGTCAACGACACTGCGACGCACATTGGCGCAGGAAAATCCGCGGAACATGCAGGCGAAACGCGATCTCGCGATCGCGCTCTACGTGAGCTGCGGCCTGTCGTTGGCGGAGTCGAAGCCGAACGAAGGACTCGCCACCTGCACGGAGTCACTGAAGATCCGACAGGCGCTCCTGGCCGAGGATAGTGACAACAGCGCGCTGGTGCGCGGTATGGGAATCATGCATCGCCGCATGGGTGAGGTGCGCGCAGCACTGGGCGACACGGCCTCCGCGCTCAACGAGTACGGTGCGGCGATCGCCTTTTACGAGCTATTCTTTGGCGCACGCACGGGCGCCATCAACGACCGTCGCGATTATGCGATGGCGCAGTTGGAGCGCGCCGATCTGGCGGCGTCCCTCCGCACCCCGGCGGCAACGACCCTGGCCGCGCGGAGTTTCCGCAGTGCTGTCGCCTCGTTCGACTCCATCGGCAGCAAGATGGCGCTCACAACGGCCGATTCCGCGCGCATTGCCCAGACACGCACGCGACTGAAGCTGCAGTAGCCTCGCGACACTGACGGGTTGCACCACAAACGCGCCGCATCGCCGACACGAGCCGGCGATCAACCGAGCGCGACCGACTTCTGCGCGGCGCGCAGGATTTCCGCCGATCGTGCCAGCGCGTCCTGCTCGGCGCTCGACATCTCCGGCCGCACGACGAGTGTCGCGCCGTCCGCGCCGACAACGACGGGCAGCGACAGTGCAACATCGCGAAACTCGTCTACGTCGGTCTGCACGCGTGAAACGGCCAGCACGCGGCGCTCGTCTCGCAGGATGACACTCAGCAGTTCCGCCGTGACAAGTCCGATCGCGTGATTACTGGTCCCCTTTCGCCGAACGATGTCGTAACCGGCCGTTCGCACCGCCGCGGCAATCGTCGATTCGTCCGCGGTCGTCCATCCCGGCCATTGCGTGAGCGAGGTGCCGCCGACCCGCGCCGCTGACCAGAGCACGACCTCCGAATCGCCGTGCTCGCCCACTACGTGCGCGTGGATCGAGTGCGACGCGAGTCGCAGTCGCTCGGCGACCATCTGCCGCAGCCGCGCCGTGTCGAGCATGGTACCGGTGCCAATCACGCGCTCGGATGGCAAGTCGGCCGCCTCGCGTAACGCGTGCGTGAGCACGTCGACCGGATTCGACACGACCACCAGCAGCCCGGCGTAGCCCTGCAGTGCGCGACCTATTTCGCGCACAATGCCGACGTTTTTGGCCAATTGCTCCAGCCGACTCTTTCCACCGGGCAGCGAGCCGTTGCCGACGGCGATGACGATGGCGCGCGCCTGCCGCATTTCCTCGATGGTCGCCACGCGAACGGTCGCCATGGGATAGAACGTGCTCCCCTGCGTGAGGTCCATCGCCTCACCCTCGGCGACCTCGAGTCGCAGGTCGTGCACCAGGAGCTCCTCCATCACGCCCGCGTGCAGCAGCGAGATCGCCACGCTCGAGCCAACCCATCCCATTCCGATGATGCCGACAGTTGTCTTCATGTGTTCAGTACTCCGGTGAACCAGACCTTCGCGGCGCAGTACCGCGGTGGCGCAGACTGACAGCGCTACTTCACTGCACCTGCCGCGCCAGCACGCCGCGGATCGGCACCGGCCGTCACCGTCTTCCCATGCATCGTGATGGCTGCACCGTACCCCTCACGCACTTCGCCGCGCATCGACACGAAGTTGATCTCGTAACCCAGCGCGCGCAGTCGGGCAATCACGTCCGGAGAAAAGCCATCTTCCATCTGGATCGTGTACGGCGGAGACGCGGCGGCGGCGCGCGGCCCCGGTCCTGCCGACGGCAACGGACCGCCTCCTCCAGCTGGCAGGAAGCGCGGCAGTTCGAGCGCACGCTGGGCGTCGAGTCCATAGTCGAGAGCGCCGAGCGTGATTTGAAAGACGGCGGACGTGATCCACGCGTTCCCCGCCGCGCCAACCGCGAGCACGGGGTTCTTGCCCTTGTACACAATCGTGGGCGCGAGCGTACTGCCATGTCGCGCAAACGGCAGCCGCGATCCGTACTGCGTTGGATCCGTGCCGTATGACGTCAGCTTGTCGTTGCTGAGAAAGCCGAGGCCGGGCGTGACATAGAAGTTGCCGCCCCACGTGCCTAACGTTTGCGTTACGGATACGGCGTTGCCCTCGTTGTCCGCCACGGCGAACGAGGTGGTCCCAGCGGCGTGGCAGACGTCCATCTCACGCGCGTGTTCGTCACCGCATGGTGAATCAGGCTCACGATCAAGTGACGGTGAGGCCTTTGCATCGGGAGCCTTCGCCAGCGCCTTGAGGCAGGCGAGGGTGTCACCGCGCACGTCCGATGGACGAAGTGCCTTTTCCGCGTTGAAGCATCCCCACCGCACGCGCGCGGTGTCCTTGTTCACGATCGGCGCGTAGTCCACGGGCCACATCGCCGGATCAGCGATGCGATTGCGCGACGACGGCACGAGAATCCACGCCGACAGTGCCGCGTGCAGCGTCGCGGCGTCTTCCGTGTACAGCCTTGGATTGGGAAACAACTCGAGCAGGTTGAGGCGCGCCACCAACTCCGCGCCACCGCTCACCGGCGGCGCGCTGGAGTACACCGTGTATCCGCGATACGTACCGCTCACCACGTCACGTTCCGGCGCGAAGTAGCGCGCCAGATCGGTGAGCTTCATCGCATTGCCCTTGGCCCGCAGGTCATCCACCCACTTTTTCGCGACGTCGCCCTTGTAGAAACCATCGGCGCCATTCTGCGCGATCTGCTCAAGCACCCACGCCAAGTCAGGATTCCTGAGCGTGTCGCCAGCCAGCAGTGGCTTGCCATCGCGAAAGAAGAGCGCGCGGCTGCCTTCATACTTGGCGAAGTGCTCGCGCTCGGTGGCGAGTGTCGTCGCCAGTCCCTCGCTCACGACATAGCCTCCGCGCGCCGCGCGAATTGCCGGCGCCAGCAACGCCTGCCATGCCACCTTGCCGCTGCCGTATTTCTTCCACGCCGTGTGCATGCCCGCCACTGCGCCAGGCACGTTCACGAGGACAGGCCCATCGGTCGGATAGCGGCCATTCGGCATCAGCGACGTATTCGAGAGGCCCGCGTCTTCCGGCACGCGACTCATGAACTCGATGACGGTCGGCCTTGCCATGCCCTTGAGCGCGATCACCATCTCACCATAACCGGCGATACCACTCGCATCCGGCTCCACGACGCCGAGTGCGAAGCTCACGGCGACCGCAGCATCCACGACATTGCCACCCGCGCGAAGAATCTCCAGTCCGGCTTCGGTGGAGACCGGATGCGCGCTCGACACGCCAGCACGTCCGCTCGCCGGTGAGCGCAGCGTGGGTCGGGCGCGCAACATGGCATGGATCGCACGCTGCAGCTCGTCGTCGTTCTGTGCGGCCACCGCCTTCGTGCGATGCGTCAGCTTCACGCGCTCCCACTCTGCGCGACGATCCGCCGCATCAGGCTGGGAGAAGTAGAGCTGTGCCGAGCGATCCCACACCCGATCGTAGGCGTCTGCATTGCGCGACGCGCGATCGATGCCCGTGGCGAGCACCAGCGGCGCAAAGAGCAGATCCGGAATCGTTGGCGCTGCCAGGATGAAGAGCGAATCCTTGTTGTCGAACCGTTCCGCATCGGTCCGATCACCCAACCGATCGGGGTCGCCGTTATAGCCAACCGTCACGTCGTTGTACTGGGCAATAGCCAGCGTGCCGCCCACTGGCGCCCACGCGATGTCACCGCGATGCGTTGAGGCGAAGCTGCTCCAGCGCCCATCCATCGGCACCACCCATACGCCCGTGCGCGTCGAAAGGGCGATGCGATTATCCGACGACCAGGCCAGACGTTCGGCTTGGCGATCAGTGTTGGCCGTCTGCTCGGCATTGGTCGCCATCGTACGCACGATCACCCGACGCCCTGCCTCGTTCGCAACGATATAGGCCAGCCGAGCACCGTCCGTCGAAAAGCGCGGCGACGACTCGGTCTGCTCGCTGCTGTTGAGACGCGTCTCCTGGCCATCGGTCGCGCGCAGCCAGATACGCGTCGCGTTACCGCTGCCACGCACGAAGGCGATGCGTCCGTCCTTGGCCACGCTGGGCGAGCTTTCGATGAAGGGTGTCTGCTGTAATCGCTCGGGCGTACCTGCCACGCCATCTGCCGACACGCTCACCTGCCACAGATCGAACGGGCCGCTGCGATCCGACGCGAAGACAATGCGTGCGCCGTCGCCGCTCCATGCCGGATCACGATCCCAGGCTTTGCCTGTGGTGATGCGCCACAGTTTGCCGCCGTTGGATCGCCGCACGTACAGATCGCCGTCAATCGAGAGCGCCAGTGCGCCTGTGGGCGAGAATGCCGGCGATCGCGCGCCACGAACCGCCGGCGTATCGACCACCATCACCGTCTGCAGCAGCAGTGCGCCAACGAGCACGACACTCATTCGCTTCTCTTCAGTGCATGCACGATCACGCCTCGTCGAGCGGAATGTTCAGCGGCACCAGCACGACTTCTGCCTGACGATTGTGGATGTACAGACGCGCCACGCACGGCTGCAACTTGAAGCGACGCGGACCGGCCGCGCCCGGGTTCACCACGACACGTCGCGCTGCCTTCGTCACCAGCTGCTGATGGGTGTGTCCATACACGATCACATCGGCCGTCATGTGCGCGGACACCAGTCTGGGCGGCGTGGGGCTGCCAAGTTCGTGACCATGTGTGACCACGATACGCAAACCGCCGATCGTCTCCTCGATACGCTCCACAAGATCCGGTCGGCCTGGTGCATCGGTGTTGCCCCACACGGCCTGAACTGGTGCGATGGTCGCCAACTCGAGGAGTATCTCGGGCGGACCGACGTCACCAGCGTGAAAGATTCGTGATACACCAGAAAATGCTTCGAACACTTCCGGTCGCAATAGTCCGTGCGTGTCCGAAATGAGTCCGATGATGATGGGCCCCGTCATGTCACCTCTCCAATGGTGGCGGGCAATTCCTCACGACGGCGACGCAGCTCGGCGAGCGCGCTCTGGCCATCGATCGTCTGCGGAAATCGGTCCGCCATTCGTCGCAACTCCACCATCACCTTGCCCGCATCATTCAGCGGGCCGAGATACAGATCGATCAGTCGATGCGTCGCGTACAGCTCATCGTTAAGCGTACAGGTCGGCACCTTCCGCAATCGCTGCAACAACTCGGCCGCACGCGCGGGATCGCCGCCGGGGCGCGCGTGTAATTCCGCCTCCGCACGCAACGTCGGCACATCGTCGCCACCAGTTCGTCGCAGCGCGTCGAACGCGTCGTTGGCTTCGGTCAGGCGACCGGCCGCAGCGAGTGCGAGGGCGTGCGAGTGCGTTTGCTCGGGCCGCGCGCGACCGCCCGGATTC
Organism: uncultured Gemmatimonas sp.; assembly: GCA_964456595.1. Taxonomy (GTDB): domain Bacteria; phylum Gemmatimonadota; class Gemmatimonadetes; order Gemmatimonadales; family Gemmatimonadaceae; genus Gemmatimonas. The sequence goes on along the minus strand of CAYWCJ010000086.1, from coordinate 5,330 downwards.
ACAATCGAGCCGACGGCGCGCCCCGTGAACCACGGCACGAAAGTGCGCACGGCGGAAGCGGCCGCCACGAGCGCCGCTGACGCGACCACCGAGACAACGATTCGCTGACGACCGGCCAGGCCGACCAGCATGGCCAACGCGTAGCCAAGCGGCCACGCCAGCATCGTCGCGCCAAGGAATAGCGTCAGACGCGATCGGCGCGCACTTCGGCGCGCGCGCGCGACTGCCTGCAGCATCGCGTCCTGCGACAGCTCTTCCGGCCTCGGTCGACGAGCCACTCAGACGTCACCACCCCAGCGACGACCCAACGTGTGCTCGACGTGCAACTGATCGAGCACCCGTGCGACCACGAAGTCCACCAACTCGGCGATGGTGGTTGGACGATGATAGAAACCGGGTGCGGCGGGAATGACGATCGCGCCCGCGCGGGTGACCTGCGTGAGATTCTCGAGATGAACCAGGGACAACGGCGTTTCGCGCGGCACGAGCAGCAACGGGCGTCGCTCCTTGAGCGCCACATCGGCCGCGCGCTCGACGAGTGAACGCGACGTACCGTGCGCGATCGCCGCGACGGTGCCCATCGAGCACGGACAGATGACCATACCGCTGCTGCGCGCCGAACCTGAAGCAGGCGCCGCGCCGCGATCGGCATCGTCGAATACCGTCACACACTGATCGAAGGCGTCCGCACCCACGTGCTTGCGCAACGCAGCAGTGTCGGCGATGTCGGACTCGGTGTGCAACAACCGAAAGCCGTGACTCGACACGATCAACCACGTGGGCACCGCGTGATGCACCAGCTGTTGGAGCAAGCGTACCGCGTACGGCGCTCCCGACGCGCCCGTGATCGCGACAACGACAGGATGGCGAGGCGAGGCGGACATCGGTGCGCCGTCGGTCACGATGCGCGCCCGAACGAAAGCGACATCGCAAAGTCGCCGACGGTGAGCAGGCGCGCTACGAAGACGGCACCGAGGAAGACGATGGAGATGATGCCGTTCACCGTGAAGAACGCCGCGTTCAGCTGCGACAGATCGTCGGCCTTCACGATCCGATGTTCGTACACCAGCATCGCAGCCACAAATGCCACCGCTGCCCACAATACCATCGATGCTGCGCCATTCAGCGCAGACCTCCCGATCTCGAGCGGATCTGCGAGCATCACCAGCACCAGGCAGATCACCGACGTGGTATGCAACGCGCGCGACAGCGCAATCGCATGCATTACGCCGATCGTCGCGGGAAGGCTGTGCAGTCCATGCACGCGATCGAACTCGGCGTCCTGCAACGCGTACAGAATGTCAAAGCCGCCCGACCACGTCACCACCACCAGCGCGAGCACACAGAGCAACCACCACGGATCGCTCCACGCGCCCGTCACCGCGAGATAGCCACCGACCGGTGCAATCGACAAACCGAGCCCCAGCCACAGGTGCGACCATCGCGTAAAGCGCTTGGTGTAGCTGTACCCCAGCACCCAGAGCAGCGCGACCGGCGATAACGCGAGGCAGAGCGGGTTGAGCTTCCACGAGGCGAATACGAACAGCATCGACGCGGCAAACACCGATGCCTTCGCCTGGCCAACCGTGAGCGCACCGCGCGGCAGCTCACGCATCGCGGTACGCGGATTCACGGCGTCCACGTCGCGATCGACAATGCGGTTGAATCCCATGGCGGCAAACCGCGCCGCAGTGAACGCGAGCAACACCCAACCGATGATCGACGCAGTGATCCCGTGTTGCACGCTCGCAAAGATCACGCCGACCAACGCAAAAGGCATCGCGAACACCGTGTGGGGCAGCTTCACGAAATTGGCCAGTCGCACGAGGAGCGAACCGCCGTCGATCAGTTGCCCGTCGCGCGCGCCCTTGGGCGGAACGACGCTGGTCATGTGCAGATCTCCGTCGCACCAGCGCGCGGGTGTGTGCGGCTCATCTGCGGCTCATGTGCGGCTCATGTGCGGCTCATGTGCGGCTCATGTGCGGCTCATGTGATGCCGAGGCTGGGCCACAACGCATCGATCCGCTGCTTCGTCGCGTCGTCCATGTGAATCACCTTGGGCCAGGCGCGTGTGAAGCCTTCCTCGGGCCACTTCCGCGTGGCGTCGATGCCCATCTTGCTGCCGTAGGTGAAGGCGCGACTGGCGTGGTCGAGCACGTCCACCGGCCCCATCGTGAATCGCACATCGCGTTCCGGGTCCATGTTGTTGAGCGCCACCCACCAGGCTTCGACGGGATTGCGCACGTTCACTTCCTTGTCCACCACCACCAGCACCTTCGCCAGCGACATCAGCCCCTGCCCCCATAGCGCGTGCATCACTTTGTCCGCGTGTCCGGGATACTTCTTGTCGATGGAGACAAACACCAGGTTGTGAAAGCCACCTTCCGCCGGCATGTGGTAGTCCACCACTTCCGGCGTCGTCAGCTTCAGCAACGGCAGGAAAATGCGCTCCGTAGCGTGTCCGAGATAGAAGTCCTCCATCGGCGGACGCCCGACAATGGTGGTGATGTAGACAGGATTCCGTCGCATCGTGACCGCGGTGACGTGCACCTTGGGATAGAGATCCGCTTCGGAATAGAAACCCGTGTGGTCGCCGAACGGACCCTCGACCACCAGCGCCTCGGCCGGATCGATATACCCTTCGATGACGAACTCCGCGTCGGCCGGCACCTCCAGATCGCACGACACCGCCTTGGCCAGGCGCACCGGATCCTTGCGCAGGAAGCCGGCGAAGAGGAACTCGTCGATATTGGGTGGCAATGGCGCCGACGCCGAGTACATGCTTGCCGGATCCGCGCCAACCGCAATACACACCGGCATCTTCTCGCCACGCTCCGCCATCTGGCGCATGTGCTCCGCGCCCGTCTTGTGGCGCTGCCAGTGCATGGCCACCGTGCGCTTGTCGAGCTGCTGCACGCGATACATGCCCACGTTGCGAATGCCGCGCACCGGATCCTTGGAGATGACCATCGTCATCGTGACGTACGGTCCGCCGTCCTCGGGCCAGCAGGTGAGCACCGGAATCTTGTCGAGATCGATCTCGTCGCCGCGCCAGACGATTTCCTGGCACGTTGGCGTCCCTGATTTCGTGCGCGGCGGGAACTTCGAGATCTCGAGCAGGCGCGGCAGCAGTGACAGCTTGCCCAGGAAG
>CAYWCJ010000086.1:0-2169 GCA_964456595.1 uncultured Gemmatimonas sp. | reverse complement strand
GGCACCTTGAGATCCATCAACTGCGTGATGCGCGATCCGATGGCGTCGAGATCGTCCACGCCAAGGGCCATCGCCATGCGTCGCATCGATCCGAACAGATTGATGGCGACGGGATACGCGGACCGCGTGCCATCACGCAGAATCACATGCTCGAAGAGCAGCGCCTGGCCGCCGTTGGGCATTTTGGACACGCGATCGGCGATCTCGGTGAGCTCCAGATGCACGCGCACTGGTTGCGTGATGCGCTGCAGCTCGCCGATGCGATCGATGGCCGAAATGAAATCAGAAAGCGTGTCGAGGGACATTCAGTTCACGGAGTGAAGACAACAAACCACGGGCTGCTCATGCAACGACTCCGACGTGGATCGCCGCGACGCCAAGTGTGAGCCGTTCCCACGTTACCTGCGCGAATCCTGCCGATCGGAGATGCTCAGCCAATCGTTCTTCCGTGGGGAAATGCGACACGGACATTGGTAGATACGTGTACGCCGAACGGTGACCGCTCACGATGCGGCCGATGAACGGCAGGACGTGATGGAAGTAGGCATGATATCCGGCACGCACCAACCCGATCGGCGGCGTCGAGAATTCGAGAATGACGAAGCGTGCTCCAGATTTGAGCACGCGCCGCACTTCACGCAGTCCAGCATCGAGATCGGCCACATTGCGGATGCCGAAGGCGACGATCGCGCCATCCATGCTCCCCGAGGCAAACGGCAGCGCGAGCGCATCGGCACCGACCGGCGCGAGCACCGCTGTCGGCGCCTTCCCCGCTCCATGCTGCAACATCGGCACGGCGAAGTCCGCTCCCACCACGAAGCCACCAAAGGCCCGCTCGCGGGTCAACGTCGCGCCCACGTCCAGCGTTCCGGCGCAGAGGTCGAGATAGGTGCCGTTGGGTCGGGCATTCCACGCCAGCGCACGCAAGGCGCGTCGCCGCCACGCCCGGTCGATATTCAGGGAAAGGACGTGGCTGAGCAGATCGTACCGCGGCGCGATGTCGGAGAACATCTGCTGCACGTACGCGCGCTTTCCTTCGCCGCGGGCAGCGCCAGCGGCGACCGCGTTGGCGTCGTCGCTGGAGTCTTCGCGGGGTGGCGTCACAGGGGCAAGAACCATCAAGCAAAGATCGCTGGTCCGCACGCTGGCCAACAACTAGCTTCTTCACGTTCCCGCGGCCGAAGGCAGGCTCCCCGCCCTTTCGCCGCACGCCGGGTTGACGTCAGCACACTGAATGCCGAATCCCGACGAGCTGGCCACTCTCCCCGATGCCGACGTCGTTCGACTCGCCCAGCAGGGGCGCGAGCTCGCCTTTCGCGAACTCGTGCGCCGCTACGAGCGCCCGGTGTTCTCCCTCGTCTTCCGCATGGTGCGAGACCGGGAGCTGGCCGAGGACCTGTCGCAGGACGCGTTCGTCAAAGTCCTCAACCACATCGACCGGTACAGCCCCGAGTTCAAGTTCTCGAGCTGGTTGTTCAAGATTGCCAACAACGTCGCCATCGACCATCTGCGACGCCGGCGCATCGACACGATCAGCATGCACGGGTCGCCGCACGCGTCGACCGCGTCTGAAATCGAAGCCAGCGCCCTGGACCTCGAGGACGAGCAGGAGAGCGCGCTTGACGAGCTCGAATCGAAGGAACTCGGCTCCGCCATCGAACGGGCCATCGCGCGTCTGCGCCCCGAGTATCGGGCATGCATCATGCTTCGTCATGTCGAAGGGCGCTCGTACGAGGAGATTGCCGCCACACTCGATCTCCCGCTGGGCACCGTGAAGACGTACATCCACCGGGCGCGGCATGAGCTCCGCAAGGCACTCGAACCCCTTCGTGAGTGAAACAGCAGAATTCTTTCGTGAAACCGAACGCGGTGCCGTCGCGTAGGCTCCGATGGAGGCATGTATGCAAGACAGACATCTCAGACCTGACGAAATCGAACTGCTCCTCGATGGTGAGGAAGGCTTCGGCGTGGCCCCCCTGCGGGCGCACGTCCGAAGTTGTGCATCCTGCCATGCCGAGCTCGAGGAGGCGCGTGCACTGCTGCTTGCGCTCGACACGCTCCCCGATTTCGCTCCCTCCGTCGGATTCGCGGACCGGGTGATGAGTCAGGTGCAGGTGTTCGAGCCGTGGCATGCTGCGGCCCTCACGACAGCACGTCAGTTCGTACCGG
>CAYWCJ010000085.1:0-14218 GCA_964456595.1 uncultured Gemmatimonas sp. | reverse complement strand
GTCTAACAACTGCAGCGACGTCCTGTTGGCAAGATCGACGTCAGAGAAAATTGCGCCGAACCCGCGCGTGAACGCGGCAGTCGTGGTGCCGGGCACGAAGAAATTCACGTCAACGATATTGCTACCGATCGCAGTGAAGATTCGCTGGGCGCTGAATATTATTCCACTTCCGACACAGAACGTCTGGCCGTGGGCAGGTTCGCCCGCTGCCAGACGCCACCGCCGCTCACGCGCCGTCCCTCCATGACCCAGCCCTCCGGCGAGTTCCTCGAACTTCAGGCTGCCCTGGCCGGCGAATATTCGCTCCAGCGCGAGCTCGGCCGCGGCGGGATGGGCATCGTGTACCTCGCGCGCGACGTGCAGCTCGACCGCGATGTGGCCATCAAGACGCTGCCGTCGCATCTCGCGCAGACCGCGACGTCGCGTGAGCGGTTCGTACGCGAGGCGCGCACCGCCGCGGGGCTCTCGCATCCGCACATCGTGCCGATCCATCGCGTCGGCGAGGCGGGCGGCTTCGTCTTCTTCGTCATGAGCTACGTGGAGGGAGAGACGCTCGGCGAACGACTGCGCACGCGCGGTCCACTGCCGGCGGCTGACGCGACGCGCGTGCTGCGCAAGGTCGCGTGGGCGCTCGCATATGCGCATGGACGCGGCATCGTGCATCGCGACATCAAGCCGGACAACATCCTGCTGGAGGCGGGCACGGGTCGCGCGTTGGTCACCGACTTCGGCATTGCGCACGGCGGCGCGCACGACGGCACGCACGACTTGTCGGCCGACGAGGTGAACCCGCTCATGGGCACGGCGAATTTCATGAGCCCCGAGCAGGCGGCAAACGGGCCAGTGGACGGACGCAGCGACCTCTACGCGCTGGGGGTGGTCGGCTATCTCGCGGTGAGCGGTCGCCTCCCCTTCGGGGCGTCGAACCTGCCCGCACTGCTCGTCCGTCAGGCTATCGAGGCTCCGGCGAGCGCGATGCGCGCGGCGCCGGGACTTCCTCCGGCACTCGCTGCCGCCATTGATCGATGTCTGGCCCGCGATCCTGCAGCGCGTTTTGCGGACGGCGAGGCGATGGCGGCAGCGCTGGCACCGACATCCGATTCGCGCCCGGCCCTGCCGCCGATGCTGCGCGCCTGGCTTGGGGCTCGCAATCCGCTCCTCGTCCCGTACCTGGCGTGGTCGAGCGTGTTTGGTACGCTGACCCTCGTGAATCTCGCCGTCTGGGTGACGGGCAACCGGCCCGCGGGCTTCGCCGACATCGTGCTCCTGGGCGGAATCGCTTCGCTCCCGATCTATCCAATTGTCGGTTTCCATCTCAATCAGGCGCGCCGGCAGTTTCGCGCGGGACACACGCTGGCCGATCTGCGAACCGCGCTCGGGATCGCGCGGCGCGAACGCGCGGAGACTGATGCCGTCGCCCGCGACGACGCGCTCGGCGGATCTCGTCGAGCACTGCGTATCGGTACGATCGCCTCGGCCAGCTGGCTCGCCACCACATTCGGACTCGTGCTCGGTGGTGTGATCCGCGAGAATGGCGGTGGCCCCCAGATCTTCGGCATGACGCTGTCGATGGCGCTCATCCTCGCGCCGGTGCTCAGCACGATGCTGCTCGGCGCGGTAAGCAACGCGCTCGATCTGCCGTTCATCCCCACAACACTTCGCGAGCGATGGCAGACAGGGATTCGCGACCGGCTTTGGAACAGTCGCGCAGGACAATGGTTGGCGCGACGGCTGGGCGCGCCCGAACAAACGCGCGCGTTAGGTGGGGGTGTCTTCCGCCCGACGGAAGCGGCGCTTGGCGTGGCCGCGAGCGAGCTGTTTGCGGCGCTGCCCAGTGCGTACCGCGAGGGGTTGGAGGAACTGCCGGCGATCGTTGCGTCGCTCGAGGCCAAGGCTGCGGCCGCGCGCGCGGAAATCGATCTGGTCACGGCGCTTGCGCCACAGGGTTCCGACGGAGCCGAGGCGCTCGAGCGGCGCCGCAGTGTAGCGTCGACACAACTGGCGACAACTGTTGCGGCGCTGGAAGGTATTCGGCTTGACTTGCTGCGGCTGCACGCCGGCGCGAGCGATCTGGCGCCGCTCACCACACTGATCGACGCCGCTCGCGAGCTTCGTGCGGACGTGGGCCGATTGGCGGATGCACAACGTGAGGTGGACGACGCCATCGCACGGCGGCCGCTTGCTGCTGATCGGGTACCGACGCCGGGCTGATGGTCAAATGGACGCCACCTCGCTGCCTACTCGAACGCCGAGCTGACGAGCGTCGGCACGCACCGAGGCACGAGGCACTGCGCGCGACGGCTGCACAGTGCCTCAACACGGCTCCGCTACGCGGCAGGTTCCGCTACGCGGCAGGTTCCGCTACGCGGCAGGTTCCGCTACGCGGCAGGTTCCGCTACGCGGCAGGCTCCGCTACGCGGCAGTCTCCGCTACGCGGCAGGCTCGTCGTCGCTGGGACTGACCTGTGGCGGGCGTGCAGCTTCCTTGGCGAGCCGCGACTTCTCGCTCTGCTTCTCAGCGTCGTCGTGCTGCTCGCGATGTTCGAACAGGCGGTCTTTTCCGAGATCATCATGACGCGCAATCTTGCTCGGATCATGACCGGGACCGGGACCATGCTTGCTATCGGCGGCCTTCGCCTCATCTGCCGCGTGGTCGAGCTTCCTGTCGCTGGCGTCGTGCGTGTAGCCGCTCTTGTCTTCGCTCAAAGATGACTCGCTGTTGTGGGATACCCAAGCGTAGAGCAACAGTCGTGCCCGACCTCGCGCGTTGCAGAACATGGTGCAGGCGCGCTTTCAGTCGTCGCGCAACACCCGCAGAAACTGTGCGCCATACCTCTCCAACTTCGCCTCACCGACGCCCGGCACCTGCAGCAACTCCCGTTCATTGGTCGGCCGTCGCACGACCATCTCCAAGAGCACCTTGTCGCCAAAGACGATGTAGGCCGGAACGCCGGCTTCATCGGCCAGCTTGCGCCGCAGCACGCGTAACTGTTCGAACAGCGCGCGATCATCGTCGCCAAGTGTCGCCGCGTCAGGACCGGACGACGTGCGTCCGCGCGCGCCACTGCTGGCGAGCCCACGCCGCGCTCCAGTCGTGCCGCGCTGCGCCTCCAGCAGATCGGCGATGCGCACGTCGATGCGCTGACCGGTACACACGTCGCACGAGTTTCCGCACGGCGCGGTGACCTCGTCGAAATGCGCGACGATCGCCTGATGTCGGCAGTGTGTTCGCTCTACCAGGTCGAACAGCGCCACCGTCGCCCGTCGCGTCCGCTCACGCACGTCCTCGTCATCGAGACCGTCGAGAAAGCGCTCGTGCAGCTTGACGTCGGCCCACGAGTAGAAGAGCACGCAGTCGCTCGGCAAACCATCGCGTCCGGCGCGGCCGATCTCCTGATACCACGACTCGATGTCCTTGGGCAGGTCGCGATGAATGACGAAGCGCACGTTCGACTTGTCGATTCCCATTCCGAACGCGACGGTGGCCACGATCACGTCGCAATCATCGCGCTGAAACGCCTCCTGATTGCGCGCGCGGTCCGCCGGGTCGAGCCCCGCGTGATACGGGAGCGCGCGAATGCCGTGCTCTGCGAGAAACTCCGCGGTCTGATCGACTCCTTTCCGGCTTTGACAGTAGACGATGCCGCTTTCGCCTGCGTGCGCGCGCACGAGCGCAAGGATCTCTACACGCGTATTTCCACCCTGCCCTTTCTTGCGCGTCGCGATCTGCAGATTCGGTCGAAAGAACGACCCCTTGAAGCCGGCGGGTTTGCGCATGCCGAGTTGCTTCAGAATGTCCAGTGCAACGCGTCGAGTTGCGGTGGCGGTGAGCGCGAGCACCGGCACATCCAACTGCTCCTTGAGTCCCTGCAACCGGCGATACGATGGACGAAAGTCGTGGCCCCACTGACTGATGCAGTGCGCTTCATCGACGACGAGCAGCGAGATGGGACACCCACGTACGAAATCGCCGAGGTAGCCGTCGAGCGCTTCGGGTGCGAGGAAGACGAGTTCGTAGGCGCCGGCGCGAAACGCTTCCATGCGCGCACGACGTTGGTCGGGCGACAACGTCGAGTTGATGGCGGTCACGGAGAATCCGAGGCCCGCCACCGCGTCCACCTGATCTTTCATCAGCGAGATGAGCGGCGAGATCACGAGTACCGTGCCATCGAGCAATCGCGCCGGCAACTGATAGGTGAGCGACTTGCCGGCGCCGGTGGGCATGAGCGCGATACAATCCTTGCCGGCGAGCACCGCATCGATGACCTCGCGCTGTCCCGGGCGGAATTCATCGAATCCAAAGATGTCGCGCAAGACCTGCTCGGGAGTACTTGAGGCGGCGGAGCGCTGTTCAGGCAAAGTCGGACGAGTGAGTGGGGTGGTACCACCGCATCAGCACAACGTAATGCAGCGGCGAACGGACCTCCGCGATCCGCAGCGCCGTTTGGGGGTCGTGCGTTGTTTATCGCAGCGCCCCGCCAACCGTCTCCCTCCGCTCACTCCCTCGCATGCATCGTTTGCTCCCGGCCGCCCTGGCCCTCGCTGCCGTGACCTCGACCGTCGCTTCGGCACAGGTCGTCGATCGGCTCAATCCGATTATCGCTGTCCAGGAGAAGGGGCAGCCGGTCTTCGGGATTGCGCACCCGGCCATCGTGCGGCGCGCGCCACGCCCCGGCGGCCCAAACGGCGTCGCGGCATCCGCTCCGGCACCCGCGCCGCAACCAGCGATCGTACTGAGCGAAGTCGCGAAGGAAACCATGGGCTACCAGCGAGCCGACTATCTGTTCACGTCGGCCAGCACCGACACGTTTCTCAAGTACCTCGAGGAGATCCGCGCGGCGGGCGGCTCGGCGCGCACGCATCCATTCTCGTCGAAAATCGGGATCTGGCACGCCGACTCCGCGGCGGTGCGGCGCGCGATCGTGCGTCAGCTCAACGCAGGGCTCGTGAATCTTTCGCTCGAAGCGGTGGAGTCGCCGCAGGAAGTGCACGACGTGATCGAGGCGATGCGATTCGGCAAGGCCGGTGGTACGCGCCCGGATACCGGACTATCCGCAGCGGCGGCGTACTGGGGGCTTTCGGTAGAGAAGTACAAGCAGCGAGCCGATGTGTGGCCGATCAACAAGCGCGGCGAGCTGCTGCTGAGCGTGATCATCGAAAGCGTCGAAGGCATTGCGCGCGCGCGTGAGATTGCCGCCGAACCCGGGGTCGGTCAGGTGTTCGTGGGATTCGGGACGCTGGGACAGGTATTCCGCGGCGACACGGCGGCGCGCGAGGATGCGGCGGCGAAAATCCTCGCGGCCTGCACGGCGGCCAAGGTGCCGTGCGGATTCCCCACGAACAATCCGGCCGAGATGGAGCGTCGTTACAACGAAGGCTGGCGGGTGTTCATCATGCAGCGGCGGGACGAAGCGGGGTTTGGTGCGGTGGAGACGGGTCGCAAACTCGGCGGGCGTTCGTAGCTGAATCGGCACGAGCAACTGTGACGTGATCGCCGAACGCGGAGGTTCTCGATTGCAGAGGCTCCGCGACACATCGGCCGACGAATGCCGCTGTTATCCAATAGCATGAGGACGTCTCCATGATTCTGTCTTGTGTGTGCCGTACGTACCAACGCTGCTGGTCGATCGCTGTGCTGGGCGCGGTTTCGATGCTGGTCGGTTCAGCTGGTCCCACGGCGTTGGCGGCGCAGTCGATCACGCCGCGCACCGTGCCCGTCCAGATGAGTCAGCAGTTCGACATCATCCCGTCGGACCGCGCGGCAATGGGCTCGATCAGGATCGCGGTCGATGATGCGTTGATGGATCCGTTCGTGAATCCGGCGAAGGCCACGCGACTGAAGGCAGGGATGCTGTCGGTCGCACCGTACCTGCTCAGTCAGTCGGAGTCGCGCGGCGGCGGGCGCACGCTGCCACTGGTTGGAATCGGCACGAGCGGGAAGTGGGCCTTTGGCGGTCTGTACGCGGTGCAGCAGCTGGATCGTACAAGGCTCACGTTCAATGCACCATTGAGCGAGCGGTCCGCGTCAAACCAGTACGTGTCGGGGCTGATCGCGCGACGTTTCGACGGCGGGTTCGCGGTTGGAGCATCGGCCTATATGGCCACTCTCGAAGCCGAACAGGGCATCGATCAACTGTACTCCGGCAGCGATCGCATTCTCCAGGATGGTTCGGCCTCCGACGCGCGTATTGGCCTCACCCGCGCGTGGGGGGGAGGACGGAACTTCGAAGTGATACTCCTGCGCAGTCGCTTCGACATGACGCACGATGTGCACTTTCCGGGTTTCCGGCAGTTCACGCCGCCGAATGTCGTCACCCAGGTTCCGGAGCGCACCGAAAACAATCGCGATCACACCACCACGTGGGGAGCGCACAGCGAGTATTCGAGACCGGTGGGCGTCGATGGGTGGACGCTGGGCGTGCTAGGGACGGTTAACCGCCTTTCTCATCCCAAGATTCCCGACTATCGCATCAACGACGTCATCACGGTGCCGCGGGATCCGGGGCACACGTGGGCCTACAACGCCGGTGTCGGTATGGCCCGCTCGATGGGAAGCGCGACGTTCGGATTCGACGTCCTGATGGAACCGATGTGGAGCACGACGTGGGCCGAGGCGGCGAGCGACACGGTCACAGTGCGCGGGCTGATCATTCCGAAAGGTGGCCACACGGTGGACAACGAATTCAGATTCTCGAACTCGCTCGTGCGCTTCGGGTTCGAGCACATGGCACCGCCCACCGATTCCGCGACGCACTTCGGGGTGCAATTCGGACTCGGTGTATACTCGATTCGCTACCGTCTTGGTCAGACTGATCAGGTGCGCGACACGAGTCGCGTGCAGCGCGAGCGGTGGATGGAGTGGACTCCGAGCGTCGGGTTGAAGCTGCGCAGTGCGGGTTACGAAATTCGGTACGCGTTGAGCATGACCTGCGGCGGCGGCGGCGAGTGCATGCCGTGTCTCGCCGGGTGTGGCGACAACGTGACGGTGCCAGTGTCTCCGAGCAGCGGTGGCGTGATCGCAGCGCCGACGGCCGCGTTGCGGTTCAACGGGGGCCGGGTGACGACACAGCGGCTCACGATTTCACTGCGCATCAGGTAGGGCGCGCATTCAGGAGGCTGACGACGAGTCACCGGCGTGCGGGAACTTCGATACCAGGGCACGAGAGCGTTCCGACGAGCGGCGCGACCATCCGGCGGGCACGCCAGTCGCTCTGATTCCACGAACGCCAGCCGCCCTTCCGCTCGACGGTCCAACGCTTTTCCAGCATGCGCGTCGGGCGACAGCGTTCAACGACGGAAAGCTGTCCGAGACGCGCGAGCAGCGTGGGCACCGCGTCGGCGCTGAGACTGCTGACATAGCTTCCGTCGTATTCCGCGCCGGTGGTCGCGCGGTCGGTGTTGACCCGTGCAATCAGTGCGTGCGGGTTGAGCACATATAGCGCCGCGATGCAGGCGAGTCCGGCGAGGAGCGTTCCGAATACAAAGCTTTCGTGTTTGTCGCGCAGCACGGTGAGCACCAACCAAAGCAGCACCACCGTGAGCCACACGATGACGACGCTGACGTAGAGGCGCTGCTCCGTCAGCCCGTACGCGTCCTGATAGAGCTTCATGCGGAACGCGGCGGACGCAAGGACACCCATGAGCTAGCTCAGACCGTCCGTCACCTCCACGAGATTCGCGCCGCCAAACAGATAGCGCAGTTGCACGGCCATGAAGACGACGAAGAGCAGGTTCAGGATCCACAACGCAACAGAGACCTCGGCGGCTTGAAACGCCGGCTGCGGCAGAAACAGTCGGTCCATTGTGACGTCGTCACGGATCATGAACGCGCGCAGGAATCCGGCCGTCAGCCACGCGATCGCGGCGGAGACCAGCAGATGTTCGACCAGTGTCTCGAGATCGATGCGGAACAGGTTCTGGATCACCCGATTGAACACCGGGTCGGCAGACATCAGCAGCGCGGAGAGCAACAGCAGCGCGGGCGTCGCCATGATGATGCCGCGCGCAACTGTGCGTGCCCTCCGCGCCAGGCCCGTCACGCGCGGATCGGTCGTCGACTCGCCACGCCCCCAGCCGATCGGACCCGCGACGCAGAGTACGCCAACGCGCACCATCGCGAAGAACACGTCGCCAATCTGCGCGCGCGTCACCCAGGCCGCCGTCGCGCCACCGGCGGACAACAGCAGCAGCCCGACTGCGGCCAGCAGACTGAAGACCGCCACTGCATCGGCATCGCGCATGAGCACCTCGGCCAGTACGCCAAGCGCCAACGCGCACATCAGTGCCGGCGTGCGCAGCCGCACTCACCCCTCGGCGAGCGCGCTCATGACGCCACCGCCGCGATGCGCTCATAGCGCTGCGCGACGGAGTGCACGCCGCCGTAGCGCCGCTGACGCCGCCCGAATTCCGTAACGGCCGCGTTTAGTGCGTTGCCATCAAAGTCGGGCCATGCCACTTCAGTGAAGTACAGCTCGGCGTATGCGATCTCCCAGAGCAGGAAATCGCTCAGTCGCTGCTCGCCACCAGTGCGGATCAACAGGTCCACGTCCGAGACCGGACGATCGGGAGAGGGATCGAGTCGCCGCGCGAGCGCTTCGCGGCCGCGCCCACCCTGCCCCGCCGCCCGAACGATTTCATCACGCGACGAATAGTCGATTGCCAGCCGCAGTCGCAGCAGACTACCGGACGCTGTTGCGTGTTCAGCCGCCACAATCGCGCTCAGCACGCGCGCAGGGAGACGATCACGCCGGCCCATCACCTCGATGCGCACTCCGTTCCGGATGCACGACGCCAGTTCGCGGTGCAGATAGCGCTCGAGGAGTCGCATGAGTGCGGACACTTCATGCCCCGGGCGCTTCCAGTTGTCCGACGAGAACGCGTAGAGCGTGAGCGCGCCGATGCCCTTGGATGGCGCCGCTTCAATTACGCGTCGGACCGCGGCGACGCCTGCGACGTGACCGGCCGTACGCGGCAGTCCGCGCGCCGCCGCCCATCGTCCATTGCCGTCCATGATGATTGCGACGTGTAGTCCGCGTGTGCCCGGGTCAGTGTGCGTCATAGGCGGAGTTCCGCAGCTATCTGCAGGTGGACCGCCCTGCGCCGGCAGGATCGGCGCGGCAAGCGGAGAGCCAAGTACTTTGTACAGTAAAGTACGATGGGCCCGCGTGCAAGGTTTCGCGGACGACGCACAGTCCGTCAGTCCTCCAGCAGCAGATCTCCGCAGGCCACGAGTCTCTTCATGTTCGTCGCCGACTCGTGGATGTTCACGTAGAAACTGCCGCTATCCGGGAGCGCGACACGCAACGTCGCCTTGCCCTCGGCCGTGCCTTTGGTGTCGACGCGTAGTGGTGTGTACGCGCTCGCGTCGCCGAAGATCGCCCCATCCTTTGCGCAGCTGCCCACGTGGACATGCCACGGGCGTGAGACTCCGGGCGTGTCTCCCTTGTAGCTGACCGTCGCGAGCGTGGTACCGAGCACCTTGCCGCCAACCATTTCGATCGGGCCGCGAATCTTCGAGGTGCCGATCTCCAGCAGCAGGCCGTCCCAGGCGATATGCCTGCGCACCAGACCGTACGCGAGCGAGGAGGAGAGCGTGAGTAGCAGCGTGACCGCGACGAAAGACCATCGCCATGACGGTCGCTTCGTGCGCATCTACTTCATCTCCTTCAGCACGAGATACTCGCCACCGGTCTTGAGCGTGACACGCACGGCCTTCGCGGAGCGATTTCGCCAGAACCATCCGTGCATGCCATCGTACACGGCCACGAGGTCACCTGTGTCGGTTTTCGCCGTGCCTTTCGCATAGCTGTGCGCAGCGAACCCCTTCGGTGGATTGGGTGGCTCACCGTGCGTGTTGTGGTACACCTCAGCGCCGTCCGTCTTCCACTCGTAGAACGCCTTCTCAGCTTTGCGCATTGCGAGCTTGAGTTCGATCCCCTGATTGGGTTGCAGTGTGACGGTCATCGAGTCGCGCCAGCGGTTGGCCTGCGCGTTTGCTGGCGCAGCGGCATTGCGCGTCTCACCGGTGCCACCAGCCGCATCCATTGCTGCATCTGCCGCGGCTTCCATCGCGAGCGACACCTTGATGCGGCCCATTTCCGTCAGGCCGAGCACGGCGCCCAATCCAATCGGATCGCGTCCGGCTTCGGCGGGGAGTACGACACCCACCGTGAGTAGCGCCGCGAGACCAATGGCCGCGAGCGACGCGCGTGCCAGCGTGCGTGTCGACGGAAGTGCGCCTAAAAGGCCAGATGATTGTGACACGAGAAGCTCCTATCCCTGAGATGGTGAGAGGTATCCGTTCAGTTGATACACCACGAGTGCGACTCCACTGAGCAACAGCACCACATTCGCCGCCTTGGCATAGCGCACGAATGTCGTGCTGCGCCGCCAGTAGCTGATCGCGATGAGGATGACACTCAGCGCCAGGAACTGTCCGATTTCGACGCCGATGTTGAAGGCGAGCAGGTTTGGCAGGAGTCCATCCTTCGCCAGCTCGAAGTCGAGCATCTTCGTGGCGAGACCGAGGCCGTGGCAGAGCCCGAACACAATCGTTGCTGCGCGCGGATCCGGCTCGCGACCAAACCACTTCGCCAAGACGCCGAGGTTGTCGAGCGCCTTGTACGCGACCGAGGCGCCAATGATGGCATCGATGAGATACACGTTGATGCTCACACCCGCGAGCACACCGGCGATGAGCGTGATGGAATGTCCAAGTGCAAAGAGCGTGACGTAGACGCCAATGTCCTTGAGTCGATACAGATAGAAAATGACGCCGAACAGAAAGAGCAGATGATCGTAGCCGGTCACCATGTGTTTCGCGCCGAGGTAGATGAACGGCACGATGCGAATGCCGAACGTCTCCATGATGTAGCCTTTGTCGCCGGCGGTGACGCCGTGCGCCCATGCCACCGCAGGCAGCAATGACGCACCGATGGCGAGCAGCGCGGCGGTTGCACGGGTGCGTGACAGCGAGGGCGTCATTCGTCGGCTCTCGTGCGATGCGTTGCGAGAGGATGTCATGTGCATGGTCAGGCAGGGAGAAGATCGTACCCGATCGTTGGGGCACCATCACGGAGGTCATCGTCAACCACGGCTGTGGCGGCAACGCGATCACCGAACAACCAGTACAACGCCGGAAGCACCAGCATGTTGAGCGCGGTCGCCGAGAGCAATCCGCCTAGAATGACAATGGCCATCGGCGTTTGCAGCTCGTTGCCCGGCTCGCCGCCGCCCAGCGCGAGCGGAATGAGCGCCAGTCCCGCCGTGAGCGCGGTCATCAGAATGGGCGACAGACGCTCCAGCGATCCGCGTACGACGGCATCATGAAAGGTCGCGCCCTCTGACAACAGTTGCCGGTAGTGCGAGACCAGCAGAATGCCGTTTCGGGTCGCGATGCCGAACAAGGTCACAAATCCGACCAACGAGGCAATACTCACCACGCGACCCGTGAGAAACACGGCCAGCACGCCCCCGATCAGAGCGAGCGGCAAATTGGCCATGACCAGCAGCGCGGTCTTCGTCGAACGGAACTCGGCGTACAGAATGAGAAAGATGGCGGCTACCGACAGCAGCGACAGCAGCGACAGCGTGCGCGTCGATTCGGCCTGCGCTTCGAACTGTCCACCATAACTCACGTGATATCCGGTGGGCATCGTGACCTGTGCACCCACCACACGTTGGATCTCCGCGACGGTGCTGCCGAGATCGCGGTCGGCGACGTTGGCCTGCACCACGATCTTGCGTTGCACATCCTCACGCGAGATGGTGTTGGGCCCGCGCGTCACGGTGACCGTGACCAATTGAGAAAGCGGCACGCGAGCGCCGGTCGGTGTGTCGAAGGACACGGCGGCAATGGCGGCGGCGTTCTCGCGCATCGCATCCGGAAAGCGGACGACCAAGTCCACGCTCCGACCGTCTTCCAGCACCTCAGAAACGGCCTCGCCGTTGAACGCGACGTCGATCGCTTCCGCGAGTTGTCCGACGCTCATCCCATACCGTGCGAGTGCCGCACGATCGGCACGCAGCTGCAACTGTGGCACGTCCATCTGTTGCTCCAACTGCAAGTCCACCACACCCGGCACCGTCTGCATGGCATCCCGCACCTGCGCACCGATGGCGCGAAGCTGATACAGATCCGGGCCGAAAATCTTGACCGCGATGTTCGCGCGCGTTCCCGACAGCATATGATCGATGCGATGACCGATCGGCTGGCCGATGGTGACATTTGTACCTGGAATCGAGGCGAACTCGTCGCGCAGCGCGGTGAACAGCTCCTCCTTCTCCACGTTCTCCTTGAGCGTGACATCGATCTCGGCGGCGTTCACACCCTGCGCGTGTTCATCAAGCTCCGCGCGCCCTTGCCGACGATCGGTGTTCACCACTGCCTCATTAGCCAGCAGGATCTGCTCCACGCGTTGGCCGATGGCATTGGATTCGGCCAGCGATGTTCCCGGCACGGTCACCACACTCACCGTGAGTGCGCCTTCGTTGAATGCGGGCAGGAACGCCGAGCCGAGCAACGGAACGGTCGCGAGTGCGATGACAAGCGCCGCTGCCGCGCCCCCGAGCACAACGCGCGGATGCGAGATCGCTCCATGCAGCAACGGCGCATACCGCGCCTTGAGCCAGCGCACGACACCGCTCTCCTCTTCGGTCTGCACGGCCCGCGCGTTTGGCAGCAGGTATGCGCACAACACCGGTGTGAGCGTGACTGCTATCAGCAGAGACGCGAGAATCGAGACGACGTAGGCAAAGCCGAGCGGTCGGAGCAAACGTCCTTCCACACCGCCGAGGAAGAAGAGTGGCAGGAAGACGACGATGATGATGAGTGTCGCCTTGACGATACTGGCCCGGATCTCGCGCGAGGCGTCGTACACCACGCGCAAGGACGGATGTCTGTCCGCGAGCGGGCGACGATGATTCTCCTTCAGTCGCCGGAAGACGTTCTCGACATCGATGATGGCATCGTCCACCAACGCGCCGATGGCGATCGCCATGCCTCCCAGCGACATCGTGTTGACGCTGACGCCAAAGAGCTTCATGGCGAAGATGGCGACGACGAGTGACAGCGGAATGGCGACGAGCGAAATGGCGGTGGTACGGAAATTCCAGAGAAACAGGAACAGGATGATGACCACCAGTATCGCGCCATCGCGCAGCGACGTGAGGACGTTGTCGATGGCGACAGAGATGAAGCTCGATTGCCGGAAGAGCGCCGATTCGATCCTGACTCCCGGCGGCATGGTGCGTTGCATGCTGCTCAGCTCCTGCTCTATGCGACGCGTCAGCTCGAGCGTGTTCGCACCGGGCTGCTTCTGGACCGCGAGCACGACGCCGGGAGCGGCGTTGATGGAGCCGTCGCCGTAGCGTGGCGCGGCACCCACCCGTACGTCGGCAACCTGCGACAAGATCACTGGAATACCCCCGCGCACGGCGACAACCGTCGCACCGATGTCAGCGGCCGATTGCACGCGCCCGATACCGCGAATGACGTACTCCTGCCCCTTGTCCATGTAGACGCCACCGGCGGCGTTGGCATTGGACCCTTCCGCTGCGCGCACCACCTCCGTGAGCGACACGCCCGTCGCCTGCATGCGCGCCGGATCAGCGATGACCTGGTACTGCTTCACTTCGCCGCCGATGGGAATGATCTGCGCGACACCGGGTACCGCGAGCAGTCGTCGGCGGATCGTCCAATCGGCAATCGTGCGCAGCTCCATGCCCGAGACCTTGGCCGTGCCCGTTGCCAGACCGCTATCCGTGGCGCTGAGCCCGATCATCATGATCTCGCCCATCACCGACGACACTGGTGCGACCGTTGGCGCCGCCACACTCGTCGGCAGTGCGCTTGCCACCGTCTGCAACTTTTCGGCGATGATCTGTCGTGCCCGAAAAATGTCCGTGCCCCAGTCGAACTCTACCCAGACGACGGAGATGCCCTGCGCCGTGGACGAGCGCACGCGACGCACGCCGGTCGATCCGTTGACGGCGGTCTCAATCGGGAACGACACCAGCGCTTCCACCTCTTCCGGTGCCATGCCGTGCGCTTCGGTGAGCACGGTGACCGTGGGGGCGGTGAGTTCCGGGAACACGTCCACCGGCATTCGTGATGCGGTGATTCCGCCCGCCGCCAGCATGACGGCCGATGCGACGAGCACGATGACACGATTGCGGAGGGACCACGCGATGAGAGAATTGAGCATCGTGGTCGCCTAGTG
>CAYWCJ010000084.1:0-14279 GCA_964456595.1 uncultured Gemmatimonas sp. | reverse complement strand
CGAGATCGCCATCCTGCGACGTCTGCTCACGCAGCTCCCCCCGAAGTAACGCGACGCCCCCCCCACGGCATCCAGCCCGCCCGTTTCCCACCTCAGGAGTGTACCCCGATGCGCGTCGTGCATAGTCTGATTCTTTTGCTGGCGACTGTCGTCGCGCCGAGTGCGGCGTGGGCGCAGACGTACCCGAGCAATGCAGATCCCCGCAGCAACCTCAAGCCGGGGCGCTATGACGCCGGCACCGCCGCGCTCAACATGCGGCTCGTTTCAAACACGCATAAGCCGGCGCAGTTCGATACCGTCCGCGGGCTGACGTTCGCCAACTCCGACATCGCCTTCGGCACGCACTACGCCTACCAGGGGAATTTCGCCGGCTTTACCATCTGGGACATCACCGATCCGGGCAAGCCGGTCGTTGCCTCGGTGGTGCAATGCACCACTTCGCAGGGCGACCCGTCGATTGTCGGGAACCTGCTGTTCGTTTCCGCCGAGGGTGCGGGAAACCGCAATGATTGCGGCAGCGGCGGCGTGCAGGACCCCAAGGACCATATGGCTGGCGTGCGCATCTTCGACGTGACGAACCCGAAAGCGCCCAAGCTCGTGAAGAACGTGCAGACCTGCAAAGGCTCGCACACGCATACCGTCGTGCCCAGCCCGACGGACAAGAACATCATTTACCTCTACGTGTCGGGGCAGCAGGCCGCGCGGCCCGAGACGGAACTGGCCGGGTGCAGGAATGGCACTGACCCGGCCGACAAGTCGAACTCTTTGTATCAGCTCGACATCATCAAGGTGCAGCTCGATCATCCCGAGCGCGCGGTCGTGATTCCCGGGGCCCGGATTTTCACGGGCCTCGATGGCGGTGGCGAGTGCAAGCAGTTCTGCGCGCCGGTCGACCCCCGTCGCGCCGCGGCTGGCCGCGGACGTGGTGGCCCTCCCTCGGCAGACGCGGCAGAGGGTGCGCGCGGGTCCAGCGGCCCACGCAACTGCCACGACGTGACGGCGTACCCGGCGCTCAACCTGCTCGCGGCCGCCTGCTCCACGCACTCCATTCTCGTGGACATCTCAAACCCCGAGAAGCCGTTCCGGATTGACGCGCTGACCGACACGAACAACTTTCAGGGGCGGCACACGGCCGCGTTCAGCAACGACGGCAAGAAGCTGGTGCAGACGGACGAGTGGGGCGGCGGCACGGGCCCGATGTGCCAGGCCTCGAGCATGATCGAGCTGGGCGGCAACACGGTCATCTCCCTCGATGCGAAGAAGAAGCAGACCCAGCGCGCCTACTTCAAGCTTCCGTCGGCGCAGTCCGCCGAGGAAAACTGCGTCTCGCACAACGGGGGCATCATCCCGGTGCCGGGGCGCGATCTCTATGTTCAGGCCTGGTATCAGGGCGGCATCAACGTCATGGATTTCACGGACGCGGACAAGGTGATCGAAGTCGCCTACTTCGATCGCGGGTCGATCGATCCGCCGGCGCCGGTGGATGTCCCGTCGGCCGCGGCCGCGGCTGCGTTGAAGGCCAGCGGTGGTCGCAGCCGCAACACCATTGGCGGTTCGTGGGGCGCATACTACTGGAACGGGATGATCTATTCGTCCGAGATCGATCGCGGATTGGACGTCTATGAGCTGATGCCGAGCCCGCAGCTCACGGCGAACGAGCTCGCGGCGGCGAAGCTGGTCGTATTCACCGAGTACAATCCGCAGAGCCAGCCGAAGATGACGTGGCCGCCCGCCTTCGTGGTCGTGCGGTCGTACCTCGACCAGCTGGTGCGCGGCACCGGCCTCGCGTCCGATCGCACATCGGCGGTTGCCGCGGCCCTCGATGCAGCGGAGATGAAGTCCGGTGTGGCGCGGGCGGCAGCGCTGAATGCGCTCGCGTTGCAGGTGGATGGCGACGTGAAAGGCGCCATCGACGGCGCCCGCGTACGTTCGATGGCAAGCGAGATCAGACGGCTGGCGACGGCGTCGAAGTAGCACGTGAAGCAGCACTCGAAGTAGCCAAGCTGCGAACTCCGCCTGAACGAATGGCGCCCTTGGGGGCGCCATTCGTCGTTTCATCGTCATGCTCATCGTGATTTCATTTTCGGCTCCAGCGCACCAGCGCGCCGCCAGTGGACGCATCGCGCAGCTCGGCGTCGGGGCCGTCGAGCAGAACTCGCGGCGTGCAGTGTGCCCTTCCCTCCCACGCCGATCTCCCTTTGTGGGCGTCCGTTCCACGTGGAACAACGTGAGTGCGCCCCGCTGAGGCACACGTTCCCAGTGCAATGCACAGACCAAATCCGGTGGTTTCACGTGAAACGCCGCCAACCGCAGCATTTTCGTCAGGTTCGCGTGAAATCGGCATGGTACTCGGCTTCCGACAACCCTATACTTCCCGCCTCCCAACGAACCCCTGCACCCCGCCGTGGCCCGCATTCTCGCAATCGCCAATCAGAAGGGCGGCGTCGGTAAGACCACGACGGCCGTCAACCTCGCCGCCTCGCTTGCCGTCGCTGAACAGCGCACGCTCCTCATCGACGCTGATCCCCAAGGCAATGCCACCAGCGGCTGCGGTCTCGCACGCGCAGACATCGGGCAGACCACCTACGATGTACTGATCGGCGAGTGTACCCTCGCTGATGCGATCGTCCGACATGTCCACTTCCGTCACCTCGACCTGGTTCCGGCTACTCCAGACCTGGCCGGCGCAGAGCTCGAACTCGTCGATGATCCGGACCGCGGCACCCGCATGCGCCACGCACTGGCACCCATACGCGACCGCTATGATTACATCCTGATCGACTGCCCTCCGTCGCTTGGCCTCATCACGCTCAACATGCTCGTCGCCGCGGACGCACTCCTCATTCCGCTCCAATGCGAGTACTACGCACTCGAAGGGCTGTCGCAACTCCTGAGCACGGTGCAACGCGTCCAGGATGTACTCAACCCCTCGCTCGACGTCGATGGCGTGCTCCTCACGATGTACGACGCGCGCTTGAACCTCTCCCGACAAGTCGCCTCGGATGCCCGCGAACACTTCGGTGCTCGCGTCTTCCCCACCGTCATTCCGCGCAATATCCGACTCGCGGAAGCACCGAGTTTCGGAAAGCCGATCGTCGTGTACGATGTTGCCTCAGTCGGCGCACAAGCCTACATGGCCGTCGCCCGCGAACTCCTTGAGCGCGATCAGCAACGCTCCCAGCAGCACGATCCGCACGCCCAGCAGCATGCAAACCAATCGCCGTCCTCGACCCACGTCGGACGCGCCACACCCGAACCACGCAGTCCCGCGCAGACGCCGGAAACCTCACCACGTGCATCGCTCTCAAACGGCGCGTAGCTCCGCGCTCGACTTGGTCTCTCATCATACGATCAGCATTAGCGCATCATCGTATTCGTAGCGCCGCTTACGAAGAAAACTTCTGCTTCACGCATTCGCAGATGGCTCCGCGACGCCGAAGATCGCGCACCCCGACACGCAAAACCGTTGACTATGGCGCCACCGTCCGAAACTCCTCGTCGCCTGGGCCGAGGCCTTGATGCCCTGCTCGCTCGGAAGGAGCCCGCACGAGCCGAGACCGCCACACCCACGACGCCCGCGCCCGTCAGCGCGCTGCAGACGCTCCCCATCGCGCAGATCCGACCCAATCCATATCAGCCACGGCGCGAGTTCCGCTCCGATGAGCTCGCCGACCTGGAAGCCAGTCTTCGCGTCAACGGACTCCTCCAGCCTGTCACCGTGCGCCCTGCCCCCAACGGCCACGGCTACGAACTCATCGCCGGCGAGCGTCGCTTTCGCGCCGCAATCAAACTGGGCTGGACCGAGATCGCCGCCGTCGTCCGACCCACCGACGACCGCGCGGCACTCACCTTGGCCATGGTCGAAAACCTGCAGCGCGCCGACCTCGACCCGATCGAAGAGGCAGACGGCTACCAACGCCTGATGGACGAGTTTGCACTCTCGAATCAGGAAGTCGCCGACGTCGTCGGAAAAGACCGGTCCACCGTCGCCAACGCACTTCGTCTTCTCCAACTCCCCGCCGCCGTCCGCCGCCTCCTGCAGGAAAAACAGCTCTCCGCCGGACACGCGCGCGCACTGCTCGGACTCGGTGCCGAACGCGCCATCACCGACCTCGCCCGCGAAACAGCCGCCAACGGTCTCTCCGTCCGAGAAGTCGAACGGCGCGTCCAGGCAGCTCGGCCCGCCTCAGCCAAGGGCGCCCGGAAACAGCCGCCTTCGACCTCGGCCCCGACCCCCACCGGCAGCTCGCCCGCCGAAATCCGGCGCATCGAAGAACTCCTCCGCCGAAAGCTGCAGACCGGCGTCTCCCTCCACCTCAGCGCTCGGGATCGCGGAGAGGTCCGAATTGCGTTCTTCTCCAACGACGACCTCGAGCGCGTACTGACGGTGCTCGGCGTTTCACTTGACGATTAGGCGTTAAACGAACACCAACGAGCCACACATGAGCCATTTGAACGGCACTGCAGCAGTTTTGGCGGAGTTTGCTGGTTCTTGCAGGCGCGCCATGGTGATGGGACTGGTGATTGCGACCGCCTGTGGTGGAGCCACGGACAAGTCCGCAGCCTCTAAAACAGGCGCGAAAAAGTTCCGAGTCGCACTGCTCACCCCTGGCCCGATCACCGACAAATCGTGGAACGGCGGAGCCTATGCTGGCATTGTCGCCATGCGCGACTCGATGGGCGCCGAGCTCTCTCACATTCAGACCAAGACCCCCGCCGAGTTCGACGAGAACTTCCGGCAGTATGGAGCACAGGGGTACGACATGGTCATCGGACACGGCTTCGAATTCCAGGATGCCGCCGTTCGCGTGGCGCCTGCCTACCCGAAGACTGTGTACATCGTCACGTCCGGCCGCGTGACGGCGCCCAACGTGGCCGGCGTCAGCTACGCGTTCGAGGAAGCGTCGTTCCAGGCGGGCATGGTCGCGGGTGCGATGACGAAAACGAACGTACTTGGCTTGATCGCGGGCACGGAGCTGCCGCCGGTGAAAGCCAGCTTCATGGCGTTCGAAATGGGCGCCAGGGCGGTCAACCCCAAGGTTCGGGTTCTGACCTCATACCTTGGAAACTGGGATGACGTCAGCGCCGGTAAGGAACAGGCGCTGGCACAGATCGCTCGCGGTGCGGACGTCCTTCTGCAGAACGCAGATGCCGCCGGGCTTGGCGTCTTTCAGGCTGTGCGCGAAAAGAACGTGCTGGCGTTCGGCACGAATGCGGACCAGAACAGCGTCGCACCGGAGGTCATCGTCGGCAGCGTGGTCATCGATCATACGAAGGCGTTCATGCTCATTGCGCGTGAAGTGATCGGCGGCTCGTTCAAGGGCCGCGTCATCAACTTTGGCGTGAAGGATGATGTGGTGCGACTGATGCTCAATCCGGACGCTGCGATGCAGGCGCGTATTCCGGCATCGGCACGCGCCAGTGTCGACTCCATTGGAGCGCTGCTGCGCGCCGGTAGCTTCCATACGTTGGACCAGGTGCTGGACGGTGCCGACAGCGCGAAGCCGATCGGCAAGCCTTGAGTCACCAACGCCCACACTTCGTGACGAGCCTCGAACGGATCACTGCGGACGCAGGCGGCGGCGCCTCGACCACACCATCGGTGACGTTGCACGATGTCGTGACAGCACTCGACACCGAGTTGCGAACCATCGAGGTACCTGACTATCCGGGTGCAATGAACGGCCTCCAGGTGGCCAATCGCGGACAGGTCACACGCGTGGCTGTCGCGGTCGATGCATCACGTGCGGCAATTGCCGAAACGGCCATCAGCGGCGCTGACCTGCTCATTGTGCATCACGGACTTTTCTGGGGTGGTACACAACCGTTGGTGGGTGTGGCGTACGACAAGTTTTGTTCGTTGCTCACCAACGGCATCGCCGTGTATGCGTCGCATCTGCCGCTCGATCTCCATCCCACGCACGGCAACAACGCGCGTCTGGCCGAGGCCTTCGGACTGGTGCCGACGGCCGGCTTTTCGCGCTTCAAGGGCGTGGAGATCGGCGTCTGTGGTGAAAGCGATGAATCGACCGCACAACTGCTGGCGCGCGTGCACTCGTACGCCACGCGATATGGCGGTACGGTGCGCACGAGCATCCCCGCGAATGAACGCACGACGCGTCGATGGGCCATCTGCAGCGGCGGCGGCGCATCCAGTGAATCGCTGCGGGAAGCTCGTGAACGCGGCATCGACACGCTGATCGTTGGCGAAGGTCCGCATCACACCACCGTTGAAGCCATCGAACACGACCTCTGCATCATTTACGCCGGACACTACGCCACCGAGACGCTCGGCGTACAATCGCTTGGCGCGTGGCTCGAGCGCCGATTCGGATTGCCGTGGTCGTTCCTGCATCTACCCACCGGCTCGTGAGTGATGCAACGGCGGGAGACGTCGTGCTCTCGCTGGAAGGGATCACGCGACGTTTCGGTTCGGTGATCGCGCTCGACCAGGCGTCGTTGCGCGTGCGCGCCGGTACGGTGCACGCGGTGCTCGGCGAGAACGGCGCGGGCAAGACGACACTGATGCGTGTTGCCTTTGGTCTGTTGCAACCGCAGGAAGGAACCGTGCGCGTTCGTGGTGTGCCGCAGGTGATTGCGTCGCCGTCCGTCGCCTTGTCGATGGGCATCGGCATGGTCCATCAGCATTTCACACTGGTGCCCGCGATGACCGTCGCGGAGAATGTCGCCCTTGGCAATCACGGTCGATACGACCCGCGTGCCGCCGCGGAGCGAGTCCGCAGCGTCGCGACGCGCGCCGGTCTGACGCTCGACCCGGACGCGATGGTGAGCACGCTCTCCGTGGCTGCGCAGCAGCGCTGCGAGATTGTGAAAGCACTCGCCCGCGACGTGCAGCTGCTCATTCTCGACGAGCCGACGGCGGTGCTGGCGCCGAGTGAGGCGCAGGAACTGTTGCAGTGGATGCGCCGTCACGCCGAGGCGGGGCATGCGGTGGTGTTGATCACGCACAAGCTGCGCGACGCACTCGCGATTGCGGACGATGTGACGGTGCTGCGTCGCGGGCGCACGGTGCTGGCGGCACGCGCCACGGCCACCGACGAGGCGGGTCTCGCCAATGCCATGCTTGGACACCGGACATCGCCCATTGATGGCATGCCGTCAATGGCCGACGAATTGTTGGCGGAGGTCGATGTGACGGGCGCATTCCGCACCACGGCGGCGGCGCGCACTGACGAACGCGCACCGGTGTTCATGACGCGTGACCTCCATGTGTCGGACTCGCGTGGTGTGGCGCGAGTGCGCGGCGCGACCATGCATGTATACGCCGGTGAGATCGTGGGGATCGCGGCAGTGGAAGGAGAGGGACAACATGAACTGCTGCGCGTGCTCGCTGGTCGCGGCCAGGCGGCCAGTGGTCAACTCACGCATCCAACTGAAGTGGGTTTCGTGCCGGAAGACCGTCATCGCGATGCATTGATGCTCGATGCCTCGCTGGTGGAGAACGTCGCATTGCGCGGCGCCGGCGCACGTCGTGGTCGCGTTGCATGGTCGACCCTTCGCGAAGAGACGGCGCAGATCATCGCGGGCTATCGTGTGCAGGCGAGTGGCGTGCAGTCGGCGGCGCGCGCGATGTCTGGCGGCAATCAGCAGAAGCTGGTGCTGGGGCGCGAGCTGCATGGTGCACCGACGGCGCTGGTGGTGGAGAACCCATCGCGTGGTCTCGACTTTCGCGCCACCGCGGCCGTGCGTGACGCGTTGCGCGCGGCACGCGACGCGGGTGCAGCGGTCGTGCTGTTCTCGAGCGATCTCGACGAAGTGTTGTTGCTGGCCGACCGGGTGTACGCGATGCACAACGGCGCGCTCACTGAAACGCCGAGCGATCGGGACCTCGTGGGTCGCGCGATGCTTGGCTCGCAGACGAGCCGTGCGTGACGCGCTCCGATGAATTGACCTTGCGCGCATGCTGAGCGCATCCGCGACACCCGTCGACCAGATGGCGGTGACAGCGAGCTCACGTCATTCGGGCGTGGGGGCGTGGGTGCTGCGCACGGGTGCGTTGGCGGCCATCGCACTGTCCGTACTGGTGCTGCTGCTGCTGGCCACCGGTCACGACGCATCGGCGGCGTTGTCAGCGTTGGCGCGTGGTGCATTCGGTTCGTGGTACGCCATCACGTCGGCAACACTGGTGCGCGCCGTGCCGTTGGCGCTGGCCGGCCTCGCGGTGGCCATCGCGTTCCGTGCCGGCATCCTCAACGTTGGCGCCGAAGGGCAGCTGTTGATGGGCGCCGCGATTGGTGCGGCCGTGGCGGCGATTGTCGGCTCGCCATCGTCGACGCCAGCGGCAGCGCTCGCGATCGTCGTCATTCTGCTGGCCGGTGCATTGGCGGGTGGCGCGTGGGCGGCGATCGCGGCCGTGTTGCGACAGCGCTATGGTGTGCTCGAGGTGATCAGTACGATCATGCTCAACTTCCTCGCGCAGTATCTCATCGGCTGGCTCGTGCGCGGGCCGCTGCAGGAACCGGCGCGCATCAATCCGCAGTCCGCGTCGCTCCCCGACGCGTTGCACCTGCCGGTGTTGCTCGAGGGGACGCGACTGCACATGGGACTGTTGCTGGCCATCGCACTGGCCGTTGGTGCCTGGTGGTGGCTCAAGGAAACGGCCGGTGGATTCCGTCTCCGCGCAGTGGGATCGAACGCGTGGGCAGCGGCCACCAGCGGACAGATTCGCGTCACGCGCACCGTCATGGGCGCGTTCATTCTGAGTGGCGCGCTCGCGGGATTGGCGGGCTCGGTGGAGTACACCGGTGTGACGTACGCGTTATACGACAACTTCTCGCCAGGTTACGGTTTCACGGCGATCGCGGTGGCGCTTCTGGCGCGATTACACCCGCTTGGCGTGTTGGCTACGGCGTTGCTTTTTGGCGCGCTCGAAGCCGGGGCGAACGCGATGCAGCGCGATGCGGGAGTGCCGAGCGTGGTGGTGTCGGTGGTGGAGGCCACGCTCATTCTGTTGGTGGTGTCTGCCGAACGGTGGCGATCGCGCGTGGTCGCGCGCGCGGAGTCGGGTACGTGATGAGTAACGGTCTCGATAGCGCGGCCGGATTTCTCGAGGCAAGTGTGCGCACGGCGACACCGCTCGCCCTCGCGGCGCTTGGTGAGTGCATCAGCGAGCGTGCGGGGGTCATCAACATCGGGCTTGAGGGTTCGATCATTGCCGGTGCGCTTGGTGCGACGGTCGCGGCAGGGGTGGCTGGTGCAGGCGCTGGCTTCGCAGCGGGTGCGGCGGCAGGCGTTGCCGTGGCGATGCTCTTTGCGCTGTTCACTGTCTGGCTGCGCGCCGACCAGATCATCACCGGCACCGCGATCACGTTGCTGTCGTTCGGGCTGACCGGCACTCTGTACACCACGCTCTATGGCTCGGCGGGTGTCGCGCTTTCCATTCCCACGGTGGGGGTCGTGCCGATTCCCGCGCTGTCGTCGATTCCACTCATCGGACAGGCGCTCTTCGCGCAGCCGCTGATCACGTATCTGCTGTACGTCGCCGTGCCGCTGTGCGCGTGGTGGCTGATGCGTACGCAGGCAGGACTCGCGTTGCGCGCCGTCGGCGAGTATCCGGAGGCGGCGGTTGCGGCGGGCGTGAAGCCGCGCCGCGTGCAGCTTGCCGCCGTGCTGTTCGCCGGTGCGATGGCAGGACTGGCCGGCGCGACGCTCGTGCTCGCGCAGGCGGGCACATTTGTCGAAGGGATGTCGGCCGGTCGCGGGTTCATCGCGATCGCGATCGTGGTACTCGGTCGATGGAAGCCGCTCGGTGTGGCCGCAGCGGCGCTGCTCTTTGGTGGCGCGAATTCGTTGCAGTCGCTCTTTCAGGCGATGGGCTGGCGCGACATCCCGTACCAGCTGTTCCTGGCGGTGCCGTACCTGCTGACGCTGCTCGTGCTTGCGGGGGCCAGTGGGAGGGCAGCGGCGCCAGCGGCGCTGGGGCGAAGGGAGATCACGGACCGGTGAGGGGAAGGGGTGCGAGGGGCCGGATCGTTAACCACCAAGTTTCCGGTTGTGAGTATGGGTCCTGGGCTTCGAGATGCCTCGCGCAGAGTTCGCGCACGCACTCCGGAGGGCGAACACCCAAAGCCCACGACCCACACCCACAGCCCGCCACTTGGCGGTTCAACCTCAGAAGCGGTACACCGCCGCAACCCCGGTTATGCTTGGCATCCGGTCGTGCGGCACCACCACGACGTCGCCACCCTGTCGCATCGCGAGTTCGGCGAGATCGTCGATCACGTCGTCCGTGTGCGCATCGGCGAGCTTGCCGAGTGTGATTTGCCCGGTCTCGCGATTGACCGAACCGGGAACGACGCGATCCGCATCGACCAGGAGCGCCTTGACGCGACCGCGGAGTGTGGCGACGGCGACGTCGGAGAGATCGTCTGACGCGAGTCCGTGGGCGAGGTTCGCGCTGTAGTCGCTGACCAGCTTCTCGAGGCGCGCCGCGAACCTCGGTTGCACGATGGCCCATGCCTTGTCGCGCAGGTCGTCGACCGAGAACGCGTCGGGGTTGCCAACGATCGCTTCGTGGACGAGCTGCGGATTGTGCGATGTCTCGCGAAACCGCGCGTGATACTCGGGAAGGGCGGCGAGCACCAGCGGCAACGCCGACGACTTCGAGTGATGCTCGTGAATCGCACGATCCACCACGCGGAAGAAGCGCTCGGTGTCCTTGTCGATTTCGTCGTGTTT
Organism: uncultured Gemmatimonas sp.; assembly: GCA_964456595.1. Lineage (GTDB taxonomy): Bacteria > Gemmatimonadota > Gemmatimonadetes > Gemmatimonadales > Gemmatimonadaceae > Gemmatimonas. The sequence continues at coordinate 3,581 of CAYWCJ010000084.1, read as the reverse complement.
TGAGCCGCTTCCGTAGTGCACGGCAGATCCGCCACCACCGGCGCCACCGGTACCGCCGCGGTTGCTCAGCGGTCGCACGGACGAATGCGGTTCGGTCAGTTCATCGCCGAGAGCGGCTTCGATCGACAACGGGACATGAGCGTCCAGCTCCACCTCGTCGAGGCGATCGCTGTCCCCGTGGAAGAGGCGCACATGCTCGCGCGTGAGCGCCAGCACTTCGAAACGGTTGGGTGATTGCAGTACGCGCATCAACGGCTTCACATGAAAGCTGTCGGCGACGATGGTCCGCTCAGGGACCGTGCGCTGAAGTTTGTACACCTTGAAGAAATCGGGTGCACGAAAGATGGCGAGTCCATCGTGCGTGTGATGCCAGAAGCGATCGTTCGTTGCGAGTTCATGCAACGGCGCCATCAGCGATTCGAGCTGTGTGTCGGTGAGCGGTGTGTCGAGCGAGGCGAATGAATGCTCCGCCACGCGAACACGGTTCTTGAAGCGAATGAGATTCTGTTTCTGCTCGGGAAACCGTCGCTCCGTCGGGAGATAGAGCGAAAGGCAGGGACCGGTTCGTTCAGCGAGTACCGTGCTGAATTGTTGAAGCATCGTCGTCGGCATGCGGCACACCTCTCACAGGGAGATTTCATTGCTGTCGAATGGATCGCGTCCTTTGGGCGGGCGCAGCCGCGACACCCGTTTCTCGAGGACACGCACCAGCTTGTCGCGCGCGCCAACCAGCGCACCGCGCACCGAGTCTGCCGTATTGCTGACGACGACCGGTTCACCTCCGGCGACGCGCGCTTCGAGCATGCAGCGTTTGTCGCGCCCGCCGCCCTTGTCGGCGTTCGCGTCCTGGAAGTGCACTTCGATTCGTGTGATCTGACCCGAGAATCGTGTCAGCGATCGCTCGAGCTCAGTCGTCACTTCCTCTCGCAGGGACTGCGTGCCATCGACGTGATTGTCCGTGTTCAACTGAATGATCATGACATCTCGGGTGAAGGTGGGAACTCGATGCTACACTCGGTACACGCACTTCGTTCAGCTTGCCAGGCCACTTCAGCGTCTCGACAGCTCTTGCCGTAGTCATACATGCGGAGAACATTTTCTGCCATCTCCTGCACGCAGCTTTCCACGCTTTCCCCTTTCAGATGCCTTCGCTTTCCCGTGCGCTTTTCGGCACTCTGGCTCTGGCGACCATGCCGCTGGTGGCGATCCCTGCCGCAGCATTGGCACAGAGTGCCGCCGCTGACGATGCGTTGCGTGCCAAGGCACGCGCGATTCATGCCAAAGTGCTTTCCATCGACACACATGTGGATATCAGCCCGGCCAACTTCAACGCGAACATACCGAACTACGCGACAAAACTGCCACGCACGCAGGTCGATCTGGTAAAGATGGAGGAAGGCGGACTCGGCGGCGCGTTTCTCATCGTCTACGTGGGACAATCACCGCAGCTCGACTCGGCGGGGTTTGCTCGCGCGAATGCGTCAGCGTTCGAAAAGTTCGACGCGATTCATCGTCTTACTGAGCAACTGGCGCCAACGCGCGCCGAGCTAGCGTATACCGCGGCGGACGCACGTCGCATTCATGCTGCAGGCAAGCGGGTGATCTTCATCGGCGTCGAGAACGGATTCCCGATCGGTGCCGATATCACCAACGTCAAGAAGTTCTTCGATCGCGGCGGGCGGTACATGTCGCTCGCGCACAACGGACACAGCCAGCTGTCCGATTCGAACACCGGCGAACGCGATGGCGTGTGGCTGCACAACGGACTGAGCCCTCTCGGCAAGCAGGTCGTCGCCGAGATGAACCGGCTTGGCATGATGATCGACATCTCGCATCCGTCGAAGCAATCGATGATGCAGACGATTGCGCTGTCGAAGGCGCCGATCATCGCGTCGCATTCGGCGGTGCGCGCGATCTGCAATCACAGCCGCAATCTGGACGACGAACAGTTGCTCGCGCTCAGGAAGAACGGCGGCGTGATGCAGACCGTGGCATTCAACAGTTACGTGAAGTGCGACCCCAAACGCGATCTGCCGCGCGAGCAGGCGCGTGCGGCGGCGATCGAGGATCTGCGCAAGGAGTTCGCTATCGCCGGCAGGGGTCGTCAGGAAGTGCAGCAGGCGATCCAGGCGCTCCCGGAGGCCAGGCGCAACGAGTATCTCGCCAAGCAGGAAGACATCACCGCGCGCCGCTATCCGTCCGACCCGCCGGCGACTGTCTCGGACTTTGTCGATCACATCGACTACGCCGTGAAGAAGATCGGCGTCAATCACGTCGGCATCAGCTCGGACTTCGACGGCGGGGGCGGCGTAGATGGATTCCGCGACGCGACGCAGGCGCTGGCGGTGACGACGGAGCTGGTGAAGCGCGGGTACAGCGAGGCGGATATCGCGAAGATCTGGGGCGGAAATCTGTTGCGAGTGATGGCGGAGGTGGAGGCGGTGGCGAAGAAATTGCGTTGATCTGCGGGATCGACAGCCAAGTGTCGGGCTGTGCCTTCCTCGCCACCACCATTGCGCATGCCCCCGGTCGTTCGCGTCGTCGGCAATGGCACTGCCGGTTCCATGCAGTCCGAACGTGATCGTGCACGCCTGGAAGAGCAGATCGCGAGTGTGTTCCCCGATGCGGTGACCCTCTGGGGCAGCGAGACTGTCCGCATCGACGAGTTGATCGCTCGGGCGATGAGCGATTCGCCGACGCTGCTCGTTGCTGCTGGCGGCGACGGAACAATCAATGCCGTAGCTTCCGCGATCGTCGGTACGGATATCGTGCTGGGCGTGCTGCCGGCGGGTACACTCAATCATTTCGCGAAGGATCTGGGCATTCCGACCGATCTCGCCGATGCCGTCACGCTGCTGCGCGACGGGACACCGCGCCGCGTCGACGTAGGAAGCGTGAACGATCGGATCTTCCTCAACAACGCGGGACTCGGACTCTATCCAGAGATCGTGCGGCGCCGCGAGGCAGAGCAGCGGCAGGGAGCATCCAAGTGGCCCGCCGCATTCATCTCGGCGATGCGTGCGCTTTATCGATACCGCGAGTTGGGCCTTCGCTTGCGGACCGACACGACTACGTTCCTTCGACGCACGCCAGCGCTCTTTGTCGGCAACAACGAGTACGTCAATCACGACACGCTCAAGCCACATCGCGATTCGCTGACCGAGGGGACGCTCTCCGTCTTCATCCCCCGCGCGCATGGCCGAATGCAGTTGCTCTGGTTCACGATGCGCGCGATGGTCGGCAACGTGCGCGACGATCGCGGGTTCGAGATGCTGAAGCTCGAGCACGTCACGGTGGATGCGAAGCATCGACTCGCGCATGTCTCGATCGATGGTGAAGTGGTGAAACTCGAAACACCGTTGGCGTTCGAGTCGCGTCGTGGCGCGCTGCTCGTGATGGGGCCGGCAACCGCGCTGCCAACGTCGAGCTGAGCGATGCGCACCATCGTTCAGCTCTCGGATCTGCATTTCGGAACGACGCTGCCGGAGACGCTCGATCCGCTGCTCGAACTGCTCGCGCAGATCAAGCCGGATCTGGTGATCGTGTCCGGCGACTTCACGCAACGCGCGCACAGACGGCAG
>CAYWCJ010000083.1:11982-14379 GCA_964456595.1 uncultured Gemmatimonas sp. | reverse complement strand
ATCCCGAGGTCATCTTGTCGATCTCGTCGATCATGATGACGGGATCGCGAACCGCAACACGACGCAGCGCCTGAATGAGCAGCCCCGGCATCGCCCCGACGTAAGTGCGACGATGACCGCGAATCTCCGCTTCGTCGCGCACTCCACCCACCGAGATGCGATAGAACTCGCGACCGATCGCCTTGGCAATCGCTTCGCCAAGTGACGACTTGCCCGTGCCCGGCGGACCGACGAAACAGAGGATCGGGCCGGTGGGGTCACCGCCACGCAGTTTGCGCACGGCGAGATACTCGATGATGCGCTCCTTCGCTTCGTCGAGTCCGTAATGACGATCCTCGAGCGCGGCCTCCACTTTCGAGAGCGTGATGCGGTGATCGTCGGCCGTGCGCGCGTGCCACGGCAGTGCAAGCACCCAATCGAGATACGTGCGCAGTACCTGGTACTCGCTCGACGCGGGCGAGAGCATGCGCAGTCGTTCCGTCTCGCGACGCGCTTCGCTCGCGACCTTCTCGGGCAGCTTCGATTCTTCGATGCGCCGAAGCAGGTCCACCGACTCTTTCTCGTTCGGATCGGCTTCGCCCAACTCCGATTGAATCGCGCGCAGCTGCTGTCGCAGATAGAACTCGCGCTGGTGCTGCTCGATCTTGATCTCGGTCTGCTTCTTCACATCGTCCATCACGCGCGCCCGGGCGACTTCGCGCTCCAGGCGTGACAGGATGAAGCGGATCCGTTGTCCGATATCGAGTCGCTGCAGCACTTCTTCCTTGTCGGCGATGCGCAGATTCATGTTCGTTGCCGCGAGGTCGGCAAAACGCCCCGGGTCAGAGACGTTCATCTTGAGAATCTGCGGCACCTCGCTCGGAATGCGGTCCACGAGGTCGGCCAGCGTTTCTGCGGCGGCGACCGTGCGTGCGACGAGCTCGTCGAGGTCGTTCTGGTCCGCCGGTGTTTCCTTGGCGCCCTGGATCTGGGCGATCGCGAACGGCGACACCTGATTGATGCCGTCGATCGTGATGCGGCGCAGTCCCTGCAGCGTGATCTGTACCGTCTCACCCGGCAAGTTGATGCGCTCGTGTACACGAGCGGCGACGCCGACCTTGCCAACGAAGTTGTGCGGATCGATCGCATCATCACTTTCCGCTGCCGCCACCACCAGTGCGACAATGAGTCCCGACTCCTCGTGCGCACGAAGCAGAGCCAGGTTTTCCGGCGCGCCCATCTGCACGGCAATCGTTCCCAACGGGAAGACGATGGTGGAACGCAGCGCCATCATCGGCAGAGTCGGCGGCAGCTCGGCGCGAAGGATCTCTTCCTTGCGCTGGCCGCGGGGCATCGTGATTGCCGGGAAACGCGGGGTCGATCGCGACACGGGAGGCAGGCGAGAGGTGCGCTGGACCAAGACACAGGGGACACGGAACCACAACATCCCCCACTCACTCCAAGTCTCGGACGGTGATCGCACCACCAAACCGAATGGGCCAATCTAGTGCCGGTGACATCCTCGGCAACTTTATCGCGCATCTGACGCGCCGAGGTTGTACCCATCGTCCCGGCCCGTTAGCCTTTCCTGACTATGTTCGACGAGCTCTCAGACAAACTCGGCAACGTCTTCGCGAAGCTTCGCGGGCGTGGCGTGCTCACCGACGCTGACATCAAGGAAGGGCTGCGCGAGGTTCGGCGCGTGCTTCTCGAAGCAGACGTCAACTTCACGCTCACGCGCGAATTCCTCGAGCGCGTCGAGCAGAAGGCCGTGGGTGTGCTGCAGATCAAGACGATTCAACCGGCGCAGCAGCTGGTGAAGATTGTCCACGATGAACTCACCGCCATGTTGGGCGAGCGTCGTGAGGGACTCAAGATCAGCACCGTCCCGCCAACGATCGTGATGATGGTGGGGTTGCAGGGTTCGGGAAAGACGACGACTGCGGCCAAGCTGGCGCGCAAGCTGCTCGCCGAAGGAAAGGTCACGCGGCTGGTGGCGGCCGACGTGTACCGACCGGCCGCCATCGATCAGCTCGAAACACTCGGTGCGCAACTCAACGTACCCGTGTATGCCGACCGCACCACGAAGGACGTGGTGAAGATTGCCAAGGCGGGCATCGATGAGGGCATGCGCGCACGCGATCGCGTGGTGATCATCGACACCGCCGGTCGTTTGCAGATCGACGCCGACCTGATGGACGAGCTCAAGCGGCTCAAGGCAGCGATCAAACCTGATGAGATCCTGTTGGTTGCCGACGGCATGACCGGTCAGGAAGCGGTGAAGATCGCGCAGGGCTTCGACGAAGCCTTGAACGTCACCGGCGTCATTCTCACCAAGCTCGATGGCGACGCGCGCGGTGGTGCGGCGCTCTCCATTTACGGTGTGCTGAAGAAGCCGATCAAGTACATCGGCGTGGG
>CAYWCJ010000083.1:8968-11972 GCA_964456595.1 uncultured Gemmatimonas sp. | reverse complement strand
CGAGGAGTTCCACCCCGAGCGCATGGCCGGACGCATTCTGCAGATGGGCGATATCGTGTCGCTCGTCGAGAAGGCGCAGGAGTCCTTCGACGCGGTCGAAGCGAAGAAGCTCGAGAAGAAAGTCCGCAAGGAAGGGATGGACCTCGAAGACTTCCTCTCGGCCATGCGTCAGATGCAGAAGCTCGGACCCTTCGAGAACCTGCTGAAGCTGTTGCCGGGCGTGAACAGCAAGATGCTCAAGGACGTGAAGATGGATCCGAAGCGGCTCAAGCACGTGGAAGCGATCGTGCTTTCCATGACGCCGCAGGAGCGCAAGAAGCCGGAGATCCTCAACGGCTCACGTCGCGCGCGCATTGCCAAGGGGTGCGGACGCCCGGTGAGCGAAGTGAACAAGCTGCTGGAGCAGTTCCGCGAAATGCAGAAGATGATGAAGAAGATGGGCGGCGGCGCCGGCGGAAAGGGCGGTGGCGGCATGACGCGATTGCCCTTCGGCGGCGGGGGCGGCGGCATGTTCGGGATGCGCTAGCGCGTCCAGAGCAGAATGACGCACTGCGCTTCGCGGAACGCAGCGCGGTACTCGTTGGGGATCTGGGCCGGGCTCGCGTACACCTCCATCCCCTCGATCCATTGCGCGGGGATCATGTCCAAGGACGTCGGTTTGGGCGCGGACTTGCCGCTTTTGGCGGCGTCCTGAATGGCGCGACCGGCTGCAGCGCTGGCGGCGGCGTTGTTGGTGCTGTTGAGCAGCGGCGTCGTCGTGGCCGTAAACGTGGCGGCGGTCGGCGCCTGCTCACGCGGAGGCTGTACCAACAGCACGCCGTCGAGGAAGATGATCCCATCTGTGCACCGCCAGGCGCGACTGCTCATGCGTCGCAACATCTGGCTCAGGTCCATCGCGCCAAGTCGATCGAGGTCCGCGCGCGTGACAAACTGTCCGGGAGGGGCGCCCGAAAACAGCCGCCGATTCTCGAAGCCGGTCTTGGCCAGCCGTGCCGATACCGCATTCCGGCGAATCTCCATGGGCGCGAGATCGGTCGCGCTCTCACGCAGCTCGATGGCCAACGGAGAATCCTCGGCTTGCGGCAGTTCGACCGGCACCAGCAACTGCGCGAAACCCAGCCGTCGGACGCGCAGCAGGTACGTGCCGGGGGACAGGTCGCCCAGCTTGAATCGCCCTCTGGCGTCGGTCACGGCCTGTACACTGGTGCCAACGGCCTGCACCCGCACATCCCGGAGCGGCGCGCCGAGTGAGTCCTCGACGCTGCCAAGGACCACCGCCTTTGCCTGCGCGCGGAGAGCGGCGGGCGCCGATATCAGCAGCGCGAAGACGAGAATCGCCCGCAGGGCCGTCATGGCGGGAATTCTCACCCTCGGGTGCGAAGGCGCAAGACGACGTCCGACCCAGTAGCGCCTCGCGTACAGGGTCCACTAGTTTGCAAGGCTATGGCTGCGCCGCGCCAGCGCCCTGCGCTCTTCGGAGGGCAGGGGGCATGCGGCGACTCGAGTGCGGACCGGAATCGCCGGCCCCGCGAGGAGCTCGATGCTGCAGCATCACCCCGTCATGGGAAGCCCAGATGGCCGTCAAGATCCGTCTCCGCCGCGAAGGCCGGAAGAAGACCCCGATGTACCGTATCGTTGTTGCTGACTCCCAGAGCCCCCGTGACGGGCGTTTCATCGAGATCATTGGGCAGTACCAGCCCCGTTTCCTGGGCGATACGGCCATCAATCTCCAGAAGGACCGCGTCAACTACTGGCTGAGCGTGGGCGCGCAGCCGACGGACACTGTCCGCTCGTTGCTCCGCCGTGCCGGCGTCCTCAAGGAGCGACACGAGGCGCGTCTCGAGGCCAAGGGCGTCAGCATCAACAAGGTCGCCGCCGCCAACGCAGCGTCCACCACCGCCTCCAAGTCCGACGACCTCACGCCGCCACCGGGTCCGGTCGTGATGCTGGCCGACGACGCGGATCGCGCGGAGTCCTGAGCTGGGCGAGTTCGTGGTGGTCGGGCAGGTGCGTCGCGCGCATGGTGTGCGCGGCGCGCTCGCCGTGGAACCGCTGGTCGATGCGCCGGATGCGATCTTCGCGTCCGGCGCGGTGATTATTGCTGGTGATCGTCAGGGAAAGCCGTCGCCAGAGGGCGAGTTGCACATCGAAGACGGCCGCCCGATGAATCGGGAGTGGCTGGTCAAGGTGCGTGAAATCGGCGATCGCGATGCCGCAGATGTGTGGCGCGGCCGCTATCTGCTCGTGGACGAAGCAGAGCTGCCAAGGCCGACCGAAGATCAGGTCTACATCTACGCGCTGATCGGAATGCGCGTCGAAGTCGAAGGGCAGGGACTCGTCGGACATGTGCGCGATGTCTACGATGCACCGCAGGGACTGCTCATCGAAGTCGAAACGGCCACGGGCAAGCCATTGGTGCCATGGCGCCCGGAGATCGTCTCGCGTGTGGACGAAGCGACGCGCACCATCGTGCTCAAGCCACTCGAAGGCTTGCTGGAGTAGCGCCACTCCACGCTCTCATGCTGCGTATCAACGTGGTGACGATCTTTCCCGACTTTTTTGCGGGACCGCTGGGGCTCAGCATTCCGGCGCGCGCGGCAGGCGTTGGTGGCGTGTCCTACAACATCGTCGACCTGCGCACGTACACGCACGATCGTCATCGCACCGTCGATGACTATCCGTTCGGTGGCGGACCGGGGATGGTGATGAAACCGGCGCCCTTCTTCGAAGCGATCGAGGACATCGGCGTGAAGGCGCCCATCGTATTGCTGTCCCCTCGCGGTCGGAAGTTTGTGCACGCCGATGCCCTGCGCTTTGCGGCCGGCAACGAGCTCACGCTCCTCTGCGGTCACTACAAGGACGTGGACGAACGCGTTGCGCAGCATCTCGCCACCGAAGAACTCTCTCTGGGCGATTTCGTCCTCAGCGGCGGAGAACCGGCCGCACTCGCCATCATCGATGCGACGGTGCGTCTGCTCCCCGGTGCGATGGGCGATATCGACAG
>CAYWCJ010000083.1:3230-8958 GCA_964456595.1 uncultured Gemmatimonas sp. | reverse complement strand
AGCTATTCACGTCCCGCCAGCTATCGCGATCTCGCCGTGCCCGAAGTGCTCGTGGGCGGTGATCACGCGAAAGTGGCGGCGTGGAAGGATGCCGAAAGCCTGCGCCGCACCCGCGAGGCCGAAGCGCGTGACCGCGCGGAGTGGATTGAGCGCGAGCGCGTGATCGCCGCACGCGAAGCGGCTATCGCCGACGCGGAGCGCGCTTTGTCGGAGAAGGCCGCGAAGAAGGCGCGGCGGAAGCGGAAGGGCGCGCGATAGGAACTGCGGCTTTGAGTGGCAGTTCGTCGCGGTGATAGATCGTGATGGATGTCTCGTCGAAGACCCTGCGACGACCGCCCGGTGGGAGCACATGATCGGTGGCGTGTTCGGCCGCGAAAATTCGCGCGAACGGCACTGCGCGCCACGAGTCGAGCAAGCGATCGAGCATCTTCGAGTTGTACGGCGGATCGACAAACACGATGTCGTACTTCTCCGTCGCAAGAGCGGCCGCAAACGGCAACGCGTCCTTCTTGAAGATGCGCGATTTCTTCTGCACGCCAAGCGCGGCGATATTGGCCTTGAGCGCATGGAGACTCGACGGACGGAACTCGACGAAGTCCACGTACCTCGCTCCACGCGAAATTGCTTCGAGGCCGAGTGCACCGGTACCGGCAAACAGGTCAAGAACGCGCGCGTCTTCAAGATCGTCGCCAAGCATTCCGACGAGTGCGGCGCGCACCTGCTCACCCGTCGGGCGCACCCGAAAATCGTTCGGTGACGTGAGATTGCGGTCTGCAAACTTCCCGCCGACGATTCTCATGTCCGGTTGGGGTGAGTGTGAACCCGGAGTGGCGATCGGGACGATGCGCCGAGGCAGTCAAGTGTGGTCATGAAGAAAGCTATTCGGTGCATCGGCATGACGCTCGCTTGGCTGCACGCCGGGAACTTCTGACTCAGCGGCGGATATCTTTTGTGTCGACGTGAAGCACGCTCACGTGACCGCTGTGTGCTGCCTCTGACTCCAGGAGATCCTGATGTTCCGCTCGATCGTGGTCGTTGCATCCGCCGCGTTTTTTTCGGCGCCGATCGTCGTCAGCAGTTCGTCGAACGTGTACGCGCCTGCGACCAACGTCAATCGCGTTCGCGCGACTGAAACCGCAGTCTTCGCCGGTGGCTGTTTCTGGGGCGTCGAAGCGGTTTTCGAACACGTGAAAGGCGTCACCAACGCCGTCTCGGGATACGCCGGCGGCACGACGGTCAATCCCGGCTACGACGCCGTGAGCGGCGGCTCCACGGGGCACGCCGAGGTGGTGAAAGTCACCTATGATCCGGCGGTCGTGTCGTACGAGAAGCTGCTCGAGGTGTTCTTCACCGTCGCGCACAATCCGACCGAGCTCAATCGGCAGGGGCCGGATGTGGGCACCCAGTATCGCTCCGCGATCTTCACGGCCAACGCCGAGCAGCAGAAGACGGCGACCGTGTTCATCGCCGAGCTGACCAAGGCGCGCAGGTACTCTCGTCCGATCGTCACGCAGGTTGCGCCGCTCAAGACGTTCTACGCCGCCGAGGCGTACCATCAGGACTATCTGCCGCGCCACCTCACGCAGCCGTACATCGTCTACAACGATCTGCCCAAGCTCGACGAGTTGAAGAAGCAGTATCCGACGCTCTGGGTTGAACCGGCGGGCAGGAAGTAGCACGTACCCTGACGCAACGCGCACACCACGCGCGTTGCGTCCACGTCGGTGATCACCGGATCTCAAAGGTGATCGTGCCCCACTTGGATTCGTAGTCGACTCGGCCATCATCAACGCGCTGCATGTGAATGAACTTCGCGTACCAGCGCCCGGCTCGGCCGACCGTGACACTCACCACGCCGTCGGCATTGCTGCGCAGCGATTGCGTCGGAAGCCGAACGTCGCCAGTGACTCCTGCGCGACCTCCAACGATGACCAGCTGATTCGCCACCGGTTTGCCATCGACCAGACAGCGAAAGTGCATCGTGGCACCCGGCTTGAGGGTGTACGGATTCTCCAGCGGCACGAGTTCGGCGGGATAGCCGAGTGCTGAGCTCCACGCGATTGAGCGCGCGGTACCGACCTGGAAGATTGCCTTGATGTGCTTGGAATACCGTTCACGCGCCGGCTTCTGCAAAGAACCATCGCTCTTGCGCGCGGCGAGAATGTCAGGAATGCCGTCCTCGGCGAGATACTGATTGAACGCCTTGGCGTCGAGCTGAAATTCCGTTGACTTGGTCGATAGACCGGCGACATAGGTGCCAGCAACGCCCGTGCTGTAGCTGAGCCAGGTCGTGTCGCCGCGAAAATCCCACTGCGCACTGTCGATCTGAGTGCGACCGTTGGGCGACGTGACGCTCAGCTCCGCGACCCGCGCCCACTCGATGGAATTCTCACTCTTTGAGAATGTCCCGTTCAGTACCGGCAGGCGGATCGACGTGTTCGGAGCCACGTAATACGACGTGAGTCGCCAGAACATGTCGTGCGCGGACAGCGACGTTGCAGAGAGGGCAAGCAGGAGCGGCAGGGCGGCGACTCGACGATGCATGGAAGTGTCCTCAGCGGGAACCGGTGGACGAATGCGGTGGGATGCACGAAGTTGGCGTGTCAGCCTGCGCCAACTCAGTCGGATCGATGCTGCGACGTGCCCAATGATCGATCGACACCCCAGGGTACCAACCAACCACGATGCCTTACGTTCGACAGATGGCCAACCGCCCCCGCCTGCACTTGGCGACAACGTTGTCCGCGGCCGTGTTGCTTGCCGCGAGCTTGCGTCCGTCGACGGTGGTAGCGCAAGCCAGCGAGCCACCACAGATCATGCGCGAGTTCCGCGGCGTCTGGGTGGCGAGCGTCGCCAACATCGATTGGCCGTCCAGGCCCGGACTCTCGTCCTTTGAGCAGCAGGCGGAGCTGCTGGCGATTCTGGATCGCGCCAAGGCGCTGAATCTCAACGCTGTGTTGCTGCAGGTTCGTCCTGCGGCCGACGCACTCTATGCGTCGCCCTACGAACCGTGGTCGGCGTATCTGACCGGTCTCGAAGGGCGCGCACCGGAACCGTTCTACGATCCGCTCACGTTTGCCGTCGACGCAGCGCATGCGCGCGGGCTCGAGCTACACGCCTGGTTCAATCCCTATCGCGCGCGTCATGCCAGCGCCACGAGTCCGTCGGCGCGGACGCACATCAGCGTCGCGCATCCGGAGCTGGTGCGCAGCTACGGCAAGTATCTCTGGATGGATCCGGGCGAGCCGAACGTCCTTCAGCAGACGTTGCGCGTCATGCTCGACGTCGTGCGGCGCTACGACGTGGACGGCATTCACATCGACGACTACTTCTACCCGTATCCAGAAACCGTTGCCGGCGGCGCCGAGGTGCCATTCCCTGATTCGTCGAGTTACGCGGCGTATCGCAAACGTGGCGGTGCGCTGGAGCGAAACGACTGGCGACGCCACAACGTCGACACGCTCGTGCAGCTGTTGTACAAGCGCACGAAGCAGCTCAAACCGTGGGTGAAGGTGGGGATCAGTCCCTTCGGCATCTGGCGACCAGGCCATCCGGCGCCGATCAAAGGCTTCGACTCGTACGACAAATTGTACGGCGATGCACGTCGCTGGCTGCGTGAAGGGTGGATCGACTACTTCACGCCGCAGTTGTACTGGCCGATTGCGCAGACAGCGCAGAGTTATCCGGTGTTGCTGGACTGGTGGCTCGGCGAGAACGCCAAGTCTCGGCACATTTGGCCCGGACACAACGCCAGTCGTGCCGCGAGCGGCGGGACATGGTCGGCCGACGAACTGAATTCGCAGGTGCGTGCGACGCGCGCGACTGCAGCGACGGGCGATATCCACTTCAGCATGCGCGCCCTGATGCCTGTCTCGTCGGTGAAGCGCGATTCGGTGCTGATCGGAGTTGCGACGCCGCCTCCGCCGCCGGCCAACGCCGCCGCGCTGGCGGATCGGTTGCGCGCTGAACTCTACGCCGAACCCGCCCTCATCCCCGCCTCCCCGTGGCTCGCCTCGGGGGCTCCGCGCGTACCCGTGGCGACGTTCGGCGTCGAATTGGCGACCGGAGAGCCCGTGGTGCGGTTGGCGCCGTCGCGCAGCACACCGATCGCTTGGTGGACGGTGCGCGCCCTCGTCGCCGGCCAGTGGCGAAGCTGGGTATTGCCCGCTGCGCAACGGCAGGTCGTCATCGGGACTGTCGGCGACGCGCAACCATCGCGCGTTCTCGTCTCGGCGGTGGATCGGTTTGGCCGCGAGAGCGCGTTCCGGGTTCTGCGTCCGGGCCCGCGCTGAAACGGTCCCACGGACGGGAACGCCGGGCTTCGGCGAGCGCATCACGGTTGACGCATTGGTGACGAGCAGATGACACACGCGAGCTAGCATCTTCATTCGAGCCGGGTTGCGTTTTCATTCTTGACGCTTGCCTGCGTTCGGCTCAGCTTTGGGATTACCGTCTAGTATGTGCGATCACCGCCTTGGTGCAGCGCAGCTGCTCCATCCGTCCGCTTGAAACCGATGCTGACGTCCGTGGGAAGTTCAAAACTTGCGCGACGATGCGCGTGGCCGATGTCGGCCCTCCTTTGCGGTACCCTCGCACTGCTTGCGGGCTGCGCATCGGGGAGTGCGAGCCGAGGCGCGGTGAGCACCCGGGCCGGCACGGATTCCGCGGCCGCCAGTGCGGTGGCACGCGAGCGCGCGGCTGGTGTTTCCGATCGCGGCACCCTGGGGGTGACGCCATTCCGACTGGCGGCTGGCGATGCGCGGCTGACGGCGTTGAGCTTCGCGCTGGCCGATCTCCTCGTCACCGACCTGTCGCGCAGTGCCCAGCTCCGACTCGTGGAGCGTTCGCGTCTCGGTGAAGTGCTCCGCGAACTCGACCTGACGAAGGCGGGACGCGTCGACTCGGCCACCGCGCCGCGTGTCGGCAAGTTGGTGAGCGCGCGTCGATTGGTACTCGGCTCGCTCGACACCATGCCCAACGGCGAACTCCGCTTGTCGGCGCGCATTGCCGATGTCGAGAGCGGGACGCTGCAGCAGGCACTCGACGCGCGCGCGCCGTTGGCCGACGTGCTGGCCGCAGAGAAGGCGGTGGCCTTTCTGCTGCTCGACGCACTCGGCGTAACCCTGACGCCGGCTGAACGTGCGCGGATCGAGGCGCGGCCACGCGCCAGCCTCGCATCGCTCAATGCGTACGGTCGCGGTGTGCAGGCGGAGTTGGCGGGCGATCGGCGACGCGCCCTCGACGAGTTTGAACAGGCGTTGCGATTGGCGCCCGGATTCGACGCGGCCGGCGATCGCGCGTCGCAACTCAAGACCGTGGCGCGTGCGACGCTGAATGCGCCGTCGCTGCTTCCGGGAGTGCGGGAGATCAATGCCCCGGAAGCCGGTACCATCGATCGCCTCAACCGTCCGCTCGACGTCGTCACGTCGCTGACACGCCCGTCGGGCGGCGCGAGCGATCCCTCGTTCCCGAGTACGGTCGTCACGGTCGTTGTGATCGTGCGTCGTCCATGAGTCATGCGACATCGCGCGCGGCGGGTTCAACCGAACGTCGGCGTGAGTCGTGGCGGTGTCGTGCGCGCTGCGCGGGAGCGTTGGTCATGACCATCGTCCCCGTCTTCTCGGTTCGCGCGCAGGAGCGTCTCGTCGGCAGTCGTTTCGCGGGCGGCGGTACGTCGTTCGAGAACGTGTCGTTTGGCGGCTCGGGGCTCGCGCAATCGACGTTCAGC
>CAYWCJ010000083.1:0-3220 GCA_964456595.1 uncultured Gemmatimonas sp. | reverse complement strand
CGCGCATTCGCAGCATTCGGCAGTTCACGTTGCCGGTCACGGCGGCGCTGCCGCTCGGCAATGGCTGGCGGCTTGACGTGACGACGCTGTACTCCTCGGGCACGGTGACCTTCACTGATCCGTCGGCCCGTGGTGGACAGCGCACCGCGACGCTCTCCGGGGTGAGCGATGTGCGATTGCGCGCCACCGGTCGGGTGATCGGCGACGGTCTGATCATCACCGTCGGTGCAAACGCGCCCACGGGCCGCACGGCGCTCACCGCGACGGAGTTCAGCTCGTTGCGTGCGTTGTCGGCGCCGGCGCTCGGACTCGGCAGCACGCCGGTCGGCTCCGGTCCCAGTGGCACCCTTGGCTTTGTGTTGCCGCAGCAGTTGGGCGCCTGGTCGATGGCTTA
Organism: uncultured Gemmatimonas sp.; assembly: GCA_964456595.1. Taxonomy (GTDB): domain Bacteria; phylum Gemmatimonadota; class Gemmatimonadetes; order Gemmatimonadales; family Gemmatimonadaceae; genus Gemmatimonas. The sequence continues at coordinate 2,826 of CAYWCJ010000083.1, read as the reverse complement.
TGGTGCGTCGTATGAACTCCGCGGACGCTATCAGCCGATCGCGGCGCTGTCGGCCGGATCGGAGTCGGCCGACTTCACGCCGGGCGGTGTGGTGCGCGCGTCGGTGAGTGGCGATCGCACGGTCGGCGCGAATCGGTTGATCGTGGCCATGGCCGCCGATGTGTTCACCGCGGATCGCCTCAAGAGCGATTCGCCATCGGATACGAGCAGTGCCGTCTCAAGTGTCGCCACGGTTCGGCTTGGCCCCGTCTTCAGTGCCGACGCCCAGTTGCAGATCGCGGCGCCGCGCGTGCGCGAACTGTTGGCCTACACGTCGTATCGCTGGCGCGCGCCGTTCGCGCGCGACGGCATCACGGTGGAGCGATCCAGCGGTCAGTACGTCGACGCTGGTGTGCGCACGGTGTTGCCGCTGGGTGCCCGAAGCGCGCTCGTGGTCTCCACCGATGCGCGATGGCACTCCGGATTGGGAATCGATCTTGGCCTGCCCACCGCCGGTGTCGCCAGCGGCACGCTGACCGTCGGCGTCAACGTTCGGCGCGCGCTCTTCTCGATGCAGCCGTATGTCCGTGCCCAAGGTGGTTCGCTCTCGCAGCGCACTGCCACCGTGAACAAGCCTTCGCAGTCGTTTTCCGGTGCTGCGTTCGGTTTGGTAGTCACGTCCCGTTTCTGAGGCGCACCTCGTATGCGCATGACGATACTCGGTAGTCTGTTCCACACCCGACGCTGCGCACGACGAACGCGTCGCGTGCCGGCCTTGTTGCTGGCGCCGTTACTGCTGCTGATGGGTGCCTGCAGCGACATCGCCCGACTGGTGACGCCTGGCAAGAGCGGCGCCAGCGGACCGGCGATGGTGGCCGTGACCGCGACGGTGCCGCGCGCGCTCTCGGTCGCGAACGAGGTGGTCACACTCAACGTGACTGCGTCGTATCTGCGTCAGGATGGCACGCGCGTGCGCATCGGATCACAGGTCCTGGCGCTGACCACCGAGACGCTGCAGAGCGTTCCTATTCCCGTGGATGTCGGCACCTGTCTCGCGGACGGCGCGCGCGATCTCTCCGGAGGCAACAACAACGCTTCGTGTGCCGTGGTGCTCAATCTCGCGCTCCTGGTGAACGGTACCATCGTCGACGAACAGGTAGTCGGTCCGCTGCGGCTGGCGCCGGGTGCGGTGACGACGGTCGCGCAGCCAGTCACGCTGATCGCTCTCGCGTCGGTGCAACTGCTGCAGGCTGGCGGCGCGATTGTGCTGCCCAGCGAAACGGTGCAGGCGCTGCTCGGCGGTACCACACAGCTGTCGGCGCGCGTGCTCGATACCCGCGGTCAGGCAGTCGTCGATCGCGCGGTGGCGTGGACTTCCGACGCGCCCGCGGTGGCGACGATTGACGCCAGCACGGGTGTGATCACGACGGTCTCGATCGGCACGACGCGCGTGACGGCGCGCATCGGCGCCTTGACGACGACGGCGACCGTGCGGGTCGTCCGTCCGCCGGCCGCGCTGACGATCAACGGCGGTTCTGGCGGCGGTACGGGCTCGATTCGCTCCACTCCAACCGGCATCGATTGTCGGGTAGTGGGCGCGTCCATCAGCGGTACCTGCAGTTTCTCGTTCTCCAGCGATGCGGCGGTGACACTGACGTCATCTGCCGAGGCGGGGAGCGTGTTCACGGCGTGGGGCGATGCGTGCGCCCCGTCGAGCATTGGACCGACGTGCCAGGTGCAGATGTCGCAGGCGCGCATCGCCAGCGCACGATTCAGCGCGCTGCGTCGGGTCGTGGTGACGACATCGACGGGCGGAGACGGTCGTGGGCGCGTGACTGGTGCGAGCGGGCTCGATTGTCGCATCGCGGCGGGCGCGATTTCCGGCACCTGCCTCGTCGACGTTCCGGAGGGGGCGCCGTTCCAGCTCAGCGCCACCGGCGAGCCACTTCCGGGCGGCGGCACGCTGCAGTTCTTCGCGGGTTGGGGCGGGGACTGCGCCGGCGCCACCGGATCGACGTGTATCGTCACCCCTGGTTCATCCAACCTCGCTGCCACGGCGCGCTTTGTTGATGCGCAGGCGATTTCGGTGTCAATCGGCGGAGTCGGTGGAGGTATGGTCACCGGCGGCTCGACGATCGCCTGCGTGCGCGCGAACGGCGCGAACACCGGTGCATGCGGCGAGTCGGCCACCTTCGGCACGTCCATCACGCTGACCGCTATACCCGACGCGAACTCCAGCTTTGGCGGTTGGAGTGGTGCCTGCAGCGGGCAGTCCACCACCTGCACCACAACGCTGACGCAGAGTCGCAGCGCGGTCGCGACGTTTACGCGGCGTCAGGTCACGCTCACACTCGTGTTGAATGGCCCCGGCCTCGGCGACGTTTTGGTGAACGGCGCGCCGGCCTGTGCTCTCACCGGAACGCAAACAGCGAACAGCTGCACGCAGACATTCGAGGTCGGCCAGGCAGTCTCGATCAACGCGACGGCTGCGGCAAGTTCGTTGTTCGGCGGATTTGGTGGTGCCTGCACCGGCACTGGAAGCTGCTCCCTGACGCTGACGCAATCGCAGACCGTTACGGTGTCGTTCACCGTTTCCAAGTTCCCGTTGACGGTGACACTCTCCGGAACGGGTGCGGGCACTGTCGTCGCGACCGACGGCGTGGTGTGTACATCGACGCTTGGTCAGACCTCCGTCACCTGCACGCGTCTGGTCGACTTCGGCTCGACGGTGAGCCTCAACGCGACGCCGACCGTCGAATCCGTCTTTGGTGGATTCTCGGGCGACTGCAGTGGAAGCGGCGCTTGCTCGGTGACGATGAACGCGCCGAAAACGGTGAATGCGACGTA
>CAYWCJ010000082.1:0-14539 GCA_964456595.1 uncultured Gemmatimonas sp. | reverse complement strand
TTGCACGATCGTGCGCCCGCAGAATGGCATGAAGCGGGTCCATCACCGGTCGATCGAGCGCAATCGCGCGAAAGCTGACTACAGGCGTCGGGAGTGCGGGCACACAATGGTCCGGAAGATGGTGCAGGCAATGCGAACAGATCTCGCTTTGCCTTTCTTCGGCGTCAGTCGACGGGTTCTTGAACGAAATCGATGATTCGTGGCACGGGCGTACGTATTCGTGCCGTTCACGGAACGTTCATCATCACCGGCTAGCTTCGCTGCATGTCCAGATCCTCACAGTGTTGCGTGCGCGGCCGGGTTGCTCAAACACTCCTCGGTCTCATGCTGATTACCGCGGTGCCGTTGGCGGTGCCGTTGGCGGTGCCGTTGGCGGCGCAGGGCGTGGGCAGCGCGTCACCCCTCTCGCTCAACGCCGCGCTGACCCAGGCGCGTGTGACGGGGCCGGGACTTCGCGTCGCCGACGCGCGACGCGAGATCGCCATCGGCCGTGTGCGTGAGATCAACCAGATCGCCAATCCCACGGTGGAGTGGCGCCGCGAAAATCTGGGCAGCTCCCTGCAGCCGGACATCTTCGCGACGGTCTATCTCCCGTTCGACGTGACCGGGCGTCGGCTGGCGATGCGTCGGGCCGGCGCAAGCGGGCAGGTGCGGGCCACCTCCGACGCGATGGCCGAGCGTCGCGACGCCGAATTGCAGATTGCACGCGCCTGGCTGCGTGCGGCATTGACGGACGGTCAGGTGACAATCGCACGATCGCAGGCGACGTCGCTCGCCGAAGTCGCGACGGTGGATTCCTCGCGCGCACGCGAAGGCTTCGTCTCCGACGGTGTCGCGTTGCGCACCAGACTCGAAGCCGACCGCGCTCGCGCGACATTGGCGATCGCACGCGGAGAGCATGCCCGCGCTCGCGCCGAGTTGGCGCGCCTGCTTGGCGTCGGACACGAGGCACTGCCTCCGATTGCGCTGTTGAACGCGCCCGCGTTGCCGCCGCCGCCGGACCGCACGACCGCGCGACAGGTGGTAGTGGCCACGCGTCCGGAGATCGCCGCCCGCGATGCGGGCGTGCGCGAGGCCCAGTCCCGACTCGGCGCCGAGCGACGTGGCGCGATGGGCGACTGGCAGTTGCAGGGCGGCAGCAAGGAGACGGGCGGCTTCATGACCGGGCAGATCGGACTCGCGGTGCCTTTCCCGATCTTCCATCGCAACGATGGTGCGCGCCAACGCGCGCGTGGTGAACTCGCCGAGGCACAGGCGCTGCGCGACGACGTACAGATCGGGGTGCGTGCCGACGTGCTCGCGGCGCTCGAGGCGTACGACGCGCTGCGCGCCCTCGCGCCCGATGCAGGCAGTTTCGCTGAACGCGGACGTGAAGTCGCGGCGATCGCGCGCACCTCGTATCGCGAAGGGCACGCCACACTCCTCGAACTGCTGGATGCTGAACGTGCCGCAGCCGACGCGATGACAACACACCTGCGCTGGGCAGCCGACGCGTGGCTGGCTCGACTCGAGCTGGAGCGCGCGCTCGGTGCGCGCCTCGATGTCGATGGACCGCTCGACCTCCCATTGCTCTCCTCGATCCGGATTACGCCGTGACCTTGCGATTCTCCTGCCTGATTCGTCGCCCGCATCAGACGCTGCCCCTTGCGTTCGTCGCGATGCTCGCCGCGTGCGGCGCGAAGGAAGCGCCCGCGCCCGAGGTCGCGGCGAGCACCGGCGCGAGGCTGGATACGGCCACCCTGTCCGCTGACGCCGTCGAGATCGGTGGCTTCACCTACGACTCGTCGCGCACGATTCCATGGCGCGCCTCGGCCACGGTGCCGGCGCGCCTGCAACTGGATCCTGCCGCTGTCCAGACAATCGGCTCCATCACGGAAGGGCGTATCACACACGTGCAGGTCCGGGTGGGCGATGTCGTGCGAGCCGGCGATGTAATGGTCATGATCCACAGCCACGAGATCATGGATGCGCGCAGCGGTCTGGCGCGTGCCGCTGCCGAGCTGACGGCAGCGGAGGTGTCACGGTCTTTGGCGCGAACGGCGGCCGAACGTGCCCAGCGCTTGGTGGACGCGAAGGCGATGTCGCGTGCGGAGCTCGAGCGCGCACTGGCCGGACGGCAGACCGCCGAGGCGATGTACGAACAGGCCTCCGCGGAACGCGAGCGTGCACAGGGGCTGATCGATCACTTGCTTGGCGAAGGCCCGATCCCCAAGGACGCGGATCCACACGACGTGCTTATCCGCACGCCCGTGTCGGGGGTGGTGATCAGTCGTGAAGCGCAGCCCGGCACGGTGGTGTTGCCCGGCATGCCGCTGCTGACGGTGGGAGATCCGTCGCGCCTGCAACTGCAGATGCGACTGAGTGAGGCGGCATCGCAGGGCGTGCGCGTGGGGAGCGCGGTGCGCTTCTCGCTCACCGACGATCCAACCCAGCGATTTGAAGCCACCATCTCGCGTGTCGCGCCGACGGTAGATACGCTGACGCGCACGATCGAGGTGCTGGCATCTCCGACGAAGGGCGCGCGCATCGGGCGCGCAGAGTCATTCGCGCAAGCCGAAGTACTGGGAGCGGGCGGAACACCGGCAGTGGTCGTGCCCGCGGCGGCCATTCAGTCGCTGGAAGGTGATACGATCGTCATCGCGGTTGAGCCGCGCGGCAAGGGCATCTTCATCGAGGCCGTGCCCGTTCGCGTCGGACGTCGGTCTGCACAACAGGTCGAGTTGCTCTCGGGAATCGGGGCCGGTCGACGTGTCGTGGTCGGGCGAGCGGCGATCGCCAAGGCCGAACTGCTGAAGCGTCGCGGCAGCGGAGGGGAATAGACATCATGCGCAAGCTCCTGCATTACGCGCTTCACCGTCGCGGATTTGTGGCGATGGGTGTTCTTGCGATCATCGCGGGCGGCATTTACTCGCTACAGCACATTCCCTTCGATGCGTTCCCCGATCTGACCGGAACGCGCGTGGAAGTGATCACGGTGGCGCCCGGCATGGCACCGGAAGACGTGGAACGACTGGTCACCTATCCCATCGAAGCGACGCTGATGGGGGTACCGGGCGCGCAGTCGGTGCGGTCGGTGTCCAAGTTCGGTCTGTCGCTGATCACGGTGCCCTTTCCCGACGGCACGAACGTGTACTTCGCACGACAAATTGTGCAGCAGCGGTTGAGTGATGCGAAGGGCGCCCTCCCCGCAGGCATCGAACCGTCGCTGGGCCCCGTCTCCACGCCGATGGGTGAGTTGTATCAGTACGTGCTGCAGAGCGACACGCTGTCGCTCACGGAGCTCAAGACGCTGCACGACTACATCGTCCGCCCTCGTCTGCGAACGGTGCCCGGCGTCTCTGAGGTGAATTCCTGGGGTGGCCTGATTGAACGGGTGGAAGTGACGGTGAATCCGGTCCTGCTCGCGGCGCGTCGGCTCACGGTGAGCGATGTGCATCGAGCGTTGGCGCAGAATGCCCTGGCCTTCGGAGGGAGCTATCTCGAACAGGGTGGCGAGCGGTACACGCTGCGCGGTCTTGGACGTGTCGACTCGATCGGCGATGTGGAGCGCATCGTCATCGGTTCGACGGGCGGCGTACCGGTCCGCGTCTCCGATGTCGGCACCGTGGCACTCGGCGGACTGCCGCGCAACGGCGCCGTCACCAAGGATGGCATGGGTGAAGTCGTCAGCGGCATGGTGCTCAAGCTGCAGGGCGCGGACTCCAAGCGCGTCATTGCCGATGTGCGCGTTCGCGTCGAGGAGATCCGCAGGGCATTGCCGAAGGGTGTGCGTCTCACCCCCTTCTACGATCAGACGGACCTGGTCAACCGGACGACGCACACGGTCGTCAAGAACCTGATCGAGGGTGGCATCCTGGTCATCGCGGTCCTCTTCCTTTTTCTGCGCAATGTGCGGGCCGCGTTGATCGTGGCGTCGGTGATCCCGCTCTCCATGCTCTTCGCGTTCGGCGGCATGGCGATCTTCGGCTACTCCGCCAATCTCATGAGCCTCGGCGCGCTTGACTTCGGACTCATCGTCGACGCGTCGATCGTGATGGTCGAAGGGTTCATCCGGCGACTCGAACATGGCAAGGATACGCACCGCCTGAACATGTTCGAGAACGCGGCCGTCGAAGTCGGACGTCCGATCCTGTTCGGCATCGCGATCATCGTTGCCGTGTACATCCCCATTTTCACGCTGGATGGCATGGAAGGGCGCATGTTCAAGCCGATGGCGTTCACCGTCGTCTTCGCGGTGCTCGGATCGCTGTTGCTGGCGCTGACCTACGTGCCGGCCGTGTCGTCGTGGGCGCTGCGCACCGGCAACGCGACGCAGGCGCCGTGGCTGGTGAAGCTCACCGCTGCGTACTCGCGAACACTCGATCGCGCGCTGACCATGCCGCGAACGATCGTGGCCGTCGCGGTCGTGCTGGTCGTGGTATCGGTGGCCTCACTGTCGCGCATCGGTACGGAGTTCATGCCGAAGCTCGATGAAGGCTCGATTCTCATCACCACCCGTCGCTTGCCGAGTGTGGCGCTCGACGACGCCACGCGCCTCTCCACGGCGGCCGAGCGCATCATCAAGACGTTCCCTGAGGTGGTGACCGTCGTGACGAAGGAAGGACGTCCGGACCTGGCCACGGAAGCGATGGGACTCTTCGAGGGAGACATGTACGTCATTCTCAAGGAGCGCGATCAATGGACGACGGCGAACGACCGCGATGGACTGGTGGCGGCGTTCGACTCCGCCCTTGCATCGGTGCCGGGGCTCTCCGTGGCTTTCACGCAGCCGCTGGCGATGCGACTCGACGAGGCGGAAAGTGGGATCAAGACGGATCTGGGCATCAAGGTGGTCGGTCCGAATCTCGATCAGAACCAGCATCTTGCCGAACGCATTCAGCGAGTGGTCGCGTCGGTATCGGGTTCGGCGGATGTCGGTGTGGAAGTCGCCGAAGGGAGCGGGCAGGTGCGCATGCAGGTTCGCCGCGAGGCACTGGCGCAATACGGATTGACCGTGGCCGATGTGCGCGATGCCGTCGAACTGGCGATGGGCTCGCAGGTTGCCGCCGAGTGGATCGATGGGTTTCGGCGCGTGGGGATTGTGGTGCGTCTGCCCGAAGCCTCGCGCGCCGACGCGGCGTCCATCGCAACGTTGACGCTGCGTGCGCCGGGAGGCGAAATCATTCCGCTGTCAGCCGTGGCCGATGTCACCACCAGTACCGGTCCGGAGCTCATCGGACATGAGAATGCGCAACGACGCGCGCTTGTGCTCAGCAACGTGCGCGGCCGTGATCTCGGCAGTTTCGTCGAGGAGGTGCGTGCGCGCATCGCGCGCGATGTGGAGATCCCCGTCGGCGTGTTTCTCGAGTGGGGGGGGCAGTACGAAAATCAGCAGCGCGCGATGGGGCGGCTCACGCTCGTGGTGCCGGCGGCATTGCTCCTCATCCTCGGCTTGCTCTATCTCTCATTCCGCTCCATTCCACAGGCGCTGCTCGTGCTCTCGAACGTACCGTTCGCCCTGGTGGGCGGTATCGCGGCCCTCTGGATTCGCGGGCTCAATCTCAACCTGTCGGCCAGCGTGGGTTTCATCGCGCTCTTTGGCATTGCGGTGCTCAACGGCGTCGTGCTGCTGGAGCACTTGAACCATCTGCGGAATGCCGAACATGGCGGGCATGACGTGCTGGCGCGCGTGCGACGTGGTGCAGCCGACCGGTTGCGGCCGGTGCTCATGACCGCGCTGGTCGCCAGTCTTGGTTTCGTGCCAATGGCACTCTCCACCAGTCCGGGCAGCGAGGTGCAGCGGCCGCTGGCGAGCGTCGTTATCGGGGGATTGATCACCAGCACGCTGCTCACACTTTTCGTGTTGCCGGTGCTTTATCGCGCCATGGAAGAACGACGGGACAGGCGTCGCGCACGACAAAGCGCCGGCGCGCTGAACCAGCCACTACCGGCGCTCTGACTACCGCAGCGGTCGCGCGGCTCAGAGGGACTGGCACTGAGATCGCGCACCGACTGCGTTTCGGATCAGATGATCATCGGTCGATCATCAGGTGATGCTCAGTTCGTGATGAAGCGGTAGAGACCATAAAAGCCGATGATGGCGCCGCCCACGATGATGAGCGTACCCGCATCGTCACCCACCACTGCGCCAACGATCATCGCGGCGCCGCCCGCCAGCATGAGCGCGGTGTTGCCACGATCATTGTCCGAGGGTGCTGGCGGTGTCATCGAATCGACGACCGCATGCTGACGACTGAGGGCCACGCCGCGCGGCTGTGCGGCCAGTGGGCCCGCCGGAACGGCAACAGGCATCGCGCGAAGCGCTGGCGTGGCCGGGGAGACGGCGTTGGCAAGGATCGGCGCGGCGGGAGCAACGACCACCGCTACGTTCGACCACGATCGTTGCGTGTACGCGACGCCCGACTGGGCGAAGGCCGGCGACGAAAGGCCAACGGCGCTGGCGAGCAGAAGAGCGGTGCTCAATCGGGCGTGGGACATGCGCATGATGCGCTCCTGTTGTGCGGGTGAGTAGACTGCTCTCCGGCAGTGCAACGATCGTGCCTGACCTCGATCGACAGCCTGCTCCCCACGCGCGCTCTCGCGCAACACCAACACTCGCCGTGTCCCTATCCGATTCGCTGCTCCGCTTTCGCGACGAGTTCCCGATCCTGGGTACGTCCACGTATCTCGTCTCCAATTCACTCGGTGCGATGCCGCGCGCGGTGTCGGCGCAGCTCCAGGCGTACGCCACGCAATGGGCCGAACGTGGAGTGCGCGCCTGGGCGGAAGGATGGTGGGAGATGCCCGTCACGATGGGCTCGCGCATCGCCCCGCTGATCGGTGCGTCGGCCGGCGAAGTCGTGATGGTGCCGACCGTCACGCAGGCGATGAGCAGCATTCTGACGGCGCTCGACTATCCGGTCGAACGGAATGAGATCGTGATGACGGCGTTGGACTTTCCGTCGGTGCGCTATGCGTACGATGCATTGGCGCCGCGACTAGGTGCACGCGTGGTGGTGGTGGCGAGCGATGATGGCATCAGCATCGATGCCGAACGCGTGATCGCGGCGATCACCGAGCGGACGCGATTGGTGGCGATTTCGCACGTGCTCTTTCGTTCTGCGTACATCCTCGATGCGATGGCCATCTGTGCGCACGCCCGTCGCATGGGGGCGCTGGTCGCGCTTGATGCGTACCACAGCGTCGGGGTCATTCCCGTGGACGTACACGCGCTCGGCGCTGACTTTCTGTGCGGCGGTGTACTCAAGTGGCTGTGCGGTGGACCTGGCGGCTGCTTTCTGTACGCGTCGGCGCAGGCGAGTGCGACGCTGGCCCCAGCGCTGACGGGTTGGCAGGCGCATCGCACGCCATTCGCCTTTGCCGAAGAGATGGAATACGCGGCGGGTGCATGGCGCTGGCTGGCCGGCACTCCGTCGGTTCCATCGCTCTTCGCAGGACTCGAAGGGCCGCGCCTCATCGCCGAAGCAGGGTTACCGGCAATTCGCGAAAAGAGCATGCGTCAGACCGCATGGCTGGTCTCGCAGGCCGATGCCCGTGGTTGGCGCGTGCATGCGCCGCGCGAGGCAGCACAGCGCGGCGGCACGGTGGCGTTCGATACGCCGCACGCGGCCGAAGTCGCGCGGGCACTGCTGGCCGACAACGTGGTCATCGACTTCAGGCCGGGTGCGGGTATTCGCATCGCGCCGCACTTCTATACGACGGACGCGGAGCTCGACACGTGCGTGTCGGCGATCGATGACATTCTGGCGAGTGGGCGCTGGCAGCAATACGCCGGTGTGCTTACCACCGTCACCTGAAACAACGGCTCGCCGTCGTGACCCGAGCGGCGCTGGCGCCGACACCCCCGCTTGACCAATTTCCGAGCGATCCTTCTCGACCCCTGACCGAGAGATGCATGAACGCGCCGACGAGCCAACCGCCGAAAAAGCTCCGCAAGCAGTACTCCAACACGGCCTATCCGCTGATCATCCTCAAGTTCGAAGATGGACACGAGATCAAGATCTATCAGAACACCGGAAAGGTGTTTGACGTGTGGCCCGGTGAAACGATCAAGGTGATGGCGGTCTACGATCCGACGTCGAAGGACTGGGAGCTCGTGGAGTCCAGGAAGAGCGACACGTTCGACGACGCCGTTGTCGGCACCTGAGTTCCGGTCGTCACCGACACGCCCTGACCACGGCGCATCACTTCGGTGGTGCGCCGTGGTCGTGGTGGCGAGGACGGATTCGGCCGTGCGTTGAGCAGGCCGCAATCAGTGGTTGCAAGCAAACGACACCTGCTGTACAATCGAAGTGTGGCAGACGCCCTTCTGCAGTTGCGATGCACCGCCGTCGTTGAAGCCGCGCTCGCGCGCGGCGGTGCCGTCGTCGCCCTCGAAAGCTCGGTGCTGGCGCAAGGGCTCGTTCCACCGTTCAATCGCGAAGCCGCACGCCGCATGTGCGCCGCCGTCGAAAAGGCGGGCGCTACGCCGGCCGTGACCGCCGTTGTTCGTGGTGTGCCGGCACTCGGTCTCGACGGCGCGGACCTCGAGCGATTTCTCGCGCGTGATGGCGTGCGCAAGGTGTCGGCGCGCGATCTTGCGTTCGCGATGGCCGACCAAGCCGACGGGGCCACGACCGTGGCCGCCACTCTCGCATTGTGCGCGATGGGTGGCATCGAAGTGTTTGCGACCGGTGGCATCGGTGGCGTGCATCGTGACGCACCGTTTGACGAATCAGCAGACCTGCTCGAACTCGCTCGCACACCGGTGATTGTCATCTGCGCCGGTGCGAAATCGATTCTCGATTTGCCCGCCACAATGGAGCGCCTCGAATCGCTGGGCGTTCCCGTGGTGGGCTATCGCACGAGCGAGCTGCCGGGCTTCTTCACCGAGAGCACGGGCCTCGCGCTTGGTACGCGTGCCGACAGCGCCGCGCACATCGCCAGCGCCTGGCGTGCGCACCGCGCCATCGGTCGTCGCTCAGCGATGCTGGTGGTGCAGCCGCCGCCGACGCATGCGGCGCTCAGTCCGGCGCTGATGGAGGCAGCAACGGTGGCCGCGTTGGCGCGGGCCACCAGTCTGGGCGTTCGCGGTGCCGCCGTCACACCATTCCTCCTGGCCGAAGTACAACGGCGCACCAACGGTGCGTCGGTCCAGGCGAATCTCGCCCTGCTCGAAGCCAATGCGGCGCTGGCGGGCGAGATCGCAGTCGCGCTGCAATCTGGAACCTTCCCGGGTATCAACTAGATGACGCGTCGAGTTGCGTGGTTGACGCGTCGTCCGGATGGTGATTCGGGAGCATCTGTCACCTCCCGCCTGGAGACGTTCGTTCGCGCATTCTGCAGCTGATGGCCAGTGATGCTGACTGTTCCTGGTTGAACACCGTACGTAGCGCACGGTACTATCCGGTAACCCGCCCGCTCCGGAGGATTGAAACACGATGTCCACTCCGTTCCTGAGTTCCGAGGAATACGATGAGCGCGCCCACGCCCTGTACAACGAAGGGCAGTACGATGAGGCGCTTGACATGTTGCGCGAAGGGTTGACGCTGTACCCGACGGCCGTCGAACTGCATGTCGGCGTTGGTTACGCGCGCCTGGCCCGCGAGGAGTTCGCGTGGGCCCGCCGCAGCTTTGAGGAGGCACTCATCCTCGATGCCGAGCACGAGGACGCGCTCGCCGGACTTGGGGAGGTGCTGCTCAAGTTCGGACAGGTTGACGCGGGCATGCGGGCCTTCGATCGCACACTCGCACTTGGCTATGAAGACGACGTGGACCTGATGCTGCAGATCGGTCGCGCGCTCTTTCGCGAAGGTTACGTCGATAACGCGCTCGGTTTCTTCGAGCGTGCGGTCGCACAGACTGCCGACTCCGCAGAAGCCGCGGCCTGCGTTGGGTACGCCGAGCATCGGCTGGGCCACGACGCCGACGCAATCACGGCGCTTCGTCGTGCACTCACGCTCGATCCCGAGTTCGCCGAAGCACGCGTCTATCTCGCGAACCTGCTGTACGACAGCGGCGATCACGACGCGGCCGTCGCAGAATTCGACAAGACGACGCCGGAGGATCACTGGGACGAACTCGGCATCTGGCGATTGATGGAGCTCAAGAAGTCGGTGTACCGCCTGAGCGACGAGGATCCGGAGCTCAAACCGTGGGAGGCACGCCTGGGTGAACTCACCGGCGAGCCGGACGCGATCGACGAACTGTTGGCCGAGGTGGAGCAAACCGTCGCCGAACAGGAGAACGCACAGGTGGCGCAGGCGCAGACGCAATTGGAAACGCTCGGCACGTTGCTCACGGGGCTCGCGCATCAACAGCAGGCCGAGATGGCGACGGCGGAACTGATTGCGCCCGAAGGGCCGCATCGCGTGCTGATGCGCGATGGCAGTACGTTGGAGGGGACGTGGGAAGAGATTGTGTTGGCGCTCCGTGACGCACGCGATGCTGGTCGTCCGCTGGATCAATACATGGCGACGGAAGCGCGTCGGCACTACGGCGCGACGGGCACCCGTATCGCGGCGCATGCTCCGGAAGCGTTCATTCGGGGCAGTGCCGACGCCGGTCTGTTGCGTATCATTCGCTGATGGTCGGTGGTAGCGGCGCGTCCTCTCGGATCGATGACGCGCTCATGAATCGAAGGTGAGTTCAAAGTGAATCAGACGTGACCATACCAGATCAGATGGCTGCTCGCGCCGCGCTTGACGCGGCGCGAGTCGTCTTCGCCCCCATGCTTTCCGACATCGCCGCCGCTCCGGGCCAGTCGGGTGGCGACGCGAGTGGCGGAACAAGTAGCGACTCGCGTGGCGCGCGCGAGAGTGCGGCACGGCGCGCGGACACCGCATGGGACGCTGCCGCGCGCGTGTTGGCCGTACTCATCGGACGCGACGATCTGCGCGGGCAGGCAATCGTCGGCGAAGCACGCCGGCTCGAGCTCCTGGCGCTCGATGATGCGTACCCACTCGTCGCCCTGCACGCCTGGACCGAACGCATGCGCGATCGGGTCGACGGGTCGACGTCGAGCGCAACGCCGTCCGCCCAGGAGCGGCAGGTTGCCTCCGACGCGCTGCGTTCCCTCGAACGGACCGTGCGCGCACTGGAAGCCACCGCAAGTCCGTATAGTCGACCATCGAGCGCCGCCTCGACCAGTGCGGCAGCAGGTGCGAGCTCGTTCTCGGCGCCACCGTCCTCTCCGCCGCCATCGCCTCCGCCGTCGCGCGGCGTGCGCATGCTCGAGGAGATTGCCGCGCCGTCGTCGCACCGCCGTGTCTTTCGATCGGCGGGGTTCATTCTCTCGGTGCTGGTGGTGCTGCTCCTGGGCGGCGTCGGCGCTTGGTTCTGGTATGCGCAGCGCACGCCGGCCGGCGATTTCGAGGATGGGCTGGCGGCGTACCAACGTGGCTCGCGCGAAGTCGCGCGCATCGCGTTCGCCAAGGCCGCGCGCACCCGGGCGGACGATGAGCGTCCGCTCGTCTTTCTCGGGCGATTGGCACGCGAAGAGGGCAACCTGCCGAGCGCGCGACGCTTTCTCGATGCGGCAATTCGCGTCGCGCCGTCGAGTGCGGTCGCCAACCGCGAACTGGCGGCGGTGATGCTGGCGGATGGCAACCCGGAAGTCGCGCGCCGGTTCTACATTCGCGCGGTGCAGCTCGATCCGACGGACCGGTTGGCGCAGGGGTTCCTCGGCTGCGCCCTGCATCGGTTGGGTCGATCGGACGAAGCCAAACGCTGGTCAGATCGAGCGGGTCCGGGCGACTGGACGCCGTGCCTCAATGCACCATCGCCGCCGCTCCCGCCCGAGTCCGCAGCTTCTCCCATCCCAGCGCGCTGATGACCAGTCTTGCCCCACGCGGCCCCCGCGATGCGCTGTCGCTGCATCACGAGACCGTGCGCGAGCAGTTGCCCAATGGTTTGACACTGCTGGTGCGTCGCGATCGCTCGGCGCCTGTGGTCGCCATTGTGACGCATGTGAAGGCCGGCTACTTCGACGAGACCGATGACATTGTCGGCATCGCCCACGTGCTGGAGCATATGTTCTTCAAGGGGACGGCGACGCGCGGGGTCGGGCAAATTGCGCGTGAAACGAAGACGAACGGCGGGTACCTCAATGCGCACACCATCTACGATCACACGAGCTACTACACGGTGCTGCCGTCGGCGGCGCTGTTGCAGGGACTCGATATCCAGTTCGACGCGTACGCGAATTCGGTGATCGATGCGGGCGAACTCGCGCGCGAACTCGAAGTCATCATTCAAGAAGCAAAACGCAAGCGCGACTCACCGCATGCCGTCGCGATCGAGTCCTTGTACGCACTGCTCCACGATCAGCATCGCATCCGGCGCTGGCGCATTGGCGACGAGGATCCGCTGCGTGCGCTGACGCGCGATCAGCTGATGTCGTTCTACCGTTACTGGTATCGTCCGTCCAACACCGTGCTCTCGATCGTCGGCGACGTCGATCCCGACCAGGTGCGACGCGAAGTCATGGCGCGGCACGGCACGCTCGACGCGGGCGAACCCGAACGCGCGCGCGGACCGATGGAAACGTCGGCGCCGGGCTTCCGTTTTCGTGAGTGGACGGGCGACATCGCACAGCAGCAGTTGGCCTTCGGCTGGCGCGCACCGGGCATCATGCACCCGGACAGCGCCGCGCTCGATCTCGCCGCCATCGCCCTCGGCACGGGTCGCGCGTCGCGCTTGTATCGGGCGGTGCGTGAACGACAGTTGGCATCCTCGGTGTCCGCATGGAACTACACGACCGACAACATCGGCGTGTTCGTCACCGGCGCCGAAAGCCCCAGTGCACACGCGCCTGAAGCGGCGGTGCAGTTGTGGCGCGAAGTGCAGGCGGCACGCACCGTCGGTTTCCGCACCAGCGAAGTCGTGCGCGCGCAACGCATCATCGAGGCGCGTTGGTTGCGCCGACTCGAGTCGATGGATGGTCAGGCGTCGTATCTGGCGTCGTGGGAAGCGGAAGGCGGTCTTGATCTCGCGACCACGTACAACGAACGGCTGATGGCGCTGACGGCCGACGCATTGCAAGACGCCGTCAAGCGTCATCTCGATCCGTCGCAGGTGTCGGTCGTGTCCTATCGCCCCACCGACAGCGAACCACTGGCCGCCGATGCGGACGCGCTGCGGCAAATGCTGCGCGACGTGGAGGGCGCCGGAAGCAGCGTGCTGCCACCTCCAACTGTGCCGACACCATCGTCGACACCGGCCATTGGCTCGCCGTTTCTGCGACTCGATCCGGTCGCTGAGCGACTCAGTGATGGCGTGCATGTCTTCCGCACGTTGCACGGCGTACCGGTGCTCATCCTGCCGCGGCCGGGCGCACCGATCGCTACGATCGGTGTCTACCAGCGCGGCGGCAGCTGCCTCGAACCAGCCGGCGGCGAAGGACTCGCGCGATTGTCCGCGCAGTCGATGCTCAAGGGCACGACCTCACGCACTGGTGCGCGCATTGCGGAAGCGACCGAAGAGTTGGGTGCGAGCATCGGCGTGAGTGCGTCGCTCGAAAGTCTGGGGTGGTCGCTGTCGGTTCCCACGCGCCATCTCTCGGTCGCCGCAGAGTTGCTGGCCGACGTCACGCAGCATCCCACGTTTCCGGTCGATGGTGTGGAAACGGAGCGCGCCCTGGCGATCGCCGAGTACGGTCGCCTGCGCGACGACATGTATCGGTGGCCAATGCGCATGGCGACGAGCGCGGCGTATGCGTCGCATCCGTACGCGCGAAGCGTCATCGGAACCAGCGATTCGCTGGCAAAGCTGGACGCCGACGCCGCGCGCGCGTTCCATGCGGCGCATGTCCAGCAGGCGGCCTCGGTGATCGCGCTGGTCGGCGACGTGCAACCCGAGGAGGCGGCAGCGATGGTCATTCGCGCGTTCGATACGCTCGCGTTTCGCGACGACGTCGCGCCCGATCCCGTGCAGTGGTCGGCCGTCGCGCTCAACGCCAACGACACGCGCGAGAAGCAACAGACGGCATTGGCGCTGCTCTTTCCCGGACCGGCGCGCAACGATCCCGAACGTTTTTCCACGCAGGTGCTCTCGGCCATCGCGAGCGGACTTGGCGGACGATTCTTCGAGCAGCTGCGCGACAAGCAGTCGCTCGCTTACACGGTCAGCGCGTTTCCAATCGAGCGACGGATGGCGGGGAGTTTTGCCGCGTACATCGCCACCTCGCCGGCGCGGGAGGACGAGGCGCGGGCAGGGTTGCTGACCGAGTTCGCGAAGTTGCGCGAGCAGGCACCCACGATGGATGAACTCGATCGTGCGCGTCGCTATCTCATCGGCACGAATGCGATTTCACAGCAGTCGGCCGGCAGCGTCCTCGGCGACTTGGTCGAGGCGTGGCTATTCGGGGACGGATTGCACGAACCGAGCGAGTACGGGTCGAGGATCGCGTCCGTGACGGCGCAAGCTGTACTGGACGTTTCGCGGAGATACTTCGATCCGACACGGGTGATCGAGGGGGTGGTGCGAGGGACGGGAAAATAGGTACGGCAACTGCCCAATCGTGAGCCGTGGGTCTGAGTGTCGGGTGAAGAGTTGTGCAGGG
>CAYWCJ010000081.1:0-14699 GCA_964456595.1 uncultured Gemmatimonas sp. | reverse complement strand
GCGTTGGAAGCGTGGAAGATGTTGTGAGTCGCCTGGCGTCGCGGGACACGGCCGAGCGATCTGACGCACTCCGATCAGGGCAGTCAATACCCGACTGAATCGTTCCAACGAGTCCTCGTAGCACATGGGTATCGTGTGCAGCACCCCGGTGGCCACCTCAAATTCCCCCACCTGTGGTATCGCCGAGCAAACGCGCCCAGTCTGCAAAGGGTCGGTTCGACGTCACCAGTGTGGAGGCCTTTTCGTAGCGGCTCATCAGCACATCGGCCAGTTCGTCGCCCGCCTGCGCGGGGAGTTTGCGCAGGAAAAGATCGTCGATGAGCAAGAGATCGGCCGTCTTGAGCTGCTTCCGATACGCGCGCAGGTGGCCGATCCCGTCGCCCTACAACGCCTTCTACGCCGCGACCAAACACGCGGTCGAAGGCTATACGGAGTTCCTCGATCACGAGCTGCGTGCCTTTGCATCCGGGCCGTGCTCGTGGAGCCCGGCGTCACGCGTACCGCCTTCGAAGAAAACCTCACGCGCGCCGACCAGCCGCTCCCCGCCTATGCCGCCGAGCGCGCGCGCAGCGAGCGCCTGATGCGTAAATGGGTGGAGGCGGGCGATCCTCCGCAGGTGGTGGCCGATGCGGTGGTCAAGGCGGCGACGGCCTCGACGCCGAAGCTGCGCTATGCCGCCGACAAGCAATCGGGGCAGGTGCGCTCGCTCCGCCGCTTCATGCCGGAAGGGGTGGTCGACAGCATCCTGCGCAAGTTCAACGAGCTTCCGGCGCAGCGGGCAGCAGGCGCCGTTGCATCGACGTGAGGGACGGCACGCCCGCGACGTTTCCAAGTCACGCAGACGGTGATGGTATCGCGCGCACGCGTAGCCGGCGTGCTGCGTTGGCAATCAAGGTCTTCGCTTACCGCCGCCATCGCTTTTTGTGCGGTTGCGTTGGCCGCCCTGCCGCGGCGGGATAGATTCCGGCCATCACCTCGGAGGCGACGATGAATTGGCGCGAGCATATCTGGCTCGACGCGGAGCGGATGCACGGCATCCCCTGCCTGCGGGACACGCGCATCCCGGTCTTTGTCGTGCTTGACAACCTCGCCGACGGGGAGACGGTCGAGTCCATCCTGGCCAACTATCCGGGGTTGCGCGCCGAGCATGTCCCCGCCGCGTTGGCGTTCGCGGCCGAACTTGCCCACGAGCGGATCGTCCCGATTCCGGCGTAGCCGTGCGGGTCAAGCTCGACGAGAATCCGTCGCACGCGGCACGGGAACGCCTGGTCGCCCTTGGCTGGGACGTCCACGATGTGTACGACGAGGGGCTGGCGGGTGCGCTCGATGCGGCCATTCAGGCCGCGTGCGAGGCTGAGGACCGTGTGCTGCTGACGCTGGATGTGGACTTCGCCGACACGCGCCGGTACGATCCCAGTCGATCGCCCGGCGTGATCGTGCTCCGTCCGCGCAACCAGTCGATCCGAGCGGTGCTGCTATGTCTTGAGGCGGCCGTGCGGGCACTGTCCGTGCAGCGGGTGCGCGCCTCGCGCTGGATCGTGGAACCCGATCGACTGCGCATTCGCGATCACCCGACCGGCGCCTAACCTCGCGTTGCTCGCCGTGCAGGGGGATGGCCGGATCCGCCGATGGGTCTACTTTGCAGAGGTAGAGCGGTATCTCCGCGTAGTACTGCTTCCGGACGCGCTTACGGTCCGCAACTGGCGAGCCTACCTCAAGTTCGCATCGAGGAGATCGACGCGAGCGCCGCGTAGTGCTGCTTGCTGCAGATGAGCGATCCCGAAGCCCGGTGCGCGCGCATTTGGAATGAGCGCCCGCTACAGCACGTGCGCGTGACGTCGCCCTTTCGTCAGCCGTAGTGGTAGCGCGCTTGCAAGAACTCGATCCGGTCGTCGAAGACTTCGTAGACCAGTCGATCGGCTTCGTTGATCCGCCGCGACCAGACATTGCCACCGAAGTACTTGAGGGGCTCCGGTTTCCCGATCCCACTCAGGGATCGCGCCACACCGCCTCCATCAGGTCGAGCACGCGCAGGGCGGTCCTGCGATTCGTGTCCACCCAGTAGCGGAGATCGTCCAGACATTCATTCTGGACGACGGCGTAGCGCGCGCGCTTGGCCCGTGCGCTCAGGGAGCGCGCTCCAATTCCCGCCGTAGCGTGGCGAGATCGGTGGGCTTCTTCCGCCCACGCCGCGCGCGCGTCAGTGCCGCAAGGAGGCGCACCGCGTTCTCCGGCGACCGAAGCAGGTATGCCGTCTCGCGGAGGCTCGAGAGCTCCTCGGCGGGAATCAGCGCCATATCTTCGTGTCCGCGGCGATGAATCACAGCCGCCTCGCGCGAGTCCTCGACCTCATCCCACAGGGAGGCCAGGTTTTCGCGTGCGTGGCTGTAGCTGGTTTTGATGGCCATCGACATGCTCCTGAACTTGTACAGTAGACCTGTACAACTGGGGATGACGCGTCAAGTGCAACGTACTGTCCTTGATTTGCCGACCCGCGTCTTCTTCGCCCTTGTCGGACTCCTCGTGCGTGTCGCTCGACACCATGAAGAAGACTCCTGGCGCTCCCAAGGACAATGTCTCGATGCGGGACGAGTACGACTTCAGCGGCGGCGTTCGCGGAAAGTATGCGAAGCGTTACGCGGAGAGTACGAATGTTGTGCTTTTGGAGCCCGACGTTGCCGAAGCCTTCCCGACGGCGCGAGCAGTGAATGCCGCGCTGCGGAAGGTGCTGGAAGGCTCGACTCCACGAGCGCCGCGCGCAGCACGCCGCCGCGAAGCATAGCGGCCGCAACGCCACGTCCTTCCTCCCCGGGAGAGTTGAGGTCGGCAAGGTCCTCGGCGTCGTGAACGTCGGGATCGCGTCTGCACCACGCCCACAGCCTCGCCGCATCAAGCATCTTGATGAAGTTGCGCTTGGCCTTGTGCCGGGCACGCAGCTCTGTGAGGTAGCCCGCAAATCCACCGGCGATCGTCGTGCGTTTCATCACCCGCGCGATGACGCGCAGCGTCGACACCGCTTCGCCGCAGGCATCGTTGTTCTTGCGGGACAGCATTCGCTCCACTGCGCTGCAATACACGGTTAGGGCGTCATCTGGATGCGACGTCTCGCGCCCCTTGGCGAGCTGCATCCACAAGCGCTCGTTGCAGCCCGATTTCTGCGCGGCGCTCCACGCGGCATCGTCGTTTCCCTCCCAGAGCAGGATCTCCACCAACAGCGACGCGTCGCCCCCGTACGGGTGAGCCTTACGCTCCTCGAGGCGTCCGCGTAGCTCACCAATCGCCCGCTCGCGCGACTGCGGCCACGCGCCCGCCGGCGCGGCCATCGTGTGTAGTGCGACATAGCCCGATTTGGAGGGGTGATCGGCAAAGTTCATCCACAGCAGGTGTATCGCTTCCGGAAGTCGCTTCTCCCGTTGGTATTGTGCCGCAAGAAACTCGCGCAGCCGCATATCGGTCCTCGTGGGGAACGCGGCGATGCCCTGCTCCGCCCAGTCGATGGCGCGATCACGCTGCCCAGCCTCGTCGTACAGCGAGGCGATCGTGAGGTATGCCCAGGCGCTCGAAAGGTCGCGCATCTTCACGGCGGCGATGGCATCAACGTCGCCGGACATACGCGCCAGCGATTCCATGATCGACGCAATCCGAAAACGCTTGCCGGAAAAGGCGCGCGTCAGCTGCCCGGCACCAGGTGCTGGCACCGTCGACCACTCCGCTTCGGCGAGCGTGCGATAGTGCGCGAGACCACCCGTGCCAAGCACCTTTGCGTATCGGGAGACGGCGCCGTGGAAGATTTCCCAATCACTCCGCATCTCCCAATCGAACAGGCGCTGCGCCAACAGTTCCGGTTCCGGGCGAGCCCGCGTACACGCCGCCAGATGCAGCGACAGCAACCGGCCGATCACCTCGCCCGCATTCCCGTCGGAGTCATCGACGTGGCCCAGCGCCCGCTCCATCAACAACAGCGCGTGCTCGACCAAGTCGATAACCGCCGCCGGCTGCTCGCGAGTGAGCTGTTCGATTGACGAAACGACCTCGTGGATACTCGAGCAGTAGCCAGCGGCCTCACGGTAGTCGACGAACTCGCCGGTGCCGATTGCCGCCGAGAGTGCCTGACGATACGTGTGAATCCTCACGTCACCACCGCTGGACTTGGCGGCGTCCAACAACAGACGTTGGCGCAGTCCATCGTGCTCCATCGCCTGCTGCATCACGAGTTCGACCAATGTCGATGTCGGCAGTGCGGCAAGATGGGCGCGGACGTCCTTCATGGTGAGAGGACGCGCGGCGACGCGCCGCTTCCCCGACGCTACACGCTTGGACGAGGAGTCGATTCGGGCTCGGTTTGTTGCCGCTCCGGTACCAGCGCCTTGATCCAACCAGCACAGCCCCAACGCCACGCAGTGCTTGCAGCACGCCCCGTCGCTGCCCACCGGACAGGTGCAGGCATAGGTGATTTTTGCGCCGCTCACCCACAGGCTGGTGCGATATCGCATGTCCCCCGTCACGGAGGCCGTGAGATGACCGCCATCCTCGGCGATCTCGCCGACGCGTCCGTCGCGCGCGTAGACTTCGCCACGCTCGTACGCGCGGTCACCAGCCAGCGTGCGGAGTTTTTCGCGTGTGAGGGCGGCGGTAGGGGCTTTCGACGTCATGAGTCGAAAGTACAGCACTGGCCTCCGGCCGCGCGAGCGCGAGCGATGTCGTTCTCCGCCCCGTCATGCGCGACGCACGAGCGCACGACCATTCGCCATGCCTGCGCGACGTTTGGCTATCAGCGAGACCTGCTATCGCGACACGGCGACGCGCGCGCCCGAGAACCACACCATCGCGGACTGGCTGCTCCGGCTCACGACGGCGTATCGCACGTGGGGCTTGGGGTTGTGTTGTCTGCATGTGCGAAACGTCAGGCACTTCGCGATGACCCCCGTGCACCCTCGATACCGTCGGCCGCGGATATGGCTCACCGCGGCATGGCACCGTATGCTTCCCCGGACAGCCGAGTGCGTCGCTCACCGCGCGGCATCACACCAATCTCCGCCCCATGCGACTTCGCTTCTGGTGCCTGACCTCCTGCCTGCTGCTCTCCACGCCGCTCACCCTGCACGCGCAGGAGAAGCACTGGTATCAGACCGACTTCACCACGTCGGAGTTTGCTGCCCGCCGCGCGAGGATCTACGCCGCCATCGGCGCTCAGGGAATCGCCATCGTGCAGGGCGCCAGCGGCGTGCCGGGCTTCAGCGTGTTCCGCCAGTCGAACGACTTCTACTACCTGTGCGGTGTGGAATCGGCGCACGCCTATCTGCTGCTGAATGGCCGCACCCGCACATCCACGCTGTATCTCCCCCACCGCGACGACGGGAGGGAGCGGTCAGAAGGGAAGCTCCTCTCGGCGGAAGACGCGGCGCTCGTCATGCGACTGACCGGAGTGGATCAGGTGCGCGGGCTGGAGAGCCTCGCGTCGGACCTCGTCAGTGCCGACCTGATTCGTCCGCCGGCGCTGACGCTGTTCACGCCGCTCAGCCCGATGGAGACCGGCAACGACAGTCGTGACGAGTTGCTGTACGCGCAGGCCCGTGCTGCGAGTGATCCGTGGGATGGCCGGCCGTCGCGCGAGGCGCACTTCGTACAGCTCGTGACGCAGCGCTTCCCGCAATTCCAGGTGCGCGACCTCTCGCCCGCGCTGGATGCGATGCGCGTCATCAAGAGTCCGGCGGAAATCGCCCTCATCCGCAAGGCCACGCAGCTCGCGGGGCTCGGCATCATGGAGGCCATGCGATCCACCGGCCCCGGTGTGTACGAGTATCAGCTCGACGCCGCTGCCAAGTACGCCTACTACGTCAATGGCGCACGTGGCGATGGCTACGCCTCGATCATCGGCGGTGGCACGAACGCCTTCCTGGGGCACTATTTCCGGAAGTCTGACACACTGCGCGACGGGGACCTGGTGCTGATGGACTACGCCCCCGACTATCGCTACTACACCAGCGACGTGACCCGCATCTGGCCGGTCAACGGCAAGTTCACCGCCGCACAGATCGCGTTGTACGACTTCATCGTCGCCTATCGTGACGCGCTGTTCCGCTACATCAAGCCAGGCGTCACCGCTGACGACGTCCTCGACCGGGCGGCGGCAGACATGAAGCAGTACCTGGTCGGAAAGACGTTTGCCTCGCCTGCCCATCTCCGGGCGGTTCAGCAGGGTGTGATCTTCCGCGGCCACTTCCAGCATCCGGTGGGCATGGCCGTGCACGACGTGGGACGCGTGCGCGGCGTGCCGCTCGCGCCGGGCATGGTGTTCACGATCGATCCGATGATCTGGATCCCTGAGGAGCAGCTCTATATCCGGATCGAGGACGTGGCACTGGTGACCCAGGACGGTGTGGAGAATCTCAGCGGCTTTGTCCCGTCACGGGTTGCCGATGTGGAGCGGACGATTGCCGAAGCCGGTCTCGTACAGGAGCGTCGCCCCGTCGCGCCAGCCGGTGATGTGACGGGGGCCCGCCGATGAAGCGCTGGCATCACGCGGTCACGTCGCGCCTTGCCCTGCTGGGCGCCGTCCTGGTGCCGATGGCTCCTGTTGACACCTACCCCAAGAATCCCGGCATCGACGCGCTCAACTACGCGTTCGCGATCGAGCTGACGGATTCGACCGACATGATCGTCGGTGAACTGGCACTGGATCTCCGATTCGTGGCGGCCGGTGTGCGATCGGTGCGACTCGACCTGATCAACGCGGGCGAGACACAGGGCGGAAAGGGAATGATGGTGTCAGGCGTCATGATGGACGGGTCGCCTGTACCGTTCACCCATCGCAACGACGAGCTGCTCGTTCCGCTCGCGACTGCCCCCGCGCTGAACACGCGCGCGCGATTGGTGGTCCGCTACCGCGGCACGCCCGCCACCGGACTCAAGATCGGCAACAACCGGCACGGCGATCGCACCTTCTTCAGCGACAACTGGCCGAACAAGGCCCGTCACTGGCTGCCGACGATCGATCATCCGTACGACAAGGCCACGAGCGAGTTCATCGTCACCGCGCCCAGTCACTATCAGGTGGTGTCCAACGGCCTGCAGGTCGAGCTCACCGACGTGCCTCGTGGTCGCCGTCGTACGCACTGGAAGAACTCGGTGCCGATTGCACCATGGCTCTACGTGCTTGGGGCGGCGCGCTTCGCCGTACAGCGCGTCGGAACCTTCGACGGGAAGGCGATCGAAACGTGGGTCTATCCGCAGGATCGTGATGCGGGCTTTGCCGACTTTGCGTCACCGACCAAGGACGTGCTGGCCTTCTACAGTGACTACGTCGGTCCGTTCGCCTACGAGCGGTTGGCCAACATCCAGTCCAACAGCGTCAGCGGCGGTATGGAGGCGGCATCAGCGATCCTCTACAGCGAGAACTCTGTCACCGGGACCGGAAGCGTCCGATGGCGGAATGTGGTGATTCACGAGATCGCCCATCAATGGTTTGGAAACGCCGTCACTGAATACGACTGGAATGACGTCTGGCTCAGTGAGGGCTTCGCGACCTACTTCACGCTGCTCTACATCGAACACGCCTATGGCCGGGACGAATTCGTGCGGGGGCTCGCGTCGAGCCGGAGGAGCGTGATGGCGTACGATTCGCTGCATCCGACCTACACGATCGTGCACCAGAACCTCAGTCGTATGGAGGATGTGACCAGTTCACAGACCTACCAGAAGGGGAGCTGGACGTTGCACATGCTGCGCGGGGTCGTCGGCCCCGATGCGTTCCAACGAGGTATCCGCAGCTACTATCAGCGGCACTTCAACGGCAGCGCCACCACGGCCGACTTTCGGCGGGCCATGGAGGAGGCATCGGGGCGTGAGCTGGGGTGGTTCTTCGAGCAGTGGCTCGACAAGCCCGGCCGGCTCAAGATCGCGGGCCAGTGGACATACGACGCCGGTGCAAAGCAGGTGCGCGTGACGCTCGAACAGCGGCAAGGCGACAACCACCTGATCCGCATGCCGATCGAAATCGGCGTGTACCTCAAGGGGCAGGTGACGCCCACCATCGAGCAAGTGCAGCTCGACGCGAAGTCGCACGTCTTCACCATCAACGCCCCGTCGGCGCCCGACGACGTGCGATTGGACCCGAACGTGTGGGTGTTGATGGACGCGACAATGGGGAAGCGAAAGTAGGCGCGTTCATCTGGCCAGCTGCATACCGTTCGCCTGCATGCAACCTCCACTCGAGCACTCCCGCCACAGCCGGCCCGTCGCCACGAACCTGTCGATCACGACGTTGGAACCGGCGCCCAAAGTGCAGCCCTGGCGCGACCGCGCACAGCCAGATAACAGCCGGGAGCGCGCACAGAGGGAAACGTCTCATTGTGTGGGGATCCGGGCGGGCGGGGACGAAACGCGCCAGACACATCGTGAGAGCAAGGGCGGCATGATCGACATCCGCCTCCTCGCCGGCTGCGCGACGATCCGGACGGCCTGGGCGCTGCCGCAGCGAGCCGCATTCATCGTAAGGAGCACATGATGCCACACAACCACACGTTGCTGCTCGTCCTTGCCGTGCTGCTTCCCGCCTGCACGTCGCGTGAATCCGCGCCTCCGTCGTCGGCATCATCATCAACCGGGCCTGTCGTCACGCCGACCGCGCCCAGCGACTACCTCTATCTCTGGTCGTCGTCCGCCGACACGACGGCATCGGACTTTCTCGCGGTGTACGACGTGCGCGATGATACCACGACGGCACAGTACGGTCAGTTGGTGACGACGCTCGCGGTGCCAGGCCGGCGCAACTGGACGCACCACACCGAGCACAGCATGCCAGCCGACGACCAGCTCTTTGCAAATGCATTCGGCAGCGGCCAGACCTTCATCTTCGATCTCTCCACCCCCACCACGCCTCGAATCGCCAAGCAGTTCGGCAACGTGGGCGCGCTCATGCATCCGCATAGCTTCTGGCGACTGCCGAGTGGCAACGTGCTCTCCACCTTCCAGATGCAGCACGACGCACAGGGTGTCGCGCCGGGAGGTGTCGTTGAGTTCACCGCACAGGGCGATGTCGTGCGCACGTCGTCCGCCAACACCCCGGATGTGGATCGACGGATACGTCCGTACTCGGCGGCCATTCTTCCCGCGCTCGATCGCGTTATTGTCACGACGACCAACATGGACGATGGCGACACCACGCAGGCGCTGCAGCTGTGGCGACTTTCCGATCTGTCGGTGCAGCACACAATCCAACTTCCGGCAGGTCCGCGCGGCGACGAAGGATTTCTCTCTGCCGAACCGCGCGTGCTGAGCGACGGCAAGACGGTGCTCGTCTCGACCTTCAACTGCGGGCTGTATCTGCTGGACGGCATTGCCAGCAGTGCGCCGAGTGCTCGCATGGTGGCCTCGTTTCCTCGCAAGAAGGACACCAGTTGCGCCATCCCGATCGTCGTCGGCAATTACTACCTGATCACGGTGCCCGCGTGGAGTGCCGTGGTGAGCATGGATATCTCCGATCCGGCAGCGCCGCGTGAAGTCTCGCGCATCACCCTTGGCCCGGACGACGTCCCACACTGGATCGGCATCGAACCGAATCACCAGCGCGTGGTCATCACCGGCTACGCGGCGATGGCGAATCGCGTACTGATGGCGCGCTTCGATGAGGCAACCGGCAAGCTCACGCTCGACGACCGATTTCGTGCAGCGGGCAGCGCCGAGCCAGGGATTCGGATGGCAGGCGTTACGTGGCCGCACGGTGGAAATGCCGCGGCAATTCCGCATGGCGCGGTGTTCAGTCGCGCGTCGAAGTAGCGGTCGGAGCAGACATCGGCGTCGCGTTGACACGGTGCATCGTAAAGACACTCGTACGGTGGCGTCGATCGGTGCCGAGTTGCGGTAGATCGGTAACGGAGCGTCGGGCTCGTGCATGTACGGTGTGCCATGCCGCCTTGCTCTCCCCTCGCCAAACGGAATAACGTATGGGCATGCCAGCCACGACCATCGAATGGACCGTCGACATGCTCGACGAGCTGCCGGACGACGGGCAGCGCTACGAGATCATCGATGGGGTGCTGTACGTGACGCCGGGGCCTGGCGAAGCGCATCAGGAAAAACTGGTTCTTCCCGCTCGACGACGGCAGCGTCATCACGCTTTCGCCGTCGCCGACGCCAGCACTCTCGACCATCGGGACTGCTATCTTCTCGCGCGCTCGTGCGCGGGCGGTGGAGCCGCGTTTCCCTTCTCAGTTCCTGCTGGAAGAAGATGACGTCGACGGGACGCGATTATAGAACCCGTCGCCGATGTAGATCCGACTCACCCGGCCGTTCTCCTCGGCGAAGCGCACGACCTCACCCACGGCGGCCCCTCCGGTGGGTGCTGTGTAGCGGAAGCGTCCGCCGCCGAGCGGCTCGAGTGCCACGGGCGTGTCCACATTCTCGCCGTTCGGCGTGATGAGCACGAGCTTCTGGTTGAGCAGCACCACCTGCACGTCGCTCCACGCGTCGCGGTAAAGACCGACAAAGCGCGACCACGACGCGTCCCATGCCACGACGACAGGCTTCGGCGCAGCGGCCTTCGCCACGGCGGCACCGACCGTTAACGCCAGCTGGCGCGTAATGTCGCCCACGTTGGAGTCATTCGTGTTCGTCAGCACGATCACGCCAACTTTGTCGTCGAGCTGGAAGAACGTTTGCGTCGTGTTGCCCAGATAACCGCCGCCGTGCCCGACCCACGATCGGTTGTTGATGCGGCGGATGTCGAAGCCAAGCCCCGTGCCACTCACCCACGTCTCGTCCACTGCGCGCACGCGGTGCATTTCGCGCCACGAGCCGCTGTTCACGATCTGCGCGCCACCACGCGGTCCGCGACGGAACTGCGCCGAAACGAACTTCGCCATGTCGGTCACGTTTGATGTGACACCGGTGGCGGCCGCCATGCCGCGCGCATCGATGAACGGAATGATGGCGCGCGTGCCGTCGGGCATGCGGCGTCCGTAGGGCACCGTCAGGCCGGGCACGTTCCGGTCGACGCTCGACTCGGTCATGCCAAGCGGGATGAACATGTTCTTCTCCACGTAGTCCGCCCATTTCTGCCCCGTCACCTGCTCGACGACCAGCCCCGCAACCGCGAACGCAAGGTTCGAGTATTTCCACCGGACACTCGGCGCGAAGGCAGCCTGTCGGTCGGCGTAGAGTCGCCTGATCTCGCTTTCTGCGGGGAAGCTGTTCGTCGACCAGTGGTCGCCGGCCTCACGCTGCAATCCCGACACATGTGAGAGCAGTTGCTCGATCGTGATCGGTCCGTCGTCAGTACCGGCGGGCTTCGCCTGAAACCACGGCAGATACTTCTGGACCGGATCGTCGAGGCGCAGCTTGCCCTCCTCGCGCAGCTGCATGATCGCGATGGCGGCGAACATCTTGCTGTGCGATGCCATGCGGAACTTGGTCTGCGGTGTCATCGCTACTCGGTTGGCGACGTCGGCAAACCCAAATCCCGTGGCCCACACGAGCTGTTGATCGTACACGACGCCGACCGCAATGCCGGGCAGTCCGCGGTACGCGATCTGTCCTTCCATCCACGCCGAGAAGAGTCGTTCGGCGCCAAGGACATCGGGGTCGGTGGCAATGGAGGGTGCGGCGGTGGCAGTGACCGGTTGCGCGGTGACCGCGCGCGGCACCAGCAGCGCGGTTACCAGCGCGAGTGCGGCGGCACTGCGCAGTGCGGCGGACGTTGAACGATGCATGAGACCTCAAACAAGGAAATGGGTGGACAGCATTGTAACCTGTTCAACTCGACTACTTGTCCGGAAGTCGCGCCGCTGCGAAACCGACATCGGGAGCGCGCAGCGCGACGACCTTTCCCGCATTCGTCGGCACTCACGGCGTGGGCTTGGCTTTGAGTTCTTCAAGCCAGTGCTCGACGACCACAATCTGCCCGCAACGCATAAATATCCGACCGCGCGTCGATGGTGCGTTCGCCCATCGCCTGCTCGGAACTCCTGTACTGCGGCGTGCCGAGACTCAGTCCCGTTTGCGTCATGCGCGCCCCGGCGGCGATTTGCACCGCGAGCGCTATGCCGAAGTCGGCCACCAACGCGTGGCCGTTTTGCCGCAGGATGTTTTCGGGCTGGATGTCGCGGTGGACTACTCCCAGCCTATGCGCGTAGCCACGCGCGTCGGCGACTTCACGCGCGATCAGGACCGCGTCGTCGATCGGCAGCTGCCGCTCCCGCTCGAGGCGCGCGCGCAGTGTCTCGCTCGTGACCAGCGGCATCACGTAGTACAACAGGCCGTTGGCCTCGCCGCTGTCGAGCAGCAGGAGGATGTGCGGATGCTGCAACCGCGCCGTGGTAAGTAGTCGCCGACGCAGAGCCAGGGCTCGTTGGCGATGACGGCGATGGCGGCGATGGCGCCCTGGTCCAGCAGCCGAGCCAATCGGCCGCGGGCGTCTTTGCCCAGTCGCGACGAGAGCGCGATCCGGCTTCGAGCAATGTCGCGGCACCAATCGACACCAGCGTCGCAGACTGCACGCGATCGAGGATGCGCTCGTGCTCGGGTTCGCGCAAAACCAGAGCGACGACGGCCGGGCTGTCGAGAATCACGCGTCGCCCTCGTCATAGCCGAGGATGGCCTCTTCCTCGGCCTGCGTGATCGGCCCCCCAACTGGGCTCCTGCAATCGTTGGCCAGATCTCACGTTCCAGCACGCGCCGCAGGCGATCACCTGCATGGGCGGCATCCGGATATCGCGTGAGCCGATCACGGCGCTCCTCGAGCGCGCGCCGAATGGCTTCGGTCTTCGTCTCGCCAGTCAGTGCGGCGACTTCAGCGAGGAGGCGTTCGTCTCATCGCTCAGCCAGAAAACGCCGCATTCACGGCGGCGCGAAACGACGCGGCGTCGAGCGCCGGGAAACGATAGAGCTCGGGTTCCAGACGCTCGAAGTACGCGCGCGCCTCGCGCGGATCGACGAGACCGCGCTCCACCATCGCGCGCACATCAGCCAAGTCACGCGTGTGCCCACGTTCAACCTTGGCCAACGCTTGCGCATAGAGATCGAAATGATAGAAGGTGACGCGGCCAATCCTCGTCACGAATGCACTGCGCGCCTCCCACCCAGCGGGCACCGGAATGAACAGGTCGGGTGATGCAAATTCTACGTTGAGCCGTAACCGTTCCTTGAGCAGCGGAATCGCGCGGAGCATCCCGTCGTTCTCTGGACGCATGGCGAGATCGACGTCCATCGTACTGTCGCGCCATCCCAGCAACACGGCGCTGGTGCCCCCAACGAGAAACACGCTCACGTCCGCGGTCGCTTCGCGTGCCAGCGCGGCCATGAACGCCTCAATGCGCGCGCGGTCCGCTATCTCGCGCACGCTATCTCGCGCACGCTATCTCGCGCACGCTGCCGCCCGCTGGAAGCTGACGAGCCGCCGCACCAGTCCGTTGTAGCGACTGTGCGCGCCGTCCGCGTACTGTTGCGTGAGAAGGACAAACAGGCGCGTTTCTGCGTCGGCGAACGGCGTCGGAATGGCAAACCCCAGGGTGCGCAGGCGAGGCGCACCGATTGAGACCAACAGCGATTCCACGCTCACCGTACCGACCGCGAGGTCGGCGATACCGCACGTCATCAGGTCGAATCCCGGCAGTCGCGCATCGGACGCCGTACCCAGTCGTCGTTCAGTAGGGACGCACATCAAAGCAATATCATTCCACGGCCCCGTCGCCGCCAATGTCCCGTCAACGACGTCGCCGCACCAGGCGGTAGCGGTCGCCCAGCGGTACTCACCGCGACGCGCGATCTCCGCCGGCCGCAGCTGCGTGGAGCGTGAGGTTGCGGTAGGCGACGGCGGCGGCGAAGCGTCCATGGCAGGGTGTCAGGGGGGTCCGTGCCCGCGGCCGGTCGGCGCCTCATCGACCCGTACGTGATGGAATCGACGCCGCTGCGCGCGATCCAGGCGGTGTCGAACGGCATCCAGATGCTGGCATCCGGATTCACCATCGTGCGCGACATGGGGAACAACGGCAACTACGCCGATGTCGCCTTGCGCCAGGCCATCGAGCAGGGATGGGTTCCTGGGCCGACGATCATCAACTCCGGGTTGATCATCGGCGGGATGGGCGGACAGTTCTGGCCGACGCCTGAGATGGCGGTGGACAAGAAGATCGTCTATCCCGAATACCTCGACGCCGACACGCCAAGGCCAAGGGCGTGAGGACGCCAGCCGCGTTTTTCCATGGCGAACGGTGCCAACATCCGGTGGCTACGAGATGTAGAAAGCAGCGGGCGTCCGCCGCTCCTTCCTGCGCGCAGACTCGCATCGATGCTGCGCCCGAACGCACCGCCGGTTCGTATGTCGTTCGGTAGCCGCCACCCATCGCACTCATGGCCAGCCCGCCGAAGAAGCGGAACAGACCGGAACAGTGTGGCATGGTGATCTCGCGCGAAGTCCTCGGCGCGTGCGTCCATCAGATCCGCCATGCGGAAGAGGGTCTTCGCCCGATTGTCGTGATAGGACAAGATGACCGCACAATAGGACAAGGCGCCGATCCATCCTCGAGACCGCGACCGCGGGACCTTCGCCAACTCGTCTGTGTCGAGCGCGTTCAACACAACTTCGTCACGAGCGCGAGAATTCTCGCAATCTCAGGAACGAAATGCCTCCGTCAAATCGTAAAGGGTTTGTGCAGTCCGTTCTTCGCCTCGTGAGCCGAGTCCGTGCTGGCGCGCATACTGAC